>AP028876.1:1903796-2221095 GCA_036323355.1 Gottschalkiaceae bacterium SANA | reverse complement strand
ACCCACGGCCACAAGTATGGTGTGAAATATACCATGGATCGATTGTTTTACCGTGCAGAGGAAGCGGGGGCGAAAATTGCCCTCTACGGCCATACTCATCAACGAAGAATGGTGGAGGAAAAAGGCATCACAATGTTTAATCCTGGCTCGTTAAGCTTGCCCAGGGATTGGAAAATGAAACGTAAGAGTTTTGGGACTATTCTGATAGAAGATGGGCGATTTCACATGGAATACAAATACTTGAAATAAGAGTTGACAGAACGAAATCCGGTTGGTATAATCAAACATGTTCTCAGTGAGGGGCATTAGCTCAGTTGGATAGAGCACCGGACTTCGGATCCGGGCGCGGGGGTTCGACTCCTCTATGCCTCACCAGAACCAAAACACGTTTAACTTTTGTTAAACGTGTTTTTTACATATATGGGGAGGCATAATCATGGAAAGAAAAAAACTAGTAAAACAGACATTTTCACTGGCCTTGCCAGCAATTACAGACATGTTTATTCAGATGCTCTTCGGTATTGTGGATATGGCCATGGTTGGAAGCATAGGTGCCTTTGCCATTGCAGCAATTGGGCTTAGCGATATGCCCATGATGACAATTATGTCGGTTTTTGCCGCGATATCCGTTGGAGCAACCGCGCTTTCCGCGAGGGCGATTGGCGCAAAAAAACCAAAAGAGGCCAATCAGATTTGTGCGCAATCTTTATTGATGAACGCGACCCTTGCCGTGATTGCATTTGCATTGATCATGGTCCTGGCCAGTTGGATTATTCGGGCCATGGGAGCGGATGCAGAAATTTATCCCTATAGCCTGGCATACTTGAGAATCACAGCCTTTAGTCTGCCTTTTATGGCAAACAATTTGGTTTTATCCGGGGTGCTCAGGGGCAGTGGTGACACAAAAACCCCCATGAAGTTTAATGCCTTTGGCTTGATTTTAAATGTGATTTTGAACTTTTTATTGATCTTTCCTTCTCGAGACCTAAGTGTTTTGGGTTTTACGGTTTGGATGCCTGGTATGGGTCTTGGGGTGACGGGTGCTGCTTTGGGCACGACCATTGCTCGAACCACCTCTAGCGTGGTTTGGCTGATTAATCTGGCGCAGGGCAAGTTTTTGGTACATGTGCGCATGCCCGATCTTATGCGATTTGATATCCCCTTGATTCGACGTATACTGAATATTGGCTTGCCAGCCGCCATAGAACAATTTCTGATGCGACTGGGTCAGTTGATGTATTCGCGTTTGGTTGTGAGCTTGGGTACCCTCATGTTTGCGGCCCATCGAATCACCATTACGGCAGAGTCCTTGTCCTTTTATATCGGATTTGGATTTTCACTGGCAGGAACGACCCTAGTTGGACAATACTTGGGTGCGAACGATTCGAAAACAGCGGAAAGAAGTGGTCATATAGCCGCATCCATGGGCATTCTCTTTATGAGCAGCGTGGGATTGATCTTTTTCCTTTTTCCCGAACTGGTGATTCGGATCTTTACCGATGAAGAAGAGATTATTCAGGTTGCAAAGGTCTGTCTTCGAATTGTGGCAGTCGCTCAACCGTTTTTGGCGGCAGTTATGGCTTATTCCGGCAGCCTTAGGGGTGCTGGAGATACCCGCGCGGTCTTGTGGATTACTTTGATTGGCATCTGGGGTGTACGGGTTTTTGGTACCTATTTGGTCATACGAGCGGGTTATGGATTGGCAGCTGCTTGGGTTATGATGACTTTAGATTTGATTGTGCGGGGGAGTTTGCTTTTTGGTCGATTTATGAAGGGCAAATGGAAAACATTGAAGGTTTAGGCACAAATTGTACTTTGCTTAATCTTTCGATATAATAAGTTTGAATGGAGGGGAGAACATGGAGGTCAGTGAACCGATGCTTCGAGTAAATCGAGCACACTATATGTTACAGCACGTGATTGAATCGGAATTGGCATTGGAAGGACTGACAGGTGTCAAGGGAACCCATTGTATGTTGATGATGACCCTCTATGGACAAGGCGGTGGCATGACCATGCAGGAACTGGCACACGAGATCGATCGCTCGAAATCCACCGTGACGCAAGTTGTGGAAGTTTTAATTCGAAAAGGATGGGTTCAAAAAAAGCCAAATCCGCAGGATCGCAGATTTCATAAGATTGACGTGTCAGAAGAGGGATTAAAGGTTCAACCGATCTTGGATCGGATGTTTGATCGATTGACAACAAGGATGTTTCGCGGTTTTGTTCAATATGAACGGGAAGAATTGATGTTTAACCTGGAACGGATCATTATGAACCTTGAAGAAATATAATTTTTGTGATAGTTTACAAGTGCTTTTGAATTAAATCCATTTTGCTATTTGAATCAATAGGACTGGAAAAGCAAAAGGGGAAAACGCTCTTTCTTGAAGAAAGGCAACAAAAGCAAAGGGGAATCAGTTGGTTTTCTTGAATGGGTAAAGGTGTTAAGGAAAATTCCACACTTTGAGAACATTTTTTCAGTGATTTTGCCTTGTCACGGAGGAAGAGTAAAAGGTATAATAAGGCGAATAAATTTACGGGGGTATTATGAATATGGCGATTGAACTAAAAGCAATCAATACAATTCGTCTCTTATCAGCAGACGGAATTCAGAAAGCAAATTCAGGTCATCCGGGACTTCCAATGGGTGCAGCACCAATGGCGTATGTACTATGGAATAATCATTTAAAGACAAGTGCAAAAGCACCGAAATGGGCAGATCGAGATCGATTCGTACTCAGTGCGGGTCATGGATCTATGATGTTGTATTCCTTATTGCATCTGCACGGATATCAAGTATCGATGGAAGATTTACAATCTTTCCGTCAAGAAGGATCAAAAACACCAGGACATCCTGAGTTTGGCCACACAGACGGTGTGGAAACAACAACGGGTCCTTTGGGACAAGGCATTGCCAATGCAGTGGGAATGGCAGTTGCGGAAGCTCGATTGGCAGCAGAGTTTAATACAGATGATTTTAAAGTCGTTGACCATTATACGTATGCCCTTGCTGGTGACGGTTGCATGATGGAAGGAATTTCATCAGAGGCATCTTCATTGGCGGGTCACCTAGGTTTGGGAAAAATGATCTTGCTTTATGATTCAAACCAAATCACTATTGATGGCCGTACGGATATTACCTTTACTGAAGACATTCAAAAGCGTTATGAAGCATATGGCTGGCAAGTGTTGGAAGTTGCGGATGGAAATAATGATCTTGCCGCATTGGATGAAGCCATGAAAGCTGCAAAGGCAGAAACTGAAAAGCCTAGCTTGATTGTTGTTAAAACAACCATTGGATACGGTTCTCCAAACAAGGCTGATTCATCAGGCGTTCATGGTTCACCATTGGGCGAAGAGGAATTGAAAGCAACGAAAGAAGCCTTGGGATGGGATCCTGAAAAATCATTCTATATTCCAGAAGACGTGCAGGCGCATTACGATGCATTGAAAGTGGAGAAAGCAGCTAAATATGATGAATGGACAGAAATGTTTGCGGCATATGAAGCAGCGTACCCTGAAAAGGCAGCAGCCTTTACAGCATGGATGAATGAAGAATTGCCGGCAGACCT
Organism: Gottschalkiaceae bacterium SANA; assembly: GCA_036323355.1. GTDB lineage: Bacteria > Bacillota > Clostridia > Tissierellales > GPF-1 > GPF-1. The sequence continues at coordinate 2,217,520 of AP028876.1, read as the reverse complement.
TCTTGAGTCGTATAAGACTTGGGAATTCGATAAGAGCCCAGTGGCGACTCGTGTTAGTGGTAGCGTGGTAATGAACAAAATTGCGGAATACATGCCAAACCTTGTTGGTGGATCTGCTGACTTGAACGCTTCAACCAAGACATACTTGGCAGGCAAGGGCGAGTTCCAAAAAGACAATCATGCGGGAAATAACATTAACTACGGCATTCGCGAATTTGCGATGGGTGCTGTAATGAATGGGGTTCAAGCCCATGGTGGTCTTCGTATCTTCGGATCTACCTTTATGGTATTTTCGGATTATGTGAAACCAGCACTTCGTGTATCAGCTTTGATGGGTGCACCGGTCATTCATGTCTTTACTCATGACTCTATTGCAGTTGGTGAAGATGGACCGACTCATGAGCCGATTGAGCAACTTTGGATGTTGAGAGGCATTCCGAATGTAAATGTATGGCGTCCTGCAACAACACAGGAAACAGCATTTGCATGGGTGAGTGCATTGAAAGAAACAAAGAAACCGTCTGTGATCGCCTTGAGCCGTCAGAACTTGCCGCAACTTGAGCAAGTGAATGAAGGCGTTGAAAAGGGTGCATACGTGCTTGTTAAAGAAGAAAAAGAGACACCGGATCTTCTTTTGATGGCAACGGGTTCAGAGGTTCATTTGATGGTAGAAGCGCAGAAAGCATTGAAAGCGGAAGGCGTTGACGCTCGTGTGATCAGCATGCCTTGTTTGGAAGTTTTCGAAGCGCAAGATGCGGCCTATAAAGAGTCTGTAATCCCTGCGGGAGTACAGAAACGAGTCATCTTTGAAGTTGGTTCAACAATGGGTTGGTACCGATATGTTGGATCAGAAGGTCTTGTTTTCGGAATCGATCAATTTGGCGAGTCTGCTCCAGGCGGATTGTTGCTGAAGAAATACGGATTCACAGTTGAAAATGTGATTGAAAAAGCAAAATCAGTTTTATAAGAAAATTTCAATACCCCTTGCGCATTATGTGCGAGGGGTATTTTTTTATATCTATTTCTTGTGTATGTCTGGCCATGAATCCTTATCTTTTGTTGCGAATAAGAATTTAGGCTTGAAACGAGTTTTTGTCATAAAAAAAGACAGTGTGGGTCTAGGTTGGCGAAATGAATCAGATGGTGTTTTCTCTTTGGAGAATGGATGGGTTGTGATAGAATAGAGGAAGAATAAATTGGGATAGGTGATAATTGTGAATTTAAGAGAAGAGTTAAGTACAGCGATTTACCTAACATACGAGGCCGGAGTAGAGATTATGAGAATCTATGAACGCCAATGTGAGGTCATGTATAAAGAAGATCAATCTCCTGTAACGGAGGCGGATTTAGCATCGAATCGAATTATACTTGAGGGATTAACAAAAGCGTTCCCACAGCATGCATTTTTATCGGAAGAATCGGAAGACGATTTAGTTCGATTGGATAATGATTGGTGTTGGTTGATTGATCCATTGGATGGTACGCGGGAATATTTAAAACGGAACGGTGAGTTTTCAATTAATATTGCCCTTGCCTATCAAAACCGTGTGGTGCTGGGTGTTGTTTATGCTCCGGTGCAGCAGGAACTGTTTTTTGCTGTAAAGGGACGAGGTGCTTATGTGGTGCGGGACAATCAAAAGGCGCAACCCATTCAAGTTTCTGACAGGGAACAAAATATCAGATTGGTGGTGGGGCGATCTCCGAAATCGAAGCATGTCCGTACCATGGCCAAGATGAATCAGGTTACGCGCATTATGGAGAAAGGATCTTCTCTAAAAGGCTGTTTGATTGCAGAGGGAAAAGCGGACATTCATTATCGCTATGGCCCCACCATGGAGTGGGACACGGCAGCAATGCAATGCATTATTGAAGAAGCCGGTGGCATGATTCGTAATTTGGATGATTCGGATATTTCCTATAACCGTGTGAATTCAACCAATGAAAAAGGATTTTATATTTTAAACCAACGAACAAACAAGTGGAAAATCGTGTAAGGAGGCGACCTTCTCATGAATCCAAATGCCGAGCATCGGAAACGCATGCGTCAGCAAGCGCTGAAAAAGGGATTAGAGGGTTTTGAGGATTATCAAGTACTGGAATTGCTCTTGTGTTATGCCATTCCCAGAAAGGATACCAAGCCATTGGCCAAGCGCCTTTTATCGGACTATCATGGACTGGCTGGTGTAATGGATGCAAATCCTCAGGAATTGATGAAATCGGAGGGAGTTGGAGAGAATACAGCTGTATTTCTTCACAGTCTTCCAGAAGCGTTTAAACGATACGAATCCAGCAAGTTTGAAGTGGAAAAGAAGAAAATCAACTCGACATCTTTGGCGGGGGATTATATTCGCAGTTTGTGCAAGAAGGAAACCTATGAGGTGTTTTATCTTATTTGCCTGGACGCACAAAAACGCGTAATCTCGACAGAAAAGATTGCTAAGGGGACTTTGGATCAAGCGCCGGTCTATACGCGGAATATCGTTGAGGCGGCTTTGCACAATCGTGCCCATAGTGTAATTTTGGCGCATAACCATCCCGGTGGAACGGCTCGACCGTCCCGGGCAGATGTTGAAGTGACAGGACGGCTGAAAGATGCCTTGGGAACCATCGGTGTGACGGTGGTGGATCATATTATCTCTGCGGGAGATCGGTATGTATCCTTTGTGGAAGAAGACTTACTATAAGGAGCAAATCATGAAGACAAGGGTATCTTTGCATGCATGCAAAAGCTATGAAAAGAATCTTGTGAAAGAAGCGATTGATAAAAGCCTGTCGGATCTCGGCGGGCTTGAACGTTTTTTTCAACCAGGAGAAAGCATATTTTTAAAGGTAAATCTGTTGATGGCGAGGAAACCAGAAGAGGTGACCACAACCCATCCTTTGGTTGTGGAAGTTTTAGCAGAGAAATTGATTGCTTATGGTTGTATGGTTATAATCGGTGATAGTCCGGGAGGTCCCTTTAATCTTTCTATTTTAAAACGCGTTTATCGTGAAACTGGGATGGAAGGGGTAGCAGAAAGAACCGGAGCGACTTTAAATGAAGAAGTCGGAAGAATCGAGCAAAAGAACCCAGACGGACGTATTTTGAAAAATCTGACGCTAGCAAAAATGCTGAACCAGGCAGATCATGTGGTGTCGGTCTGCAAATTGAAAACCCATGGCATGACTAAGATGACAGGGGCAACAAAAAATCTATTCGGCTGTGTACCGGGCGCATTGAAGGCGGAGTATCATTTTAAGATGCCGGATATCTATGATTTTTCCGATGCTTTAATTGATATTTGCCAAGGCGTTCAACCAACCCTTTCCATTATGGATGCCATTATCGGCATGGAAGGAGAGGGACCTTCATCGGGAACACCCAAGGAAATTGGTGCGATTTTAGCATCGTCTAGTCCCTACCACATAGATATGGTGGCAGCGCGAATTATGGGCTTGACCGAGAAAGAGGTTCCCATGCTAAAGCGAATGGTGGACCGAAAAATATGTGCAGAAGAAATGGCGGATATTGAAATGCTAGGTGATTCCTTGGAATCTGTGGTGCAAGCGGAATTTGATGTACCAGAGATCACCAATTCAAGTTTAGGTCGTAATTATCCCAAGTGGATCCGAAAGGCAGCTTTCGCTCTGCTTCAACCCAAGCCGATCTATCACCATGATCAGTGCATTGGTTGTCGAATTTGTGAAGTGAATTGCCCGCCCAAGGTGATTACCATGGTCAATCAACGTCCTGTAGCAGATTTGGATGCTTGTATTCGATGTTTTTGTTGCGCTGAATTGTGTCCAGAAAAGGCGATTTCGGTTTATCGCCCGCCTTTGATGAAGTTGATAAGCAAGTTATAGTAGGAGGAACGATAGAAGTGATTGAGGCATTCGAGAAGCGTGTAAGCGTTCGAAATTATACAGAGGCACCTGTGAAAAAAGAAGATATTGAGCAGATGTTGCAAGCGGTTCAATTGGCCCCTTCTGGCAAAAATAGACAAAATTGGCATTTTGTTATTGTGGAAAGTCGAAGTGTTATTGAAAATATTGAAACTGTGATTCGAAAGAAAAATCAAATCTTGGCTGAAGAGATTGAAGATCCAGATAAAAAACGAAAATTTGAAAAGTTTTTGGATTTTGCATTAATTTTTAAACGAGCACCTGTTACCGTTTTGGTATTTGCCAGCGACTATCAGTCAACGGCATTGGAAGAAATGAGGGCCGTGGGTCTTATAGAAGAAGCCGTTCAGTTAGAACGCACGGCACCGGGTATACAAAATGTAGGTGCGGCAATGGAGCATTTTTGCTTGGCAGCGGCGGATCTTGGCTATGGAACTTGTTGGATGACATCGCCAAATTATGCGGCCAAGGAAATTCAAGAAGCGCTTCCTATTGATCTTCCTGGATTCCATTTGGTTGCCATGACACCCCTTGGAGTAGCCAGTCAAATAGGGGTGCGACCCAAGCGGAAGAAAATTGAAGAAATTTCCAGTTGGATTTAGGCGTTTCTTCCTGTTGACAATTATGATATAATCGAAAGTTGTAGATTCGAATATTGAGATCACTTAAATGGAGGAATGAATTTCACATGAATACTAAATTAATTAGCAAAGAAAATAATACGGTAAAATTGAGTTTTGAAATTGCGGAGAAAGATTTCCGTGAGGGATGCAAGAAGGCTTACAATAAGAACAAGAAACAATACCGCGTTGACGGATTCCGTCAAGGTAAAGTGCCTATGCATTTTATCGAGAAGGTTTATGGCAAAGAAGTATTCTATGAAGATGCTCTAGATTTTGTTTTTCCTGAAGCGTATACCGCAGCTACAGCGGAGTTAGAATTAGATACAATTGATCGCCCAGCATTGGATAAATTTGATGTTGACGGCAATGCATATTTGGAAGTATCGGTAACGGTTAAACCAGAAGTGAAACTAGGCGAGTATTTTGGCGTTGAGGTTGAGAAAGTTGTCTATGAAGTGACTGATGAATCAGTTGAGGACGATCTAAAGGCCAAACAAGAGCAAAATGCACGCATGATTACCATTGATGACCGTGGCGTTGAAGATGGCGACATCGTGACAATGGATTATGCAGGATCAGTAGATGAAGTTGCTTTCGAGGGCGGAACTGCTGAAAATCAAAAATTAACCATTGGTTCTGGACAATTTATTCCAGGATTCGAGGAGCAATTGGTTGGCAAAGTTGTTGGATCTGAATCGGACATTCAAGTGACTTTCCCAGAAGAGTATCAAGCAGAAGAATTGGCTGGAAAAGAAGCTGTATTCCATGTAACCATTCATGAGATTCAGGCAAAAGAATTGCCAGAAATGGATGACGAGTTTGTTAAGGATATTTCTGAATTTGATACCTTGGACGAATTGAAAGCGGATGTTCGTGCGAATCTTGAAAAAAGCGCTGCAGAGCGAGAAAAACAAGAAAACCAAACAAACGTAATAGAAAAAGTGGTTGTTGATGCGGAAGTTGATATTCCTGAAGTTATGATCAATGCGCAAATCGAGCAAGAACGACAAGAGTTTGAACATCAATTGTCATCTCAAGGTTTGAATTTGGAGCAATATTATACATTCACTGCAACAACAGAAGAAGACTTAAACAAACAAATCCAACCAAACGCTGAGAAATCTGTAAAAGCGGACTTGGTATTGAATGCAATCAGCAAAACAGAAGCAGTTGAAGCGACTGAGGAAGAAGTTCAAGTGAAATTGGAAGAGATCGCTGCACGATACAATCAAACGGCAGATCAATTCAAACAATTATTGGGCGGAACTACGGATATGTTGAAAGGTGATGTAATCCGTGAAAAAACAATTGCTTTAATTATGGAAAAAGCGGTATTAAAATAGGGAGGCGAGGTTATGTCAGTAATTCCTTATGTGATTGAACAAACCACACAAGGCGAACGATCCTACGATATCTATTCAAGGATGTTAAAAGATCGTATCATCTTCATTAATGGCGAGGTAAATGATGCTATGGCATCGGTCGTGGTTGCCCAATTGTTATTCTTGGAAATGGAAGATCCCGAGAAGGACATTATGATCTATATCAACAGCCCAGGCGGGTCGATCACAGCGGGTTTGGCTATGTATGACACCATGCAATACATCAAGCCTGATGTTGCAACAATCAGCGTTGGCATGTGTGCAAGCATGGGCGCGTTTTTATTAGCAGCTGGAACCAAAGGCAAGAGAATGGCATTGCCGCATTCTGAGGTGATGATTCATCAACCAGCAGGTGGCGTCCAGGGAAAAGCTACGGATATGCAAATTTATACGGATCGTATTCTTCGCACGAAAAAGCAATTGAATGAATTGCTAGCAGAAATGACAGGGCAAACAATTGAGAAGGTTGCAGAAGATACAGAAAAAGATTACTTTATGTCAGCTGATGAAGCGAAAGCTTATGGCTTGATTGACGAGATTATCGCCAATCGCTAACAGTTGTATAGAGGAAAGGAGATTTCAATGACGGATAAAAAACACGAATTGAAATGCTCATTTTGCGGAAAAGAACGCTCACAGGTTCGGCGATTAATCGCCGGACCTGGCGTTTATATTTGTGATGAGTGTATTACACTCGGTTATGAAATTATTCAAGAGAGCAAAGCAGTTCATGAAGACATCGATCTCGATGATTTACCAAAACCGAAAGAAATCAAAAATACCTTAGATGATTATGTCATCCAGCAGGGTCTTGCGAAAAAGGCTTTAGCGGTAGCGGTATATAACCACTACAAGCGATTGTACAACAATTCAACAGACAGTGAAGTCGAAATTAGCAAGAGTAATATTGTTATGCTTGGCCCAACTGGATCTGGAAAGACTTTGTTGGCACAAACACTTGCCAAGATTCTAGACGTTCCTTTTGCCATTGCCGATGCGACGACTTTAACTCAAGCAGGTTATGTTGGCGAAGATGTTGAGAATGTTGTTTTGAAATTGGTTCAAGCGGCAGACTACGACTTGGAACGCGCGCAACGCGGGATTATTTATATTGATGAGATTGACAAGGTAGGCCGAAAGGCTGAAAATCCGTCTATCACTCGAGATGTGTCTGGCGAAGGTGTTCAGCAGGCCTTGTTGAAGATTATTGAGGGTACAACTGCCAATGTTCCTCCTCAAGGGGGACGAAAGCATCCGCATCAGGAATTCCTTCAAGTTGACACAACCAATATCCTATTTATCTTAGGCGGAGCCTTTGATGGATTGGACAAGGTGATTGCAAAACGTCATCACAAGAAAGCCTTGGGCTTCGGTGCTGAAATTCAAAGCAAATCGTCTGTTGATTTGAGTCAATTGTTGAAAAAAGCAGAACCAGAGGATTTGATCAAATACGGCTTGATTCCTGAGTTGGTTGGTCGGATGCCAATGATTGTTGCTTTGGAAGAACTGGATGAAGACGCTTTAATCTCGATTTTGACAGAACCACGGAATGCCTTGCTGAAACAATATCAAGAGCTTTTCCGATTGGATAATGTGGAATTGGAGGTTACCAAAGACGCTTTGGTGGCGATTGCTCGAAAGGCAAAAGCCAGAAAAACAGGCGCTCGTGGGCTTCGTGCAGTGATTGAAGAAGTGATGCTAAATGCCATGTTCGAGATTCCATCAACACCGGATGCGCGTAAATGTATCATTACAAGAGAGACAATTGAGGATGGAAAAGATCCGAAAATTGAGATGAAAACCAGCGATAAGAAGGAAACAAAGGATAAAGAGCAGGAATTTGCCTCTTAAACTCACGCTATGCGTGAGTTTTTTCTTCGAAATTGTTAAAAACTTCTCCGAATAAGGCTTATTCGGTAATTTTAAAAAAGAAAGTCAGAAATATTGACGAAGTTTACTGTTTTAGGGTAGTATTTATAATGAACCAATTGATAGGAGGGGATAAGAATGACAAAGTATACGATTGAACAAACGCAACAGATTTTACCGCTTATTCCGCTTCGAGGACTCACGGTCTTTCCGTACATGGTCATGCATTTTGATGTAGGAAGAGATAAGAGCGTTGCAGCCTTAGAAGAGGCAATGGTGAAAGATTCTCATATATTTTTGACCTCTCAGAAGGATTTGAAAATTGAGGATCCCACACCGGACGATTATTTTAAAGTAGGCACGATCTGTAAGGTGAAACAGATGCTGAAGCTACCAGGCGATGTGATTCGCGTTCTGGTTGAGGGAATCAATCGTGCGCAAATTAGAGAAATCACTTCAACAGAACCTTATTTTGAAGTTGAAGTAGAAGAGTTTTTATACGAGTACGAAGGCCAGCTTGATGAGAATAAAGAAATTGTTGCTGCTGTACGCATGGTGCATAAGAACTTTGAGCAGTATGTTAAAGTCAGTGATCGAATTTCATCGGAAGCCTTGTTGTCTGTAAGTGAAATTCTTGAACCCGGACGCTTGGCGGATACCATTGCATCATATATTCGTTTGAGTCAGGAAAGAAAACAAGAGATCTTGGAACTTTTCCAACCGATTGAACGATTGATTCGTTTGGATGCAATGATCAAGGAAGAAATTGAACTATTAGAGATTGAAGAGGAACTCTCTGAAAAAGTGAAGAGCCAAATCAATCAAGTGCAAAAAGAGTACTATCTGAAAGAACAATTACGTGCGATTCAAGAAGAATTGGGACAGGAAGATGATCCTACATCTGATTTGATGGAGTATGAGGTGCGTCTTCAGAACAAGAAAATGCCTCAAGAAGCGCGCGACAAAGCCATGAAGGAAATGAAGCGATTGCGGACCTTGCATCCGTCTTCAGCAGAGACTGGCGTGATTCGCAACTATATCGAATGGATTCTTGATTTGCCTTGGTCAAAGAAAAGCCGAGACCGCAAAGATCTTTCCTATGCCCGACAAGTGCTAGATGAGGATCATTACGGATTAGAAGATGTGAAAGAACGCATTATTGAATTCTTAGCTGTTCGAAAGATGGCGTCTAAGACAATGAAGGCACCAATTATTTGTTTGGTTGGACCTCCAGGTGTCGGGAAAACGTCCATTGCCAAATCGGTTGCACGAAGCTTGAATCGAAAATTTGTGCGTATGAGCCTTGGTGGGGTGCGCGATGAAGCGGAAATTCGCGGTCATCGTAGAACCTATGTTGGCGCATTGCCGGGTAATATCATCACAAATATGAAGAAGGTTGGCGTTACCAATCCAGTATTCTTATTTGATGAAATTGATAAATTAGCCAGTGATTTTCGCGGCGATCCTGCATCTGCTTTGCTAGAGGTGTTGGATCCGGAACAAAACAATACATTTACCGATCATTTTATGGAGCTTCCTTATGATTTGTCGAATGTTATGTTTATTACTACCGCAAATACAGTTTCTACAATTCCAGGACCTCTTCGCGATCGTATGGAGATTATTGAGATTAGCTCATATACGGAAAATGAGAAATATGAGATTGCCAAGCGTTATTTGGTGCCGAAACAGTTGGGTCAACATGGTTTGAAAGACAGCCAATTGAAATTCTCACCTGCGGCATTAAAAGAAGTAATTTCAGGTTATACGCGTGAAGCTGGAGTGCGTAACTTGGAACGTCAAATTGCCAACATTTGCAGAAAAGTTGTAACGATTCTGCAAGAGGATCCAAAAGGGTTTACTGACATGCATGTTAATAAATCAAATTTGACCAGATTCCTGGGACCACAGCGGTTTATGTATGACAAGGTTGAAAAGGAAGATCAGATCGGTTTAGCGACAGGTTTGGCATGGACTTCTGTAGGTGGAGTAACCTTGTTTATCGAGGTTTCTGTTATGCCAGGCAAGGGGAAAATCCAATTAACAGGTAAGCTTGGCGATGTGATGAAGGAATCTGCATTGACGGGGATGAGTTATATTCGAACCATAGCGGATACCATTTGCTTGGAGCCTGACTTCCATGAGAAGTATGATGTGCATATTCATATTCCTGAGGGGGCAACGCCTAAGGATGGTCCTTCTGCAGGAATCACCATGGTAACAGCAGTCACCTCAGCATTGTGCAAAAGACCGGTTCGAGGCGATATTGCCATGACAGGCGAGGTTACACTTCGAGGACGCGTCTTGCCGATTGGCGGCTTGAAAGAGAAAACATTGGCCGCACATCGAGCGGGTATTCGTACCTTGATTATTCCATTTGATAATAAAAAAGATGTGGAAAAGATACCAGAAAAGGTTCGTGAGCAAATGAAGTTTATTTTTGCCAAGACTATGGATGAGGTATTGAAGCACGCATTGGTATAAAGACCGGCAGGCGAAAGCCTGCCGTGTTTTTTGAAAGGAGCTAGCATGATTATAAAATCAGCTGACATTGAAACACTAGCAGCTTGGGCAGAGCATTATCCCCAAGAGTTGCTCCCCGAGATTGCCTTTGCAGGCCGATCTAACGTGGGGAAATCTTCAACAATTAATTGTTTGACTAACCGAAAGAATCTGGCACGGACTTCTGGACAGCCAGGGAAAACCCAAACATTGAATTTTTACAAAATCAACGAGGAATTTCGTATTGTCGATTTGCCGGGATATGGATTTGCTCGGGTATCGAAATCATCCCGCAAGACGTGGCAGAAAATGATGGATACCTATTTCACTCAGCGCGTTTGTTTGGAAGAAATTGTTGTGATTGTTGATATCCGCCACAAGCCTTCGCCGGAGGATCAGGCCATGTACAAAATGGTTTTGGAGATGGGATTTCGCGGGATTGTAGTTGCGAATAAAGCGGACAAGTTGTCAAGATCTGCGCAGAATAAGCAAATGGCGGTCATCCGTAAAACCTTAATGATGCCGGCAGAAAAGGAATTGCTGATTCCATTTTCGTCAGAATCGAGACAGGGTCGAGAAGAGTTGCTGCAGGTAATTCAACAAAAACTTGATGAGGTTTATGTAGAAGAAGAGGAAGAAACAGAAAGCCAGGAGTAAATTCTCCTGGCTTTGCTTTTACTCTTCAATTTTTTCGAAATCATCTTTTCCTACACCGCAGACTGGGCAAACCCACTCATCTGGAATATCTTCGAATTTTGTGCCAGGCGCAATGCCTCCGTCTGGATCTCCCTCTGCAGGATCATAGATCCAGCCACATACTGTACATTCCCATTTCATGTTAACTTCCTCCTTTATGAACTAGTTTATCAATACAATACTACCCCCGGTTTTATGTTCTTAATCATACAAAAGTGGAAAAACTTTCAAAAAATAATAGTCAGAAAATTCTAAACAATGGAAGTGTAAATAATTGGAACTTTAGAGATTTCTTGATTAAACTGCAAAAAATGGGTATCATAAGACTAAGGAACATACTATATGTTGGGTGGTATCGATGATGATCTATAGTAATTACATTCAAAGCGATTTTAAACTTATGTTAGAAACCCGTGATGAGATCTTAGATGTTATTGCTGGGGATATTAACGACACATCGATTTTGTTTAATACAAAGCTCGTTTTGGATGAATTGATGAGTAATGCGATCAAACATGGGAATAAAAATGAACTGCATCGAAGGGTGCATTTGAATGTCGAGATCCATAATCAATCTCTTGTTATTCAAGTGGCCGATGAAGGAAATGGCCTTTCGAATGTATCAATGCCGAATCAAGCTTTTGCTAGTATGGATGAATTCGGTCGAGGGCTAATGATTGTTAATGCCTTAGCTGACGAATTGAGCATTCAACAAAATCATGTGCGAGCAGTTTTAAGATTCTAAAGCCCTTATGGGCTTTTTTTTATTGACGGAAATCGCTTCACCTCATACAATAGGGAAGAATAAAGGAGTGGTGATAAGAATGAAAAAAGGACAAGAATTTGCCTTAACCATAGAAAATGTGGATTTTCCCAATAAGGGAATTGCCTATGCAGAAGATAAAAAGATTATTGTGAAGAACACCTTACCTGGACAAAAGGTTCATGTTCGAATTGTAAAGAAGAAGGGCAGTAAGATTGTGGGACGTGTCCTTGAGACTTTGGAGGAAGCACCGGATCAAATTCCATCGCAGTGCGTGCACTTCCCAGATTGCGGAGGCTGCGCATATCAGCACTATCCTTACGACAAGCAGCTGCAACTAAAAGAAAAGCAACTGCTGAAAATTTTGAAAGCGGCAGGCGTTGAAGACGATACCTTCGAAGGTGTGCATCCGAGTCCAAAACAAACGGCTTATCGGAATAAAATGGAATTTACCTTCGGCGATCAAGAGAAGGATGGTCCCCTCACTATTGGGATGCATGAGCGGGGACGGTTTTATGAAATTGTGCCGGTTACAGATTGCCAGATCGTTGATGAAGATTACCGCATGATTCTTTCTGCTACCCAGGATTTTTTCAGAAAGAATGGGACACCGTTTTATCACAGAAGAAGTCATCAAGGAATTCTTAGGTATTTGGTGGTACGCCGAGCGGAGTTTACAAAGGAGATCTTGGTAAACCTCGTTACAAGCACACAGGGCGAAGTTGACACAGAAGGGTACCTTGAGTTAATGAAGAGCCTTCCGCTTGAACAGACCCTTGTAGGAGTCCTTCACACGGAGAATGACACGCTGGGTGATGTAGTTATACCGGAGAAGGTGAATCTGCTTTATGGAAGAGACTACTTGGTGGAGAAGCTTCTGGGTTTAACCTTTCAAATCGGGGCGTTTTCATTCTTTCAAACGAATTCAGCAGGAGCCGAGGTTCTCTATAACACGGTTCGCGAGTATGTAGGTGATGTTGACGATCAAATCGTATTTGATCTTTTTTCTGGAACAGGTACCATTGGTCAATTGATGGCCAGCACGGCCAAGGAAGTCTATGGAATTGAGTTGGTGGAGGAAGCGGTAGAAGCAGCCAAGATCAACGCAGAGAAGAATAGCCTGACGAATTGTCATTTTGTTGCCGGTGATGTATTTGAAAAAGTCGACGAATTGTCGGACCAGGGAATTACACCAGATGTCATTATTCTTGACCCGCCGCGCATGGGTGTCTTGGAAAAAACATTGGAAAAGATTATTGCTTTCAATTCCCCCAGAATTGTCTATGTTTCTTGTAAGGCAAGCTCTCTTGTTGAAAACCTGAAGCAGTTACAGGCAGCGGGTTATGTGATTGAGAAGACAACCGCAGTTGATATGTTTGCTGCAACCCCGCACGTCGAAACGATCGTTAGTTTATCTAAGAATTAAAAATGATTTAGCAATTGTAAATAGTCATTTTCCGGATTTTTTTATGGATAGACTTAAAAATAAATAGCAATAAAATAGTATGCATTGAAAAAAGATGAAGGTTGCACTTCATCTTTTTTGTATATAAGGATTTATTAGAGTGGAATCTGTATTTATGAGGGATAATCGCCAAGTGAAATCTCCTTGTTTTGATTGTTAAATGAGGGTCCCACAAAGGCTAATTGAGAATGGAATAATGAGTAAAGATCAGCAGCATGTTGATCCGGATAACTTCCGGGTAAGCGATGCGCTGATCTTTTTTGTTGTCTGAATAGCTGTATATCAGCAGTGTGGACGCAGGATGCGATTTGAGCCCGTTGAGTATCTTCTGTGACATAACCACATATTGACAACTAGAACGCGTGTACGGGCCATATATGGCTTCAAGGAGCTTTGTTTTATACATACATGCAATTAGGGGGAGGGGGGGCAAATCTCTAGAGACGGTCGAAGGGGGACCGTTAGGTGGCCCTGCATTCATGCTCCCGCAAATTACGATAGGGGGGGTATAAAAATGTTTTGTCAAAGAGCGAATCAATATATTAACGAGCTGGAACAACTACCCCGCGGAAGTTTTTTGATCTTGTGATCCGATCTTGCCTCGCTCGCGGGTTATATGCATAGTCTTGCAGAATTGCTTACCTGTTTTGGATGTTGTAAAGATTAGAAGTGAAATGCCCTATTATCAAGAAAAGAACAAGTGAAATTATTTTGTTTAACTTATTATTGAAAAATAGACAATATATTGAAAGAAGCGTATTATTAGAATGAATAGTTGCGTCAGCGATTATAAAGTACAATCGAAGTGTTTAGCTATCAAGGGAAGCATTAATTCGATTTTATAAGATCTTAGGAGTATTTGGTCTCTATAACTCTATCCAACTTGGAAATTTTTAGAATTTTGCGAATGGGTCAGGGAACAATAGTATTATGTAGGAGGACACATTGAATATTTCATCATTAAAGCCAAACTCGCGGTGGAGTGAATACGATTCGTGTTCGGGACGTGCGCGGGATAGTGTTATATATCATTGAAGGGCATCATAGGATTCCTATTTCTGAGTTAAAAGAAGAGGATAAAACAAGAGTTGAAGAGATAGTGTTGCTATGTGCGAATTGCCATAGGATGATGCATCGAAATCTTCGAATATCTATAGAAGTGTTGGCTAGTGTTATTGCCGATAGTTAACGACATAGCGAGATACTATAAATAGGAGGACGTAGAGGATTATGGAATGGATTTTTGACGGTATTGGAACTGCAATAATGACTCTTTTTATAGGCGCAATAGTTGGAGGAACGATGGGATATAGAATAGGTATTAAAAGTCGTTCGAAACAAGTACAAAATGCTGAGAAATATGCTAATCAGAGCCAAACTATAGAGATTGGAAGTGGAAAAGCTGTTGTTGACTCAGGAAGAATTAGTTCGAGTATTAAGCAAGTTCAAAAAGCTGGGGAGCATGCTTCTCAAGTGCAAGTTGGGAGGGTTGATGATGGCAAGTGAAAAGCAAGTCCAAAAAGCTGGTGAAAACTCGCAACAGATTCAAGCGCAATCCATCATCATCCATAATGGTATAGAAGAAAAACGGGCGCGAGAAATATTCATGGAGATGTTCGCTGTTGCTAAGAAAGATTTGACTAATGAGGCCTTTAGCCTAGCAACACAAAGGGTAACGAACTTTGAAAATGATCTGATTCCAAAAATGGGAAAAGTTCATGGCGCAATGAATGCATTTGCTGATCCTGATTTTCAATTTCTATTAACAAGTGCGCATAAGACCGCTGCTACAACTGATAGGGAGGCAGATTATTCATTATTGTCGGAGCTCTTATTAAGAAGAATACAGAAGGGGGATAATAGAAAAACTCGTGTAGGAATTCGTAAGGCAGTTGAAATAGTGGACGAGATCTCGGATGACGCTTTATTAGGATTGACTGTAGCATTTGCTGTACAATTTTATCAACCTATTACTGGAAGTATTACGGACGGGCTCGATGTTCTTGATGGATTATTCAAGAAAATATGCTATGACAGGTTGCCGGAAAATAGAGAGTGGCTTGACCACTTAGACATATTGGATGCCGTTCGGCCATCTACATTTGTTTCTATAAAAAAGTATGAAGATTTCTATAGTGAGAAGTTGTCTGGTTTTTGTGCAGTTGGAATCAAAAAAAATTCGGATGATTATACGAAAGTTATTGAAATGATTAAAGAGGTTGCATTGCCAGAGAATATTCTTTGCAATCATGAGTTGAATGAAGAATATGTGAGGCTCGAAGTTGCAAGTGAAAAAAGCATTGATAGCCTTGCGTGGACTCATTTTTGTAACTTAGAGGGAAAAAAGATACCAATAAAAGCTGAGCTTTCAGATAATCAAAAGCAGCAATTGCATCGGATTTATAAAATGTATGAGAATAATGGAACATTAAAGGCTGACATTAAGAAAAGATTTTGTGATGAGTTGGTAAAACGCCCTTACTTGAATATCGTAAGAGAATGGTGGAACAAGATTCCAAGTTCATTTACGATAACGGCGGTCGGAAAAGTTTTAGCGCATGCTAATGCAAAAAGAAATGATGAAACTCTTCCTGACTTAGATTGAGGCAATGGTGGAAATCTTTAATGCAGCAAAGAATACCATAATTATTGATACTGGATTAGAACAAATGTGGGAGAGATACAGAAATTTCACGAATTTACTTGTCTGAGGAGAGATGAAAATATGGCTATTTTTGCATCTGAATATTTGAGTGTAGAGGATGAATTTGTAGACAAAGGCGTTTTTGATTCAATTATTGATACGGACAGTAACTTTTTTATTAATTTAATGAGGTTAAAAGAAACACAAGTTCCTGAATTCAAAAATTCATATGCGTCTATAAATAACCTTTTTAGTAGTATTGCAACTCTATTGGAAACTTCAGATAAAAAGGGTGATAAGTTTTATAAAGCTGCATTCAGACTTTTTGATTTTTCGGAAGTAAATGGTATAAATCTTGGGTACTCAGAATCAAAGTATGGATCAGGATTTGGAAAAAAACTTAGGAATCAGGTTATGAATGATGCGTTTGATATTATCAAAAAGGGTTCAAAGCAACCGGAAATATTTCAACTTATTGGGTTGTTTGAAGAGAATATTGGTCCCGATAGACTAAGTGATATGGTGGCGACTATCATTCTTCCAGACATAGTTCAATTTACTAAACGAATTAACCAAGAATTGAATATTGACCCCAACTCATATCCAGAGCTCCAATTTAGAGATGAGATAGTTATTAATCCTTACAAAGATTGTGAAATATTACTTTTGCCAGTTGATATACTTCAAGAATTACCGATTGCAAAATGTTGGGAAGATATTGGTCGAGTGATTAGTGAAAACGAGAGTATACGTCGAGAAGTTAATGCGGCAGTTGGCGAAGAGTGGCATAAATGGGCTTCGGGTCAGAAGAAAAACTATTTAAAAGAACAGGTGTTTAAAGACCCAGAGAGGTGCACTCGTGTTATTGAAGCATATCGCAATCTGACAGCACCACCTGTGAAGTTAAGCAATGATTTGGATTATTTTGTTGAAATGCTGTTTAAGCAAATGAAAAAGACTGGCATCTCATTTTATGTCGAAGAAATAGAGACTAAAACTTCTATTCAAGCAGCAGAGGATGTGCTTATTATTTTCAAAGATTGGATTGAAAATAATAAGGGCTGGGAGACGATTCTTGAGACAGAATCGTCTAAACGAGAAAGAGTTGTCCAGCGTTTATTACACCTCAGTGCAAAGCATTATATTCGATCAAACAATTTGGATATAAGTTTTGAACCCGATGCCGGAAGAGGCCCAGCGGATTTCAAGGTAAGTCGAGGCGGTGATATTACTGTTGGTGAAATAAAATTGTCTTCAAGTGGGCGGTATTTACATGGATATACCGTGCAGCTTGAACAGTATGCGGCTGCAGAAGGAACGAAACAAAAAATGTTCGTGTTTGTAGATATTGGAAACTCTGGACGGCTGAAGAAAATTATTGCTGAGCACGAAAAACGTTCAGAAATTGATGATAATGTACCTATGCTTGTTATCATTGATTCAAAATCTAAAGCTGCAGCAAGCAGCTATAATTAATTTTAAACAATTAGAGAAGATTGGTTAGGATTGACTGAGAAAATAACTAAACGTAATAAATTCGGTTTATCAGAATAGTTGGAAGAATTAAGTGAAATCAAACTAATTGGAGGAATAAATGATAGTACTTGATCTAGACCTTGACTTTTTCGTATCAGGTATAGTTGATAATGCTGCTGATTTCAGAGTGTCAGAAGGGAAAATTTATTCTTGGGACATAGACAGATTTTGCGATTTTCTTGAATCGAAGTGTAAATTATCTAAAAATAGTCGTGCTAAAGGTTGTATGGTAAAAAAACATCATGGTTGTTATTTAGCATGGAGAGAACTTGTTCAAAAAGCAGATCTTAAAATTCCGTTTGATGTGATACACGTCGATGCACATTCCGATTTTGGGTTGGGAAGTTCTTCATGGACTGAGGTAGTATTTGATTTATTGCATAGAGAAGTTAGAGATCGAGCCTACCCGTCAAAATTAAACGAGGGAAATTACCTTACATATGCTATTGCTAATAGATGGATTAAGGAAATAAGTTTTGTTCAGCATCCTAATTGGGAAATGGATTATATGCAAATATACATGAAAGACTTCAATGATTTTTCGGGGTATATCGAATTAAAGGGGTATGAGAAACAATCAGTTCTTGATTATCCGAGCTTATTCAAAATTAAACCAAAAGTAGTTGAAACGGCTGTGAAATTGAATGAATTAACTGAGAAGGAGTTTCGCCTTGAAACGAAGCCGGATTATGTATTTATTTCTCAATCTCCATCATACACACCACAATCGGCAGATCGGTTGCTAGATGTATTCAAGGAGTATATTGAAGAAATTGTATTTGATGGAGATGTTTTAAAAATATGAAACATGATTTATCTAGTGTTTAAGTGAACAACGACAATTGAGGGGTAGGCGAAATAATGCATATTTCAAAATTAACAATCAAGAATTATAGGAATTTTGGTGCTAAAGAGTTTGAAATACCTTTAAGACCAGCAACTTTAATTATTGGAGAAAATAATATAGGGAAATCAAATCTGATTGAGGCAATTGGATTGGTTATAAGTCAAGATATAACGATGTTTAAAAAGCGTACACTTGATATTGAAGATATTAACTTTAAAACAAAGCTTGATTTCAAAAAGAATATTAGTGCTTTGACAAAAGGAATAGAAGATTTCAGTGGCGTTGCCTTTCCTGAGGTGAAGGTTGAAATAGTATTGGAGAATATGAGTGAAGAGCAACTGGCTGCGGTTGGTGATTGGTTTTTTGAAAAGTCTTTAACAAAAGTGAAAATCACATATTTGTTTAGACCTAGATCAAGATTTGATAAAGCTAAATGGATTAATGAACAAATTGGATCATTAGAGAAATTAAAAGAAAAATTCAAAGATGGAGAATATAAGCCACATGATTATGTTGATTTTCCAATTGAACAGTACGAATACATAATTTTTGGTGGAGATAATGAAAGTAACAAATGTGACCAATATTACTTAAGAATGCTCAAATACGAAGTCCTTGATGCGCTACGCGATGCCAAAAAGCAACTAGTCGCAAATAGTGATTATAAGTTGTTATACAGGATATTGACGCAAAATTACGAAAATGATTTCTCGGATATTAAAAGCACACTAGAAACACTTAATTCAAATATCCAGGAAAATGATAAATTAATGAAAATTAGTAATGACATAACCGAATATTTGAAAAAGGTTTTACTATCAGGACCAGAATCTGATGATGTGATTAATTTCAGTTTTTCAGCACCAGAAGTGAATGAGGTACTAAAGAAGTTGAGTTTGGTTTATGGGCGTGATCCTATTTCTATAGAGAGAAATGGATTAGGGAAGAATAATTTATTATATATATCAATTGTTTTGTCGCATCTGACTTCGAAGATGGACGATAAGAATGAATTGATTTTTAGAGTTATTGGAATTGAAGAGCCAGAAGCACATTTGCACCCTCACTTGCAAAAACATTTGTCGAATTCAATAAAGGAAATTGGAAAAATACAAGATGATGATGGCGAGAGTGAAGTTAAAACGCAGTTGCTTATGACTTCACATTCTACACATATAGCAACTTCTGTTAATATTGAGGATATCGTAATACTGTATAGGGATAATTCTGCTCTGGAGTATCATTATATTACCACTGGATTTGGCGAAAAGGTGAAAGACCTGAAACATTTAATGTACTTGAAGAAATACCTGGATGCGACTAATTCGTGCATGTTCTATGCTAGAAGAATTATTCTTGTTGAAGGGATATCGGAGCAGATTCTCGTACCAGCACTGTTCAACATGCACACAGGAAAAACTCTTGAAAGCATGGGGATTAGTATAATCAACGTTAATGGGGTTGCTTTCAAACATTTCTTGGAGGTTGTTAAAAACGGATATTTCATAAAGTGTGGCGTAATTACTGATAAGGATGCTGGCAAAATAACCGAGAACAGAGCACCGAAATTGAGAGAAGAATATGATGACTGCAAGGTGATTAAAGTTGAATTCAACGATAATACATTTGAAAAGGCAATATTAGAAGCAAATAAGACTGAGAAAGAGAGAACTGTTCTTTTAGATACTTATAAGTTGGTACGACCAAATTTAGCGAAATTAAAGACAAAAGGATGGACTAAAGAAATTATAATTGATGATTATTTTGCTGACATTGAAGAGCATAAGTCAGACTTTGCATTTTATTTAGAAGAGCAGTTAGTGAATGAGGGGAAGAGTATTAAGATTCCTGAATATATTAAGAGTATATTCAATTTCGTTAAGGAGTAGTCTATGAGGAGAGGGAACAAAGGGACATTACTTGTTGCAGCAGCAGGTTCTGGGAAAACAACTGAGATTATTCGACAAGTTCGTAAAAAATCGAAAACCTTATCGCCTTATAAAGTACTAGCAGTTATTACATATACTAATGCAGCGACAAACGAAATTAGAGACAGACTAGAACGTCATATGGATATTTCAAATAATATTTTCATTGGCACAATACATAGTTTCTTAATGCAATACTTAATAATGCCATATGCGACAGCAACAGAGGAGATCGAATCCGAAGCTAAAATTGTAAATTATGAAATCATGAATTTGCCAAAGGATAGAGTTCAAAGAAAAATACGGGAAAATCAAGTGAAGTATTCTCTATCTAAAAAAGGCGTCTTAGATTATGACTACATAATAATTTTATCCAAAAAATTATTGAAGAATAAAGTAGTCAAAGAGCGGTTTTCACAAAGAATTGAGAGTGTTTTTGTAGATGAATTTCAAGATGCAATAAAGGCGCAATTTGATATTTTTGATACACTCAGGGTTGCTGGAAGAACTGATGTGGTTTTGGTAGGTGATCCGGAACAAAGTATTATGAGCTTTATGAACAGAAAGAAGAATAAGAATGGTATATCTAAAGCTCCAATTATTTCGATTCAAAAGAAAACCACATATAAAATTGATAAATTAGAAATGAATTACCGATCAAGTCAGAAAATTGTAGATTTCATAAATCAATTTCATTCATTTATTCAACAGAAAAAAGCGAATGAAAAAATCACTACTGACAATGCTGTTCTTTTTATAAATAAAATAGAGAAAGATCAGTTAATAAGCAAATTTAACGATTTGTGTATTGATGAAAAATACTGTTCAAAAAAACCTAAAAGTAAAATGTTCGTTGCATATGAAAACAAAATGTACAGCGGTTACTGTTCGAATACAAAAGGCAAACTTGGTAAGAATACATCGGCTATAGAATTTGTATTAGATATGCTCTCACAAATTTTAAACAGACATAAGTATGAGTTAGCTGACACGTTATGCTATAAAGATCTAGAGTTAAGGCGAAAATGTCTAGAAATATTTAAAGACGTAAAAGCCAAACCACGATTGAAGGCTGATGATCTTGTGAAAAGGATAGAGTTTGAGTTCAATATAAGTTTGGATAATTTTAAATTGGACAAAGATGCGAAGCCAAAATATAGGAGTATATTGGAGACCTTTATTAAGGACGCGATGGTGTTCCCTGGATATCAAACGACTGAAAGAGTTTATGGTCTCGGAAGTTGTGAAGAGACGTATCTAACCATTCATAAAGCAAAAGGTTTGCAAGCGGATGCCGTTTTAGTACTTTCTAAAAATGAAAAGGAGCTATTAAAATGGTTAGAAACTGACAACGAAAAGCGAATAGTTGCAGAAGATGTTTGTAGGCTAGGTTATGTAGCATTTAGCAGGGCAAAGTATTTCCTATGCATCGGTTGTATAAGCGAAATCAGTGATTATACTAAATCAAAATTGTCAAAGTTAGGAGTTGTAATCGCTTAATTCAGAGTGTGATTGGAGGAGTTATGATTAGAATAAGTAAAGGAACTGATCTATTAATACTTGATTATTATTCTGACAATCAGATGGCTTGGGTGGCACATAGACTGAAGGAAGAAGATGAAGTAATTCTAAGACGATGTTTCCACCTTACATTGAAAAATATTATTTTAGAGGATGAGGATGAAGACGAGGATGTTTACACTCAAATTAGTGAGTTAGATTCACTTGAATTTATCATTGGTGAGATGGAGAACGACTATTATGTTATTGAACCCGAAATTCTAGGCATATCACAAAGAGTAAAAATACATAAGAATTGTAGAATTAATACGAAGTGTTTCATTGCATATAGAGATATTTCTATATTTCGTAAAATATCAGAAGTTATTGCAAGTGATATAATTATTGGTCCTAATAAGGATGAAATACCAGGTGAAGTATTCAATCAATTAATTAAGAATTTTCCAAACTCTACTGAATTAACAAAGTATGCACGGTTGAGAATCGAACATATTTTAGAGGAGTTTGTCGATGCATCTTCTGATTATATTGCACAATATAACGATTATATGAATCGTAAGGTATCGGCAAGGAATCATCCTTTCGAACTAGATTATTTAAATAAGTATGAGCTACATAAATATGAAGAGATCTTATTCTATCTAAAACACATGCTTAGTAATGAAAGTAAGTACCTTGAAGCGGATTGGCAGAAACAGATTATGAAAATTGTACTTCTTTTATATCCAAAATACTTGTATGCCTTTGATAATGTAACAATAAAGGATGTGGATACAGGTACTACAAAGTATTTAGATTTTATGCTTATTGATTTCAATGGACATATTGATATTATCGAAATAAAAAGACCAAGTGATTATGGAGTAATATCAGTAAAACAATATCGAAATAACCATATCCCATTAAAGCAGCTATCAGGCTCAGTTATGCAACTCGAAAAGTACATATACTATTTGAATCGCTGGAGTGTTGCAGGAGAAAAAAAACTCACTGCTACATATTCGAAGAATCTACCAGATGGATTTAAGATTAAAATTGTTAATCCGAAAGGCTTGATAGTTTTAGGTATGGATGAGAACTTCACTGATAAGCAAAGAACTGATATGGAAATTATCAAGAGAAAATATAAGAGTGTTATCGATATCGTTACATATGATGATCTAATAAGGAGACTGGAGTCAATTATAGAACGATTTAGAAAGGCGTAATGAAGTCATAATAGTTGTTTCAGCCTTCTTTGTAACTTGGACTATTTCAAGTGATAGGAGGAATTATGGAAAAACTCAAAGTGTTTTTTGGGTTACTTACTAAAGTGGACTTTTGGGAAAGATTTAAGGCGTTTTATTGGATTAAGAAACTTACCGTTACATTTTTGACTGCAATCATTTTTTTAATAGGATTGAGTTTATTCGAGTTTGATGTTAATGCTTCAAAATATGTACTTGAAATCAAGAATATTAGTTCTGTGAAAATAGTAGTTTTTTTGATATCTATGTCCATTAATATATTGTTGCTGATTAGGGGGGAATATGGATTTGAGATAAAAGCAGTGAGTATTGTTGAGGATGAACAAAGTGATGATCAGGTTAGAGTTTTCAAGGTTATTGTTGATAATGTTTCGTCTAGAAATATTTATTTGAAGGGCTTTGAATATAAATATCGTTATTATTCAGGAATGTGTTGTTCGATTGGTGAGTATCGAGAAATTGAGTATAAAAACGAATATATGATAGACTTCAAAATTGATATGTCGGACAAATCAAAAAAGAGTGGGCTTGAAATTTTTCATAATCCAATGAAGGTTTTTCGAAAAACAAACGAAAGAGTTAATTCATTTGATTTTACTTTGATTCTTAAATATTCAATGGAAAACTTGGATTATCATCCTTATAGTGATTGGAATATATTTTATGAAATTTCACTAATTGATTTGAATGATAAGAAGTACAAATTAATTCCACCTTCTACTTGGTTCACTAAATTCAACTCAAAAGAGAATAAAATGCATGTTAAGTTACGTGAGAAGTATTTGAATTCAGATTGTTCTGTTTTCGAGCATTATGACTTCTATTGTGATTATAGGGAAGGTAATAATTGGTTGCAGTTTTATTTCAATAAGATTAGTCGGAAAGCACCAATGAAGACAAGGAAGCTGCTAAATCAGTCAATGTCTTGGTTTGAGCAGTCTATAAAAAAACTTCTCAAGCCGTTTCCAAATTTATATACAAAGGTAAAAAATTTTAAGCATATTATGTTTGGGAAATAAAACAATCATTAATCAGCGTAAGAAGAATTTTTGCGGGATGAAACGAGGTTCTAGCACTAATTGATAGGATCGGAAAGTGTTGTTTCTCTTTCGTGATTTTCTATTGGGTTATGCCGTGCATATACTAACAGACATTGAGAATAATAAGAAGATATGGATGCCCTACTATGAAGAAAACAAAGAGCTGCTGCAGCAAGGCGTTGCCAGTCAATATCACTTTGAATCTGCAGATACTGACCTGGGACAATTTCAGATAACGAATACTTCGGGTGTGGAATCTTGTAAAGTAGAAGAAAAATAAGATCGGATTAGAAACCGAGAAGTACTGTATAATGCAGTAAATGGAGCGCGTTCGAGGGTATCATTTTGCCTACGAATTGCCAACCAAGTACGAATTATAATAAGTTGTTGGAAAATATTGTCAGTCAAATTGGGTTTTGTTAATTCGTCTATAAGCCTGTAATTGCAACGATTGTAGGGCTTGTGAGTCAGATGGAGTGAAAGAAAATCGAAGGGAAAAAATAATTTGATTATACCAGACTATAATTTGGCGTTACAATTTCAGTTTATCAAGACCCTTTATCAAAAAAACTTTAAGAAATAATAGGAGCTTTTCGATGTTCTATAGTACAAAAAACATTAATAACATTAGTAGCTTATTTGATGATGTAGGGTTGAATGTAAGTGCATGCAGCTCAAGTACGGCGTTAATAAAGATAAACCTTGCGAGAATACCTGTAAAGAACCATCCAAGATCAAGTGTTAAGTTAATTAAAGAAGTTGTTTTATATTTGAAGGCTCAAGGTGTAAGTTGTACTTTGGCTGAAGCTGCTGACGGTTACTTACGAGATAATCTTGAAAAAGTTGGGTTGTCTGAATTCATTGATGATAATGAAGTTGGTATTATTGACCTCGATTTAGAGGAGGTAGTTGAAATAGTAGTTGGTGATGAGATACATTACTATCCAAAATGCTTATGTGATTATGATCTGAGAATAGCCATACCAGCTACTAGTAAAAGACCAAACTGCATATTCTCGAATAATGTAAAGTTATTCGTTGGAATTGTACCTAGAAAGTATTATCAAATGGGTGAACCAGTTAGGCATCGAATTAAAATACATCTCGATTTACACAAATCATTATCTAACATTTATAAAGGGTTGATGGAATATGCACCATTTCATTATTATATAAATGGTGGGTTGGCAATGAAGGAAGGTTATGGAGAATTCCAGTTACCAATAATTTATATAGGAAATAATGCAGTTGAACTAGATAAACATGTTTTATTAGAACATTTTAATATTGAAATTCCTGAATATCTACTCAAGATAAGTCATGATTAAATGGTTATAAAATGAAACAGTCATTAATGTCAGTTGTACAGTTGCAGCAGGCTTTTTTATTCTAATTTACAGGAGAGTTTACTATTTTATCTTAATTGTAAAATGAAATTGAATATTTATAAGGAGTTGTCCAAATTATATTCCAGTGAAAAAAGGACAAATCCGGACAAATCAAATACGAACATTTGTCGAATATGGTAAAAATTGGCGTTTTGTGGAATATGAAAACCGCATGGTTGAGCCATTTGAATTATTTGCATTTCCTGATGTTGTAAACCCCCCATGTGGAGACTATTGTGAAGCTTAAACGAGCATTATAAGAATCGTAGCAAGTGGAATTTTGATTTCCACTTACAAAGTTTAATAGTATGCATAAAAAACATTTATTCAAAAAAAACGAGTTATCCATTTTACAGGATAACTCGTCTAAATAAACGATAACTTTAATTCATTCATGGCTGCTTTGAATTTACATAAAAAATATAACAGTCTCCTAATTAGCATCTTACTTTTCATTTGAGGCCATATATCGATGGAGTAGATTGATCAATTGAAGGGTAGATTCATCATCAAAGCTTGAAGAACTGATTAATTGTCTTGGTACATCTGCAGAATCTTTTTTTAATGAATGCCCGTTTTCAGTTAAAGTAATATATACATTTCTTTCATCATCACTTCTACGTTCTCTTATTAACAATCCTTTCGCTTCTAATTTTTTTAAAAGGGGTGTTAGCGTACCTGAATCAAGGTGTAATCTTTCACCAAGTGATTTTATCGTGACATTATCCTTCTCCCATAAAGCTAATAGAGTAATATAGCCGGTATAAGTTAGACCTAATGGATCAAGTAATGGTTTGTATTTTTTTATTATTTCTCTTGATGATACATAAAGTGCAAAGCACAATTGATTATCTAGCTTTAAGATATCGTCATCGGATATCTGATTAAGTTTGGACTTGTTATTTTCCATATAGGGCTCCTTTCTAAATGTTTAATTCGTTGAATATAATGTAATTGTATAAAAGTGAAAGAGCGTTGTCAATCGAGCAATTAAATTAAATGCAATTTAATTGCGTAAAATCATTGACTGTTACATGTTGGTGTGTTAGCATTGAATTAATCAATTGAACGCAATTCAATTTGATTCAATATAAATACCTAGATGAATAAATCGGAGGAGAAAGTCATGAATATATATAACTACAGTGTGCAAAAAGGTACAGGAGAGAATGTTTCACTTGAAGAATACAAAGGTAAAGTCTTATTAATCATGAATTCTGCAACTCAATGTGGGTTTACCCCTCAATATGACGAAATTCAAAATCTGTATGAAAAATATGGAGATCAAGGGTTTGAAGTTTTAGATTTTCCATGTAATCAGTTTGGAAATCAAGCACCTGGAACGCACGAAGAAATTCAATCATTTTGTAGTATGCGTTTTAATATTACGTTTCCAATGTTCAAAAAAATTGATGTGAATGGCGAAAGTCAAGAACCATTATTTGCTTTTTTAAAATCGCAGAAGGGTTTTGAAGGTTTTCATGCTGAACATCCAATAACGCCAAAATTGGTTGAACTATTTGAAAAAGTCAATCCGAATTACAAAGAAGATGATGATATCAAATGGAATTTTACCAAGTTTTTAATTGATCGAGAAGGCAATGTTGTCAATCGATTTGAACCAACTGAAGATTCAACTGTCCTAGAAGAGAGCATTAAAAAGCATTTAAATAATGCTGCATAAAGGATAAAAACAAAACATGAATGACTAACATAAAATCGGAAGAAAAAAACGATAAATAAAAGGGAGAAAATATGATGAATAAAACGATTGAAATTATTAAAGATCACCGTTCAATTCGAGACTATAAGTCCGACAAAATAGAAGACTCAATGATAAATGAAATTATTGTGGCTGCACAATCAATGCCAAATTCAATCAATGGACAACAAACATCGATTATTGTAGTGCAAGATGTAGAAACGAAAGCAGCGATTGCACAATACGCTGGTGGACAAACTTGGATTGAACAGGCACCGCTATTTTTACTCTTTGTAACCGATTTTTATAAAACCAATCTTGCAGCAAAAAAGAATGGGTTAACTCAGCTGATTCATGAAAGTGTAGAAAGTACAGTTGTGGGTGCAGTTGATGTTGGATTAAATATGGGCGCTGCTATAATTGCTGCTGAATCATTAGGTTTAGGTATTGTACCCATTGGCGGCATAAGGAATAGTCCTCAGGAAATAATTGATCTGTTAAACCTTCCTAAAATGACTTTTCCAGTTGCAGGTTTGGCAATTGGTTATCCAAATGGCGAATCAAAAAAGAAGCCTAGATTACCAATAAATACATTTAGACACGACGAAAAGTATCAAACAGAAGACCTTGAAAAAGAAATCGATAATTATGATTTGCTTATGGAAGATTATTATAAAGAGATCAATAGACCTCAATCAATCAACTGGAGTAAAAGTACGAGTAGCACTTATAAGCAAGTGTATTTTCCAAAAGTACATCCGGTAATGGATAAACAAGGATTCAATAATAATAAATAGACAAATTGATTGAGCTATTGGGGATCACTGAGAAGTGGTCCCTTAATCGTGTTTACATGTACAATTGAAGATTGTAGTGGTATTGGTGACTTTGAATCGCTATTTATCTAGGGAATTATTTTGCTTCTTTCATTTGAGTGCAAATTCTTATGTGATACAATATCTGTAAATCTAGTAGGAAGTAGCACTACAGGGGAAAGGAAAAGGTGTGAGAATAAAGATATGGCAAATATGATTGATTATATCAATTGGCGGGGCGATTTAGATTTTAAAGCTTCCCCATTTAATGAAGTTGATAGTTTGATTTTTACAGAATTATCATATATGGCATTTGGTGAACTGGAAGAAGAGGTAGAGAATAAAAGCATTGAGGCGATAGCGGAAATTTATCTTGTGTGTAATGGCCAAGAGAAGATTGGTGCCTTGCTTACAGGCCCTTTTAGTGAACTTTTAGATTCCATGGCCAAGAGTAAACGGTTTAGTCATTTAGTGGTCAGAAACTTTGTCGACATTGTTGATGATGAAATAGAAATGCAGTTTTCAGCCATGACATTTGAATTGGATGAGCATACGGCCTATATTGCTTTTAGAGGAACTGATGACACCTTAGTTGGTTGGAAAGAAGATTTCAAAATGACTTTTCTTGATGTTGTTCCAGCGCAGATTAAAGCTGTAGCCTATTTGGAAAACATGATGAAGAAATATGAATATAAGGAAATCTATATCGGTGGACATTCAAAAGGTGGGAATTTGGCTGTCTATGCAGCTGTTCATGCCAGTGGACTTATAAAAGAGAAAATTGTTAAGGTTTATAATAACGATGGTCCTGGGTTTAATCAACAATTAATAGAATCGGAGCAATATCTTGAAGTTGATTCCAAGATTGTTTCGCTTATTCCTCAATCATCTGTTGTGGGCATGCTTTTGGAACATAAGGGTAACTATGATGTGATTAAAAGCACACAAAAGGGACTCTTCCAACATGATGGTTTTAGTTGGGAAGTTATGGGTGCTTCTTTTATTCATCTCCTTGATGTAGATGATGAGAGCAGGATGATCGACATGACCCTAAAGAATACGCTGAATGCCATGACGCGAGAACAGCGAGAAGAATTTACCAATGTATTTTTTGAGGTGCTATCGGCTACGAGTAACCGAACCCTTGCAGAGATTCAAAAGGATGGAATTAAAAGCATCATATCCATGAGAAAAAGTTATAATGGTTTGGATAAGCTTACGAAAAAGGCGGTTTTTGATATTATGACCGTTTTGTTTTCAGAAGGAATGCATAGTTTTAGAGAAGTGAAAAATGTAGATCAATGGCAAAACAATTTACAAAAATGGCGTCTTGATATGAGGAAAAACGTGAAAGACAATAAAATAATGAAAAATATGCAGAAAGCCCGCCAGAAGCGGATTTAGTGCATGGTGGTCTATTTCCAACAGTTTCAAATAACTGGATACTGCGGTATAATAAAAGCATAAATTCGAGTATAGGAGGATCTGGGCATGGTTGTTGAAAAAAGCAAAAAAGTGTCACCGTCCATTGATGCATGGCTAAAGGAAGCAAAGGCTGACCCGATGGCAGTAGAAAATGGGATGTTCCTGGTTCACAACGGAGTTGTCAGAAAAACACCGAAAGCAAAAGTACGACAAGGCATTGATGATGGCCTTGATGTGACGGGCATGGAGTTTTCCTATAACGAGGGGCAAGTGGACCAAGCTGTTGAGGAAACACGAAACATGGCGGGCATCTTCTATGTGAAAGTGTGGCTGAACGAAGGGCATCTCAATGTAGGGGATGACATTATGTATGTACTAATCGGTGGAGATATTCGACCACGCGTGATTGACGCCTTGCAGTTTTTGGTTGGCAAGATCAAAAATGAATGCGTTGTAGAAATCGAGCAAAAGTAGAATGAATTTAGCTTGGCGATAGGCGGATGTAAAACCATTTTATAAAATATAGACAAAAGGGCTGTATCAAAACGGAGTTATTCTTTGTTTTGATACAGCTATTTTTTCATATTCATTCATTGATGCGATTCTATAGTGGAAGTTTTTATTTGGCCAACTTTTTAGAGTAAGAGCAGGGGATTTGCTTGATTAATCTTTGGTTTTTTTGGTTTCTTGAGGATTGAAATTATATCTTCTGATTAAAGCGAAGGCCAATAATTGCAACGTATTGGGAAGAAATGATTAAATTGGGCCTGTCAATGATAGATTCCATTGACATCTGTTCCTAATTGTTATAGAATCGCTATAAATTTATAGTAAAATTTTGTAATAACGCAGTGACGGTTTTGTAAGAGGCATGTATAAATAAACGTATTTTCGTAAAAAGTTTCATAAATCTAGAGACATATAAAGGGAGATGCATGATGAAGAAAAATGGGGTTAAGATTTTGAGCTTGTTGATGGTTGCGGTGTTCTTGTTTGCAGGATGCTCGAATGCAGGTAATGATGCAGAAGCAGCTGCTAACGAGGGGGAAGCAAGCGCTACTTATCCAGAAAAAGAAGTCACAATGATTGTTCCTTGGGGTGCTGGCGGTATTACTGATACGGTTGCGCGAACATTCTCAACTGCTTTTGAAGAAGCATTGGGTCAATCGGTGACGGTTGTTAATATGTCTGGTGCATCAGGTGCCATTGGTACAGAGAGTGCATATGCAGAAGCTGCTGATGGATATACCGTCTTGTTTTCCGCAGAAACACCAGGTGTCTTTAATGTAATGGGAACGAGCGAGCTTAATTTTTCGAGTTTTGAACCGATCATGATGATGGTACAAGACACGAAATTGGTTGTTGTTCCAACCGATTCACCATATGAAACATTTGAGCAGTTGGTTGCTGATATGAAAGCGAAGCCAGGTCAGATTAAACTGTCTTATTCAAGCCCTGGTGCTAGTGGACATCTTCAAGGATTGACACTGAATTTAGCTGATATTGATGTAAATATGACGCCTTACGGCGGTGGAAGCGATGCAATGATTGCTTGTCTCTCTGGCGAAGTCGATTTTACATTTGGCAATTACGGCACGGTAAAAGATTATCTTGAATCTGGAGAATTGAGAGCGCTTGCTACGTTTACGGAGGGGCAGGTAGAATTTTTGCCGGATGTACCGCCTATGACTCTTGCGCTTCCTGAATTGAATAGCATATTCCCGCTTTACTTCCCTAACTGCTTGATGGTGAAAGAAGGAACGCCGGATGAAGTGAAAATGGTGATTAGAGAAGCTGCTGAAAAAGCGATTGTCAGTGAGACTTGGACTACGTTTATAGAAAACAGAAATTATCAGACGTTGCATGATATGTCTAATGAGGAAATTAAAGCATATTGGGACAAATACACGTCCGTAACATCTTGGTTGCTTTATGATGCTGAAGCAGCAATCAATAATCCTGAGGACTATCAAATCGAACGATATACCAAGTAAGGCAGGCGATGTTTAAATGATTTCAAAGTTGAAAAACAGCAAAATTCAAGATGGGTTATTTTTGATCGTCCTTTCAGGGTTGATTATTAAAGAATCTTTTACCTATCATAAGTTTGGAACATGGGTATTGTCTCCGGCTTTAATTCCAATTGGAATTTCATGCGTCCTCGTCTTTTTAGCTTTGGCACTTATGATATCCACAATCACAGACGATGAGGAAGAAAGCACATTTACCTTGGCAGCACTAAAGAATCCAGCTTTGGTTTTAGTTCTAACGGTGCTTTATTTGATCCTGTTGCCAAATATTCATTTTCTGCTGGCAACGTGTGCTTATCTTGTACTGATGATGTTGATTCTTGGTGAGAGGAAGCCCGTGACGATTGGAATGATTTCAGTTGGCATACCCTTGCTTTTATATGGACTGTTTGATCTTTTATTGCATGTGAGATTACCTTAGAAATTCGCCCTATAAAAGTAACAATGCCTATACGCATATCATCAAGATGCTCCGTGTGGGAAGTTCATTCCTCACGGAGCTTTATCATCTGTGTAATTCTGAACCTGTAGGGGATGGATTCATCAAGAATTGCAAAGATCGGAATGATAGAAGAGAAACATAAAGGGAAGGAGAGCATGCTGAAAGCTAGGGGTTTGGCATGCGAAGAGTCGATGTTAGCAGATATGATATCAGTTATTGATTTACCATTTTTAGGTGTTATTTTTCTGGGTGCCGTATCCGGACTTTTTGTTGGGTCTATGCCCGGTTTGTCGGTCACCATGGCGACAGCTTTGCTTGTGAGCATTACATATACTTGGGATACAAACTTAGCAATGGGTTTGATTATGGGCGTGTATGTGGTCGGTGTCTATTCTGGGGCCATCACAGCGATCCTTATTAATATTCCAGGTGCACCATCATCCGTATCAACCACGTTGGACGGATATCCAATGGCGAAAAAGGGGAGGGCTTTGCTTGCCCTTCGAACAGCGACCATCTATTCCTTTATGGGTAGTGTGATTGGACTGATTGTACTGATGGTTAGTGCAGGGCCAGTGACAAAGCTGGCACTTCAATTTACAAGATTTGATTATTTTTTGTTGGCATTTTTTGGACTGACAACAATTGGCTCGCTTACATCTAAAAGTTATGTAAAGGGATTGATCAGTGCTGCCTTAGGAGTTTTTTTAAGTACCATAGGCATGGATTCCATGTTTGGAATTGGCCGATTTACCTTTGGAATTACCAATCTGCAAAGAGGGATTCCCATTGTAGCTGCCTTGATTGGTTTATTTGGTCTTTCTGAAATTTTGATTCAAGTATCCAAAAAGAAAACAGATGCAAAAAGTGTTGTGATCAAGGATGAAAAGGTTAGTACGCCTGAAATCCTGAAGCATTGGGTTTTAGGGATCTATTCCTCTGTTCTGGGTGCTTTGATTGGAGCGCTTCCAGGAGCTGGTGGACCTGTTGCTGCATTGATCGCATATGATCAAGCAAAAAAAATGACAAAGAACCCCGAGGTGCCATTTGGTCAAGGGGCCATAGAAGGGATTGTTGCAAGTGAGGCGGCCAACAATGGATGCATTGGCGGGGCCTTGATCCCCATGCTGACCTTAGCCGTTCCCGGAGATGCCGTTACTGCAGTTATTTTGTCGGCATTTTATATTCACGGATTAAGACCTGGCCCGCTTTTGTTTACACAGACCCCAGAAATGTTCTCTGTAATTCTGGCAGCCGGCTTTATCGCTTGTGTGATGATCCTTGTGCTTGGCTATACCGTGGCTCCATTGCTTTCTAAAATAGCGACAGTAAAGGAACGTCATCTTTTTCCGATTGTTTCTACGCTTTGTGTTGTGGGCGCCTTTGCAACGAGCAATAACTTCTTTGATGTTTGGCTAATGGTTGGATTCGGAATCCTTGGCTTTATTATGAGAAAAAGAGAGTATTCGGTTGCACCACTCGTGCTGGGCTTGGTTCTTGGCGGCTTGATGGATGATAACTTTAGAAGAACGATGTCCTTGCTACAATCGTCAAGTTCTCCACTTCAAGATTTATTCTTCAGTCCCATCAGCATGGTGTTGACACTTCTGATTTGTTTTTCAGTTTTGTCTAATTTCACATTCTTTAGAAATCTCTTTTCCAAAAAGAACAGCTAAAATCATGGTCGAATAAGGGTGAAAGCTAGGTGATTAAATGGATAAGAATATTGTTTTAATCGGTTTTATGGGAAGTGGGAAAACGACAATTGCTAGAAGCCTTTCTCAGGCTTTGGACATGGAATTTATTGATATGGACCACGAAATAGAACAACAAGAAGAGAAAACGATCAAAGATATTTTTCGCCAGGACGGTGAAACCCATTTTAGAAATCTTGAAACTGCATTCCTGAAAACAAGAATGGATGATACCAATGTCATTCTTTCAACAGGCGGGGGTGTCATTTTAAAAGAGGAAAATAGAGAACTGCTTTCACGGCTTGGAACCGTTGTGCTTTTGTATGCGGAGATTGAGCATATTATCAATCATATTCGCGGGGATGAAGCGAGAAAAAATCGGCCTCTTCTTCAAGAAAAAGACTATATGGATAAAATCAAAGAGCTGTATAAGGAACGAGAAGACCTGTATTTACATGCGGCGGATTTGATTATTAAATGCGCGGGAAGAACGGTTGCTGAACTTGCAGAAGAGATTATCTCAAAAGTGAATCGCTAGTTCTTTACAGGTGCTGCATTCAATCATTAAACCTTAGTCTAAGTTTTCATTAATGCTGGATAATTCCTTGATTTGCGACTTGGATATCTTTAAAATAATACTATCTAATAAATTGTTAGGGGAAATCGTTGGGCTTTCTAGCCTAGGACTTTCTGCTATTAAAGCGAGATGGCAAGTCGGATTGCTTAATAGTGAAACGATTTGGATGGAAACTTAGGAGGAAAAAATGAAAGTAGAAGCAGGAAAAGTGAACGCATTGGGTGGAATGCCAAATGTGGTTGTCAGTGTTCGGGATCATGAGGGGAATGATAATGCATTAGTCGTTGGATATTGCGGACATTGCAGCTTTGATCCACCCATGCTAATGGTGGGAATTGTACCATCCAGACATTCCTATCATATGATCAAAGAGAATGGTTGCTTCGTTGCTCATTTGCTTGATGCATCTCAAACGGAACTTTATGAATGCTGCGGCTCAAAGAGTGGTAAAGACGGAGATAAACTAAAAGAGTATGGTGTTAAAATGACAGATGGCAAGTTTGTTAATGCCGGTGTCATCGATGCATGTCCTGTTGCAATCGAATGTACGGTTGTCGATACAATTAAGACGGGATCCCATGAAATGTTTATTGGGAAAATTGAATATGTTCATGCTGAAGAAGGCGTAATTGCTGAAAATGGCAGAGTGGATTCTTCCAAGTTCAATCTGTTATAAGTCGTAAGTTAGAAAGCCCGCATCTGATAAAGATGCGGGCTTTTTTATATGGAGTTATACGATTTTAGTGGTCCATTCTTCCACGTTCCAGATATCGGTTACCCAGTCTTCATAGAAGTAGGGCTCATGGGAGACCAATAAAATGGTTCCCTTGAATTCAATCAAGGCTTTTTTAAGTTCTTCTTTGGCTTCGACATCCAAATGATTGGTGGGCTCATCGAGAACAAGAAAATTGATGTCTTTCAGCATTAACTTGCATAGACGGACTTTGGCGTTTTCACCACCGCTTAAGACACGCATTTGATTGGTGATGTGTTCATTGGTTAATCCACATCCTGCCAGTGCTTGTCGGACTTCCTTGTTTTCAAGAGAAGGATATGCGTTCCATATTTCCTCGAGTGCGGTATTGGTATTGTCACGGCTGGACTCCTGTTCGAAATAGCCGGGGGCCAGAAACTCTCCATGGGTCAAATCACCCGATATGGGTCGAATCATTCCAAGCATTGTTTTCAATAAGGTTGATTTACCCAGACCGTTAACACCGGTTACAGCGATTTTTTGGTTGCGTTCCAAGGTAACATTCACAGGCTTAGTCAGAGGTTCGTCATAACCAAGGACTAGATTTTCAGCCTTGAAAACAAATCTGCTGGGTGTGCGTGCTTCATGGAAGGCAAAAGTTGGTTTCAATTTTTCTGTAGGTTTCTCCATCACTTCAATCTTATCAAGTCGTTTTTGACGACTGTTGGCCATGCCGCGCGTGGCGACACGTGCCTTGTTTCTGGCAATAAAATCTTCCATCTTATCAATTTCTTGTTTTTGACGCTTATATGCCTTTAATTGTTGTTCTTTTTTGACGGCATGCATAGCTTGAAACTGATCATAATTGCCAGTATAGCGGGTTAACTCACCGTTTTCGACATGGTAGATGACGTTAATGACTTCATTGACGAAAGGAATATCATGTGAGATTAGAATAAAGCTATTTTCATAATCCTTTAAATATCTTTTCAGCCATTCAATATGGTTAACGTCTAAATAGTTTGTGGGTTCATCTAAAAGTAAAATCGTCGGATTCTGAAGAAGCAGTTTTGTCAGCAAGACCTTTGTTCGTTGACCACCACTTAATTCTGATACATCTTTATCTAAGCCGATATCGCCCAAGCCCAATCCGTTTGCGACTTCTTGAATCTTAGTATGCAGCATATAAAAGCCACTGTGCTCTAAAAAACTTTGGATTTCGCCAACGTCTTCCATCATGTTTTCAAGTTCTTTCGGTGAAGCATCGCCCATTTGATCATAAAGAGACAGCATTTCTGCTTCCATGTCATACATGCTTTGAAAGGCTTCTTCAAGTGCGGCTCTAATGGTTTTTCCCTTGGTAAGAACCGTATGTTGATCAAGGTAGCCAACGGTGACTCGCTTGGACCATTCGACCTTGCCTTCATCGGGTTCTAGTTGTCCGGTAATAATATTTAAAAACGTAGATTTTCCTTCTCCGTTTGCGCCGATCAGGCCGACATGTTCTCCCTTATTGAGCCGAAAGGAGGCGTCTTCTAGAATTTTTCGGGCGCCAAAGCCGTGGGAAACATTTTCTACAATTAATACACTCATTCAAATCTCCTTTAAAAACTTTTTAAGTCTTCCTTATCCTATCCAGAAAAGCTGTTTCTGTCAAAGAAAAATCACAAGTTCAGGTGAAAGTTGCATGTGTTTTTTATTGGTGACGCACCTTTTGCAAATGGTGAAATAAGTAACATGACTTTTTAGTGAGATATCTATGACGGTAGACAGATGGATTATCAATTCGATTGACGTAGACTAAGGGTGTAAGAAAAAGAGCTGTAAAAGTCGAGGTGCGATCGTATAAATGAATTGGGGAGGAAGTAAAATGGATCATCTTTGCTACTTGGATCAAAAATATTTTGAAAGTCTGCAACTTGGAGATGAAATCTATTTGCGCGTCTCAAGGGAAGAGAAAATCAAGGTGGTTTGGCAGGTTTTTGAAAAGGACTTTGTATACCTTGCCACCAAACAGCGGCCGAGAAGAGTTGAATTCTGTTCTGTGGTTCAAACGGTCGAAGAGACGGATGTAAGCAAGGAAAGTGATTATGCAAGAGACTTGCCAGTTTGCTTTGTGCATCGTAAAAAATGGTCCGACCAAACAATTGGATTCATTCGGGTCGCACTGCTAAAACGAACAAAATTTTCTCTTGAATCGTCGCGTGGAGTATTGCGGGCTTATTGGGAGTCCGTTGGGAATATTCGAACAATGGAACAAGGAGGTGAGATGAATGAGAATTCAGAGATATAGAGACTATTGTGGGATTCAATTTCTCTGCAAAACAGAAGGAATAAATACCCACTATTTTATGCATTGTTGTGCTAAAAGTAAAAATAACGTGGTTTATTAATAAAAACCAATATTAATATTGCAAATATTCTGAATTATATCATACAATGTAGGAAAAGGGATAAAGGAGCTGCATGGGTATGATTCGAGTATTGATTGCAGATGATCAGCAAATTTTAATTGAGGGAATTACGACACTCTTAAATTTGGAAGACGATATTCAGGTCGTTGGACAAGCAAAAAATGGGATTGAAGTGCTGAATTTTTTGCAGGAGAATTCTGCCCCGGATGTTATCTTAATGGACATTCGAATGCCGGAAATGAATGGTGTAGAGTGTACCAAGCAAGTGGGACGATTATATCCGGGAATTCGCGTCTTGATTCTAACGACCTTTGACGATGATCAGTATATTTCGGAGGCTCTTTCCAACGGGGCGGATGGATATCTGCTGAAAGATTTATCAGCGGAAAAACTGACTTCAGCGATACGAAGCGTTTTTGTGGGGAATTCGGTCATGGATCAGATTGTGAGCGGGCGAATCGCCAAACATTTTCAAGAATCTCCGTCGCACGCGGTGGGCCAGAGGCTTGGACGGATTAAAGATATGCAGGGGTCTTTGCTTCATGAGCGTGAGGAGCAGGTATTGCGATTATTGGCAAAGGGCTATAGCAATAGCGAAATTGCGGAGGAATTATTTTTGTCTGAAGGAACGGTGAAGAATTATATATCAACACTCTACGAAAAAATCGGCATAAAGGGGCGTACGAAGCTTATGAGGTTTGCGATTGAGCAAGGCATATTGGAATCGGAGAATGCGTCGGAAAGGAAGGAATAAGATGATTGGATTTGGATTGGGATTGTTCTGCATGAACCTTTGTATTTTGATTCCGATCGTTTCTGTTTGGAAAGGTAAAAATCATTTGAAAGCATCTCGAAGCCTAGTCTGGCTGGGTATGGGAATAGCGAATATTGCAGGTGCTTTTTTCTTCTGGTTGTTTGAGCGCAAGACATCTCGATATTCTTCTAGGAGCCTTCGACGTTCTGTGGACGCAGAGCTTGTCTTTATTGTTTTGATCTTTATTTATGAAGTGTTAGCATTTCTTTTGGCAGCGGGTGGCCTACATGGAATTGGGGTAAAAATTTTGCTGCTGGTTATTTTGATGTTGATGCTTCTGCAACACTATAGAAAATCGATTAATCAAAATTGGCGATTTCTTTTATCTCTGATAACCGTTTTGATGATCATTTTTGTCAATCAATGGTCGGGAACCAATGAATATAAAATCAGTATTATCGTGGTAACATTGCTTGTCCTTCATGAGTATCCGCTTTCTGTTGTTAAGCATTTTGCTTTTGTGCCACTCGTTCTTTTTGTGGGCTTGTCTTCAATTGCAATGAGGGTAAACGAAGGTGCCGAATATAAGGTGATTGCAATTCTAGCCATGAGAAACACCATTACATATGGGTTGATCGTTTTTATGTTTTATATTGGGAAAAAACAACTGATGCTTGTTGAGGAGTTGAAACGAACCACATTGGAACTGCGGGAGAAGAACCAGCGCATGGAAGAGGTGCAACTGATGCGTGAACGGAACCGGATTGCGCGAGAAATTCATGACACTTTGGGCCATACCTTGACCGGTGCCATTATTCAATTGGAGGCGGCAAAAAAGATGGTGCCAGTTGATCCTGAACAAGCGATTGTAATTATTGAACGGACGCAGGAAACGACCCGCGAGGGCTTTGCTGATGTCAAACGGGCCATTCATGCCTTAAGACCGATGATGATTGAGGAGAGCAATCTGCAAGATGCCCTAACCGGCTTGGTTGATCGTGTGCAGACCGAGTGTGGGGTTGAAGTTAATTTAGAGATCGACGAGGCGCTTGTTCTAGAAGACGGGTGTAAAATTGCACTTTATCGGATGGCACAAGAAGGCATCACCAATAGCTTGCGTCATGGTGAGGCATCCATCATTCGAATTGATATTCGTCAAAAGCAAAATTCGATTCGGTTGGTGATGGAGGACAATGGACTTGGTTGTGGCCACATTGTAGAGGGGTATGGCTTGAAGGGAATTCGTGAACGTGTTACCCAATTCGATGGACAAATGGCCATTAAAAGTACGCCAAAAAATGGATTTATGATGATGATCTGCATACCGCAAGAGATTTGATCAAGGGCTCCCCAATGGGGAGCTTTTTCGGTGACCTTTATCAAACTGAAGCAACGTGATATAGTAAACGATAGAATGATAATACCGACTGATTCAGTCGATTCAAATAGTGAGTAAATAGGAGTCGTTTATGAGTATTTTAGTGGCAGAAAAAATTTCAAAAAAATATAGTGAAAAAGTATTGTTTGATGAAATATCAATCGGCATCAATCAAGGGGAGAAAATTGGCCTGATTGGCATCAATGGGACTGGTAAATCAACCTTTCTTAAAGTGATTGCAGGTCTTGAGCCACTTGACGCTGGAAAGATTATCTGTGGGAATGATATGAAGATCGGGTATTTGGCGCAAATTCCTGATTTTCAACCCGGAATTACGGTGCTTGAACAGGTGTTTAAAGGCGATATGCCAGAGATGCAGTTAATCAGGAGATATGAAGAAGTACTTCAAATGATTGAGGAACATCCGGGACAAGCAAAGTATGAAACAGAAATGATTAGTTTAATTCATCAGATGGATCAAATGGATGCTTGGTCAATAGAGGCGGAAGCGAAAAAAGTACTTACAAAGCTAGGCATCACCGAGTTTAGCGTGGATGTTGGCAAGTTGTCCGGCGGGCAAAGGAAACGGGTGGCCATGGCAAGCGCATTAATTAGTCCTGTAGACCTTTTAATCCTCGATGAGCCAACCAACCATATCGATAATGAAACGGTCGACTGGTTGGAGAAGTATATTGGAAATCGCAAGGGTGCTCTTTTAATGGTGACCCATGATCGGTACCTTCTGGATCGTGTGGCAACGAGAATCATTGAACTGGATGGCGGAAAACTATACAGCTATCAAGCAAACTATACAAAATATTTGGAAATGAAGATTGAAAGAGAGAACCTGGAAGAGGCGTCTGAACGAAAACGTCAGGGCTTAATCCGAAGAGAGTTGGAATGGATCAGACGTGGTGCTAGAGCGCGTACAACCAAGCAGAAGGCACGGCTAGACCGCTTTGACGACTTAACAAGCGAGAAAAAGCGTCAGACTGATGGTTCCATTGAAATGCAAGGGGCTTTTTCTAGGCTTGGTAGAAAGATTATCGAGATCGAAAACATAAGCAAGAGTTTTAGCTGTGGAGAAATCATCAAGGATTTTAGCTATGTATTGTTGCGAAATGACCGGATTGGAATTATCGGACCGAATGGTGCAGGCAAGTCGACTTTGATGAAAATTGCTTCTGGCAGACTGGAACCGGATACGGGAAGTGTTGCCATTGGTGAGACGGTCAAGATCGGTTATTTTGCCCAGGAAAATGATGAGATGAATCATGATTTAAGAGTGATTGAGTATATTAAGGAGCAAGCAGAGGTCGTCAATACCAAAAATGGAACCATTACGGCTGCACAAATGTTGGAGCGGTTCCTATTTCCGCCAGCCATGCAGTGGTCGTTGATTTCCAAGTTATCTGGTGGGGAAAAGCGAAGGCTTTACCTTCTTCGTATTCTAATGGGGGCTCCGAATGTATTGATGCTTGATGAGCCGACTAATGATCTCGATATTCAAACCCTGACGATTCTTGAAGGGTATTTGGATGAATTTCCTGGTGCGGTTGTTGTTGTATCCCATGACAGGTATTTTCTTGATCGAGTGGTGGACAGTATATTTTCATTTGAGGGAAGCGGATTGATTAAGGAATATGCAGGAAATTATTCTGATTACAGTCAATTCATGCTGGGGCAAGAAACCCTACTTGAACAGAAGGGGCTTGAGAAAAAAGATATTATAGTAGAGAAAAAAGAAGAACGGAAGCAAGCGCGAACGCTGAAATTCACCTATAAGGAACAAAGGGAGTTCGAGACCATCGATGATGTAATTGCAGAGCTTGAAGAGAAGATCGAGCAGGCAGAACAAAAAATGGCTGAAGCATTCAGCGATTATGCCTACTTGCAGCAATTGTCAGAGGAGAAAGATCAACTTGAAGCGAGGTTGGACCAGGCTACTGATCGATGGGTCTATTTGAATGAGTTAAATGAAGAAATCAATAAGAATAGAAAAGGATAATGATTGGATTCTAATCGAAGAAAAAAGCTAGAGGTGTGGCATCTGAAAATCAGGTGCCACACCTCTTTTATACGTGTGATGATTGCTTGGATTATTTTTGTGCTTTTCTTTTTTTCGCTTTGTTTTTATTATAGTAGATTTGGAAGAATAAGAAGGCACCAGATACAGCCATGGTGAGCATAAGTACTTTTTGAATTCTGGCAAGTAGGGGTACTTTGAAAACGAACATGTAGAGAATGGTAACGACAATAAATACAGGAGTTAAGTAACGATGCGCTTTTCGCAAGGTTTTTCCGATCTTGTTAATCATAGAGTTTCCTTCTTTCTATTTTTTATGGCGATCTTCTACATTCACTTTAGCATGAAGAATAGAGATAAAGCGTGACTTAGGTAACACTATTCGAAAGATGTATCATTCTTGTTCAAAGGGGCTTAAAGTCATGCCTTGATAGGAATAGAAAATAGTAAAAGATATTTTGGATTGTATGCAACATTAGCAAGAGTTGAGTTGTATATAGGGTGTAGTTCAAAAAACAGAAAGAGAAGGGAAAAAAATGAAAATTAAAAGAATGATTGCAATGATGGTGTGCGTATTGATGACATTTTCGATGATGGGATGTAGCAACACGGCAGGTCAAGAGGAACAAGCCACTGAGGTGGAAGTTCCTAATCCATTTGTTACATACACAGATCTTGATCAAGCAAAAGAAGCAGCTGGTTTTGAAGGAAAAGAACTAAGCATTCTTCCAGAGGGTTACACATTCACCTCTGCACATGTTATCCCAGAGGAACTGATTCAAATCACATATATGGCAGGTGACAGTGAAATCATGTATCGCATTGGCAAAGGTGAAGCCGATATCAGTGGAGATTACAATGAATATGCTGAGAATGAAATAACCGAGCTTGCTGGTAATCAAATCAATACACGAGGAAATGATGGAAAGATCTTTGTGGCAACATGGACAGAAAATAACTTGAGCTATGCGATTTCATCATCTGAAGGTCTTGATCAAGATACACTCTGTGGTATGCTTGAAAAAGTAGTAGTCTAGAAATTCAGTAAGGGGAAATGGTGGCGTGATGACTTGTAGGGTAATAAATGATCGGTTTTGGGGAAATGCAAATTATAGTCTGCGGAGTTTTATTGAGCAAGTCAAGTATGTTTCATTGAAATGGGTTCATTTTTTTACCGTCAAAAATGAAGGGAATGTGATCGATTTCCGTGATGCATCTCAACTATATGATCGGCAAATGAGAACTGAAAATGCATTGAAGTTGTATGGGAATTCGATAGTAAGAATTGGATACTCGTATTTCAAAAACATGAGCGATGCGGAAGATATCCTTCAGGATACTTTGATTCGATATTTACGTAAAGCACCGGTATTTGAAAACGAAGATCATGAAAAAGCGTGGTTACTGCGTGTGGCGATCAACACTTGCAAGAATCAGCTAAAGTACAATAAAAGAAGAATGTCTATGGAATTGGATGAAGGGTTAATTGCTGAAGAAAATAATGAGCTCTTGTTTGTGTGGGATGCGGTTAATGATCTTTCAGTGAAATATCGTGAAGTGGTTCATCTGTTTTATCATGAAGGGTATTCCACCGCTCAAATTGGAGAGTTATTGGATAAGAAAGAAGCGACGGTACGATCTTTGCTTCATCGGGCAAGGAAGATTTTAAAAGGGATCTTAGGGGAGGCGTATGATTTTGAAGAATAAGTATAATCAAGCGATGGATCATATTGTTGTCACATCTGAGATGGAAACTAGGATTCTGAGAAAACTCTCAACAGCTGCGATGGATGCTCCTGTTTTAAGAAAGAGGAATATTGTTGCCTATACAAGAAAGTTAGCGATCGCAGCTTGCTTTTTGGTCTTGGTCATTGGGGGAAGCTATATTCATCGAATAACTGAATTACCGATTTCTCCACCGGTAGCAACGGTGAACAATCAGCAGGTATTTGATAGCTATGAAGAATTGTCTGAATCGGTTGAGTACGAAGTGAAGGCACCAAGCATATTTTCGACGGAAAATAGTGAAACATCATATCGTCTATTTAATCAGACTTTCGTAGAAATCACTTACATCAGTGATCAAAATACAATTAATTATCGAATGGATAAGGGGGTTATGGATATTAGTGGTGATTACAATGTGTATACTGAAATCTCTGAAATACCGATTGACGAATGGTCTGTTGAATGTCGTGGTGATCAAGATGGGTATCGACTTGCCGTTTGGAATGACGGGGAATATTCATATGCAATTTCTTCTGAACTGCCAATATCGATCGTTGAAATAGCGGACATGATTCGTTCAATTCAATAAATTTGATCAAAAATCGATTCCTTCTCCGGGGATTGATTTTTTTTTGAGGGAATAAATAGAAATTTTTTCGTATGAATTCACGAGTCCTTCTCTGTATGAGTCAGAAAATCGGATATAATGGGATACAAATAGCGAGAAGGGATGAATGACTCATGAGAGAGGTGGAAATCTTAACTGAATTGCTTCAAGATTTTTCAAAGATCAAGAAAGACTCTTTGATTGATGGCCAATTGTGGAGAGCTAGTTATACGCAGGAAGATCAAAAAACAAAAAAATATCTATCTGCATTAATGAGAGAAAAAGGCTTTGTCGTTAGACAAGATGTAATGGGAAATTTATTTGGCCAAATCAAAGGGAGTCAATCAGAGGAAACCATTCTCGTCGGTTCTCATTTGGATACGGTAAAAAATGGGGGTGAGTTTGACGGGCTATACGGCTTCCTTGCCGGGATCTATGCGGTTGAAGAATTGGTTAAGGAACATGGAAAGCCTAAGTATAATCTTGCGGTGGTAGGCTTGATGGAAGAGGAAGGAAGTCGCTTTACAAGCGGTTATATTGGAAGCAGGGCAATCGTTGGAGCGCTGAAAAACTCTGATTTTGAGGAAGTCGATCAATCAGGAATGACTTTAAATGAGGCTGTAAAATTGGCGGGAGGGAATCCTTTGGAATATGTATCTGCCAAACGAACAGACATCAAGGCATTTTATGAGCTACATATTGAGCAGGGACCAGTTTTAGAGCAAGAGGGTAAGCTCATCGGTTTGGTTGAATCGATCAACGGTTTGCGTATTTTACGAATCACCGTGCTTGGTAGACAAGATCATGCGGGAACAACGCCTA
Organism: Gottschalkiaceae bacterium SANA; assembly: GCA_036323355.1. Taxonomy (GTDB): domain Bacteria; phylum Bacillota; class Clostridia; order Tissierellales; family GPF-1; genus GPF-1. The sequence continues at coordinate 2,173,079 of AP028876.1, read as the reverse complement.
TGCATATGAGGAAAGATGCGCTTCTGCATGCCAGTAAAATCATATCAAGAATGGATAAGTGGACGAAAAGCACAAAAGTAGCTTCAACAGCAACTGTGGGGGAACTTTTATTGAAACCGGGTTCATCCAATGTGGTGGCTGATTTTGTGCAATTTACGGTGGATATTCGATCTAGTTCCGCAGAAGCGATCAGTAACATTGTTTTTGAGATTACTCTAATGGCAGAACGAATAAAAGTCGCTGGGCTTGAAGTGAAAATTGATGTACTTACAGATGAAGCTCCTGTTTGCTTGGATCAGATTCTTCTTAGAGAGAATGAAAGAATTTGTAAAGAAAATGGGCATTCCTATTGTTTGATGACTAGCGGAGCTGGTCATGATACACAGGTATTTGCGCCATATATTCCATCTGCCTTGGTGTTTGTGCCATGTATAGGCGGTCGAAGCCATACACCCGAGGAGGAAATGACAGAGACTAGCATGAAGGTAGGTATTCGGCTTCTAAAACAAATCTTGTTTTCGAAAGCTTGGTAAGTTATCAATGAAGGGAATTTGCCTAAAGGTAAAGGGTCATATAAGCTTGTGATCTACTTGAACTGCATTGAGAATATTGTGAAAATATGGTAGGGTAAAGGAATGAGTAAGCTTTATAAGGAGGAGCATAATGATATCAGAGAAGATGTACGAGTTGGGCAGTAGAAGTTCCATTATTCGTGAAATTTTCGAATACGGACGCAAGAGAAAAGCGGAAATTGGTGTTGAAAACGTATATGACTTCAGCCTGGGAAATCCCAATGTACCTGCGCCGGAAGCCGTGAAAGATGCAATGATTGCTCTTCTAGAAGAGGAAGCACCAACGGCCTTACATAGCTATACGAGTGCACCTGGGAATCCAGAGGTGAGAAGCACCATTGCTGAATCCATCAATCGTCGCTTCGATATGAATATTGAAGGCAAGAATATTTATATGACGACCGGAGCAGCAGCCTCAATCAGCATCTGCTTCAAAGCCTTGGCAAATGAAGGGGATGAATTTATTACCTTTGCGCCATTCTTTCCAGAGTATACTTGTTTTGTAGAAGCAGCTGGCGGAAAGTTGATTGTTGTTCCTGCGAACATTGAAAATTTTCAAATTAACTTTGATGAGTTTGACAAGTTGATTAATGAAAAGACCAAGGCGATTATTGTGAATTCTCCCAATAATCCATCGGGAGCCGTATATTCAGAAGTGACGATTCAAAAATTGGTTGCACGATTAGAAGAAAAATCTGCGGAATACGGACATCCGATTTTCTTGATTTCTGATGAACCTTATCGAGAAATTGTCTATGATGATATTAAGGTGCCGTATTTACCGAAATACTATAACAATACCTTTGTTTGCTACTCTTACAGTAAGTCCCTCTCTCTTCCGGGCGATCGCATTGGTTATATTGTTGTACCAAATGAAATGATTGAGTTTCCAAAGATTTTTGCGGCTATAGCTGGTTCTGCAAGAGCACTTAGTTACGTTTGTGCCCCAAGCTTTTTTCAAAAGGTTGTTGCTAAATGCGTGGAGGAAACTGCCGATATTTCCATTTATGAAAACAATCGCAATGTCTTGTACAAGGCCTTAAAAGAGATTGGCTATCAGTGTGTGAAACCGGAAGGTGCATTTTATTTATTCCCACGATCCTTGGAAGCGGATGCTTACGCATTCTGCGAGAAGGCAAAAAAATATGATTTGTTATTGGTTCCCGGGGATGACTTTGGCTGTCCAGGACATATTCGGATCTCCTATTGTGTAAAACCAGAGCAAATAGAAAGATCATTGCCTTCATTTAGAAAACTATATGAGGAATATCAATAAATGAATAGAAAAAATGAGTAGGAAAAAAAGGGTTCTATATGAGGCCCTTTTTTTTTGACCGTTTATTTAAAACTAAAATGATAGGAAAGTACGATTTGTTATAAAAATATAAACAAATCACTGGTCAAGCAAGTAAAATAGCAAAAATGTTTTGACAGTTGTTTAATTATGGAGAATAATTAAATTAACAGAAAAAGGAGTGGATGGTGGATGGAAGCTGTGAATTTAATTGCTTTTGAAATTCTTTTTATCAATTTATTTACGACACATTTGTGTGCACGCAAAAAATATTCAAATGCTTTAACAATTTTCTGGTTGTTTCTTTGCGTCATCGGAATTCGCTTTCTTGGGATTTGGATGTCGGGGATCAAGGGACAAGAAACCTTGGCCGTATTTAGAGGCTTTTTGTTTTTGATTCCTCTTTTGTCTTTGTATGAAGAAAAATGGGATCGAATGGCTTCCGTGATGCTTTTTTCCTATATGCATTCTCTGTTGGTTAATTCTATAGCCGTATGCATCGTTGTGGGTTTGCTCGGAGTTCGCAACAATGGCATGGTGTTCGTTGTGCAATCCGGCATTTTTTTAATCAGCACCTTTTTCGTTGTTAAATTTATCAAGGGTCAATTTATTTTCATTCTTCAGGGACTTCCAGTTCGCTTGGGGCGACTTTTAATCGCATTAAGTGGGATTCTATTCTTTTGTGTCTTGTGGATACGCTTTGGCTTGATCGAGAGCGTGTCAGCTCGACTAGGGCTTGTGTCAGTATTTTTATTGATTGCAATTATCGTTTTGCTATATTGGCTCTTGTACCTCATTGTTCAGGATTCAAAAAGTATCAACTCGTTAAGAAAGCTGGCGTATTCGGATAATCTGACAGGAGCTAACAATCGGCTTTCTCTTTTTCTGGATGTGGATAAATTAATTAATCAGGGAGAGTCATTCAACCTGATCTATATGGATCTCGATGATTTTAAAAGTATCAATGATCGATTTGGACATGATGAAGGGGATCGATATCTAAACAGCTTTTCGAAAGCAACGATGGCTGCCATTCATGGATCGGGGCAATTTTATCGGATGTCCGGTGATGAGTTTATTTGTATTTATAAAGAAAAAAATGTTGATGAATTTATAGAAAATTTTGAAGAACGAATTCATGCTACTTTTGAAAATCAAATATCGTTTTTAGGGGTTAGCATTGGATATGCAAACTATCCAGAAGATTGCTGTTCCGCCGAATTATTGATAAAGAAAGCGGATACGATTATGTATCGAACCAAGAAAAGAAAAACACAAAAGACATCATAAGGCATATGGATTTTGTTTACGAAGGAAGAGTAAAGAGCAAAAATTGATTTCTCGTGGTATAATAAAAGGATACAGATACCAAATGTGAAATGGTGTATGAAATAAAGACCAAGGAGAGTTCAATGGCTGATAAGAAAGCAACGATGGAACGCATGAAAAAACTAATTGAAGAAAAGAAAATGGCGAGTGCGAAACAAGGTTATTCCCATGAAACATCAAACAACAAAGTGGGAGCTAACACGAAAGCGTTTAAAACAATTAAACGTGGTGGCGCTGGTGACAAATAAGAAGTAATTGATTAATTGGAAACGTAATGAGGAAAGGCTGATGCCTTTTCTTATTTTTTTGTCAATATCTTTCATTTACGGACTTGTATCTGTGTGATAGACTAGAAAAGTTATGAAGTTGAGAGCGTAAATAAAATGAGAGAATAAGAGTGAAATGATGAATATGAAGTTATTTAGTGAGTTTAAATTAAGTGCGCCTGTGCAAAAGGCGATTGAATTATTGGAATTTAAAAATCCAACCAAGGTGCAACAAAAAGTGATACCAACGGTTTTAGAAGAAAAAGATATTATTGTAAAGTCACAAACCGGCAGCGGGAAAACAGCGGCTTTTGGTATTCCCCTTTGTGATTTAATCGATTGGGAGGAGAACAAGCCTCAGGCTCTTGTTTTAGCCCCAACAAGAGAATTGGCGATTCAAGTGAAAGAAGATCTATTTAATTTGGGCCGTTTTAAGCGCTTGAAGGTTGCGGCAGTCTATGGAAAATCGCCGTTTCACATTCAAGAACGTCAGTTAAAACAAAAAACACATATTGTTGTGGGCACACCGGGTCGTGTGATCGACCATATTGAAAAAGGAAGCCTCGATTTGTCGCAAGTGAAATACCTAGTGATTGACGAGGCTGATGAAATGTTGAATATGGGCTTTATCGATCAATTGGATGCGATTATCACAAGTGTACCAGAGGACCGGGTTACCATGCTTTTTTCGGCAACCTTGCCTGACCGCATTGAATCTTTGTGCCAAGCCTATATGAAAGATCCGATGATTGTAGAAATTGAGGAAGAAAATTCAGCAACAGATCGGATTGAACAAGTGCGAATTCAGTCCAGCCAAAAAGGGAAGCTCCAGTTGTTGAAGGATATTTCTATTGTTGAGAATCCAGACAGCTGCATCATCTTCTGCAACACGCAAGTTCAGGTGGATGAAGTGGAAGAAATGCTTTCCGAATTGAATTATAGCTGCGACAAGATTCATGGTGGAATGGAACAAAGAGACCGTTTGCGAGTCATGAATGATTTCAAATCAGGGTTTTATCGATACTTGATTGCGACGGATGTTGCTGCAAGGGGAATCGATGTGGATAATATATCTCTGGTTGTAAATTACGACGTACCACAAGATCCGGAACGTTACGTGCATCGCATTGGGCGAACTGGTAGAAAAGGAAAGTCGGGTAGAGCGGTTACCTTTTTTGCGCATTATGAAGAACGATATCTTGAAGCGATTCACGAATATATAGGAAAAGAGATTGAAGAGGTCGAGCGACCTTCTTTTGAAGCGATTGAGGAAGCGCGACTTGCCTTTGAAGAAAAGATAGGTGAAATCCCCGAGGAAAAGGAAAGCAAGGGAGCGCAGCTTAACGAGGGAATTGTGAAGTTGCATATCAACGCCGGAAAGAAGACAAAGATGCGTGCGGTTGATATTGTAGGTACCCTTTGCAATATCGATGGGATGACAGCGCAGGATATAGGCATCATTAATATTATGGACATCTCGACCTTTGTAGAAATTCTTCACGACAAGGGTGAAATGGTTTATCAAGTGTTACAGAAAAAGCCGATTAAAGGTCGAATTCGCCGTGTCAGCATGGTGGATTTGGAACGAGATTTGCGGTATTAAATGAAATAGATAGGCATCCGCCCCTACTCGAGTGATTGAGGAGGAACGGATGCCTTTTTTTTCAATTTGATGGAGAAAGGGTTTTACATTCGCGAATATAGGAGCCGAAAAGATCACATAAAAACTGGCTATACTCTTGATCGCTTGTTCCTCCTATCATTAACAACAGGATGGCTGTTTTGGTTAGTCGGTTTAAGTTTTTTGTGGTAAGTCGTTCTTCGGTGAGGCCGTAGCTTTTTAAGATCACTTTTTTCATCTGTTCTTGTTGAATTTCTTGGTTGAGTGTATGAGTAAACAAGGGCTTCATGGCGATATCATCTTCATTCGATTCGATCAATTCCATGCGAAACAAGTGCTTGCCGATGCCTTTTTTTTGCAACATTTCGTGATGTAAAGCAACTGCATAGTCAGTAAAGAGAGCCTCGCTGGCTTCTGATTCCTCAATCAATCGATCAAGCTTTTTGATTGATTCAGCCCACAGATTTTGAAAGACCTCATAGAGAAGGGCTTTTTTGTTGGGAAAATAATTATATAGGGTGCCAACAGCGATTTGTGACTCTTTTGCGATTCTTCGAATGTCGATGGCAGAGAATCCTTCTTCTTGAAAAATGCGAATTGCGGTTTTTACGATGCGAGATTGAAGATCTTTGATTATCTTTGGCACGATGGTCACTCCTTATCAGTTAGTTTGCTACTTTCATTAAACCATGAATTTCACTCTCTGTTAAGTCCCGCGAAGTCCGCAGTTCCTTTTTCACTTTTGAATCAAAGTAGATCGTGATCAAAAAGGTCAATGCATCCGCTATGGGCTGGGCTAGTAAAACACCAGTAAGCCCAAAAAGTGAAGGGAGAATAAGAAGCAATGGAATCAAGATAATACCTTGACGAGAGACCGATAGGATGGCGGCTTCTTTACCTTTTCCAATTGCCTGGAATAGCATATTTACGATAACTGAGTATCCCAGCACAGGAAAAGATAAAGCCCAGATTCTGAGCCCTTTAACAGCAAGGTCAGCGACGATGGGGTCTGGTTTGAAAATCATGATCAAGGGTTCTGCAAAGAGGAGAAAAGATGCAAATATCACAAGACAATAAAGGGTGCTGACACGTATTCCAACACGTACAGAATCGAGTACCCGTTGATATTTCTCTGCACCATAATTGAAACCGGCAACGGGAAGAAAACCCTGGGTGTAGCCAAGCAATGCATAAAATCCAAGCATGAACACTTTTGAGACGATTCCGATTGCCGCTACGGCTTCTGTTCCATAAGCAGATGCTGCGCGATTCATAATCCCGATGGCAAAACTAGCCAAAAGTTGTCGAATTAATGTTGGACCACCAATCTTTAAAGTTTCCCAATAAATGGTTTTACTTGGACGGAAAAATCGAGGACTGATCCGCAAAACACTTTTTCCCTTTCGATAGGTATTGAGTAAGAAGAGGGTTGTCACAGCTTGTGCAAGAACGGTCGCGAGGGCTGCGCCACCAACACCCATATCAAAAACAAATATAAAGAGTGGATCAAGAATAATGTTAAGCACCGCTCCTAGGATCAATCCGACCATAGAGACAAGGGAACTTCCTTCCGCACGCAGGAGATTGTTTAAGGTCATATTACCCATAATAAAAATGGCACCAATAAATAGGATTGAAGTGTAGGCGATCGCGTATTCGAGATTGGCGCTAGAAGCACCAAATAGGTTCAATAAAGGATGCAGGCACAAAAGACCGCAAGCGCCAATTGCGATACCAGATAATAGGGTTGTTCCATAGACAACGGTTGCAGTTTGATTTGCTTTTTCATGGTTGCCTTGGCCGAGTAGTCTTGAAACGTAGGAAGAGCCGCCGATTCCAAAGAGTTGGCCAAATGCGACGATAATCATAAAGACGGGAAATCCAACCTGGGCGGCAGACATGGCTTCTGTTCCAATCCAACTGACGAACATGGTATCGACAAAATTATAAACGGCATTAATCAACATTCCAATAATTGCAGGAATGGCTAGTTTTGTAATCACTTTAGAAACGGGTGCTTGGCCCAGAAGTTTGCTTCGATCATTGTTTGTATTCATAGTGGGTATCCTTTCAGGTCTGCGATATTTTATGAACGTGTTCATCTTATGATATTTATTATATGAACTTGTTCATTATAAGTCAAGAATTATTTTCCTGAAGGGGTCTTTTGTACTATAATAAAAGAAAAGGAAGGCGATATTATATGAAATTCAAGGGATATCTTCATGTATATACGGGAAACGGAAAGGGCAAGACAACGGCGGCATTGGGTTTATCGCTACGTGCTGTCTGTGCGGGCAAGCGGGTGTTTTTCGGTCAATTTGTTAAGGGAATGAAGTACAGTGAAACCAAAGCGATTGAGTATCTACCAAACTTCGAGATGGAACAATTTGGGCTGAATTGTTTTATCGAAAACGATCCCACACAAGCGGACATTGATGCCGCACTTCAGGGGTTGGATCGTATTCGAGAAGTGATCGATTCCGGTGATTATGATCTTGTTGTTCTCGATGAGGTGAATATTGCAATCTACTTTAAATTATTCTCAGTTGAAGATGTGGTCGAGCTTATTGAGAATCGCCCAGAGCAGATGGAGATGGTTTGTACAGGCCGATATGCCCCGGAAGCTTTACTTGATCTGGCTGATTTGGTGACAGAAATGAAGGAAGTGAAACACTACTATCAGCAGGGGGTTATGGCTAGAAAGGGCATTGAGTCTTAAGGAAAAAGGAGGTTCTACTATGAATGCATTGATTGAGTGGCTGCTTGAGGGTGATCCTGCAATTGTCTTTCAAACTCATCGTGATTTACTTGAGTCAGATGAGGAAGTGCTGATTAAATTACAGAATCAAATCCATCAGTCTGGGTGGGGAGCACAGTTTTTGTCGAAACGTGATACGGAAACCGCCATGTGGGGAAAGGGCGCATATTCTCCCAAATGGATCTCGACGACTTATACCTTGCTTGATTTGAAGAATTTGGGGATCTTGCCTCAATTGCCAGCCTATCTTGAAAGTTCAGCCCTGATTCTAGATCGCCTGTGGCGACTTCCTGTTAAAAGCAAGGATCGCTATCAGGATCTTTGTATTTGTGGGATGTTGTTGAATCTTTGCTGCTACGGAGGAATTAAAGATCAAAAAATTAATGAGATGATCGACTACACTTTAGACAAACAATTTGTCGACGGAGGCTGGAACTGTCGCTGGGAAGTGGACCATGACCATGGCTCCCTTCATACAACGATTAATGTATTGGAGGGATTGAAGGAGTATATTGAAAACGGATACTCTTATCGATCGCAGGAGATTCACCAAGCAATAACTTGTGCCCATGAATTTATTTTGATGCATCGATTATATCGTTCCGATCGAACCGGAAAGGTGATTGATCATCATATGACCATGCTGTCCTACCCGGGTCGCTGGAAGTATGATGCCCTGCGCGCCCTAGATTATTTTCAGTCTATCGACTATCCATACGATCCGCGTATGAGTGACGGTATGAAACTATTGATGAAAAAGAAGCGCAAAGATGGCTATTGGCCTGTGCAACAAAAATATGCCGGCCTTGTTCATTTTGATATGGAGCAAACGGGTAAAGCGAGTCGCTGGAATACCTTGCGAGCACTACGGGTTTTGGAGCAATATGGAGAGACATTTGAATAATCTCTTGATTGACTATCTCTCGACTGACTTTGAATTCTTAAGATTTTTTGATTATTGTTGAATAAGTGCGTGTATGCAATCCCTAGATGGTGGAAGTGTGCACGCTTTTTTGTTATTTTTGGGTAACCATATATCAATAAGAATGTTTACAAAGCTTTAGCAGATATTTGAAAATGTTTATTAGAAAAATGGATCTTGACCATTTAATCTTGAGTAGGGTTCTCTTATTAAATGTGATAAAATGGAAAATGAATGATGTAACAACAAACAAAGAGCAGTTCCTATTGAAACCGAAAGGGGGAAACCCAAGATGAAAGCGATTGAAGTAATGGGCGTTAAGAAAAGCTATCAGATGGGGGAAGTGGAAGTCAAGGCCCTGCGGGAAGCGACTTTTGATGTTGAAGACGGGGAATTTGTAGTGATATTGGGTCCCAGTGGATCGGGAAAGAGCACACTGCTTAATATCATTGGAGGTATGGACACGCCATCGACTGGAGACGTACTTTTTTTTGGCGAAAATATTTCAGTTTACAATGAAAAAGCTTTGACCATGTACAGACGGCATCAAGTTGGTTTTGTGTTTCAATTCTATAATTTGATGGCGAGCCTAACGGCCAAGGAAAATGTAGAGTTGGCAACAGAAATTTGTGATGATCCCTTGGATATTGACAGGATTTTGTCGGATGTTGGTTTGGATGATCGAAAAGATCACTTTCCATCGCAGATGAGTGGTGGTGAGCAGCAACGTGTAGCAATTGCACGAGCCGTAGCAAAAAACCCAAAGATTCTATTATGCGATGAACCGACGGGAGCTCTTGATTTTGAAACCGGGGTGAGCATTTTAGCCCTTTTAAGCCGAATTAACAAGGAATATCACAAGACTGTTGTCGTGATTACCCACAACGCATCCATTGCGGGAATGGCAGATCGCGTGATTTCGATGCGAAGTGGCAAGATTCGATCGAATACAATCAATGAAAATCCAGTTTCACCGGAAAGGATTGAGTGGTAATGAAGAAGCTCAATGTGCGATTAATCAGATTGTTGAAAGAATCAAAGGGACAGTTTATCGCGGTTGCCATGGTTATTATTTTGGGACTGGGAATTTTTGTTGCCATGAGTACAGCTGCCTTAAACTTGAGAAGTTCATTGAATTTGTATTATGACGATTATCAGGTGGCAGATATTTTTTCTCAGGTAACGGAACTTCCGGAGAACAAGTTGAACGACCTACAGGATATTCCGGGCATCACCTCTGTCCAGGGGCGGATTGTTCATGATACGCCTTTACGGGTAAGTGATCCTGCAGAAAAGGTGCAGGTTCGCATTATTGGGGCAACCCCTTCAGATCCGGCAATTAATCGATTGTTTGCTAGGGAGGGTCTTGCAAGAGTCTACAAGCAAACAGATGTTTTGGTGATTGATACCTTTGCCAGAGAAAGAGGGATAGAAATTGGAGATATCATCACCCCCCATATCATGGGTCGGGATTACGATTTGACAGTAAGGGGGATTGTATCCTCTCCGGAATATATATATTTGATGGAAAATGAGCAAACCATGTTGCCGGATTATAAAAAATTTGGAATTCTCTTTACCACAGAAGCCTTTGCTCAAGAAGCCTTTGCCATGGGTCAAACCTATAACGAGGCGGTTTTTAAAGTTTCGGCCGGTGTCGATTTAGATGAAATTAAAGACGAGGTAGAAGATCAACTCGAGCCCTATGGCGTACAAAAACTCTATCTGTTAAAGGATCAAATTTCCAACCGGATGGTACAGGAAGAAATCAAGGGTGTGGAACAGAGTTCAACTGTCATACCCATGGTCTTCCTTGGTGTTGCAGCTGCCATTATGGGTGTCATGATCAATCGACTTGTTAAAGGCGATCGGATTACCATTGGAATTTTAAAATCCATGGGATATCGCAATATCGATATGATTAAGCACTATACGGCGCTAGCTGTTTTTGTTGGACTGATCGGCGGTGTAGCAGGTGTTTTAATGGGCTCGGTGATGTCATCCTATTTCACGGAGATGTATAACACCTTTTTCTCGATTCCGGTTATGAAAGTTACTTTTTATTGGCGATATTTGTTTTTATCTGCAATCATGGTGTCTGCATTTTCGGTTGTGGCAGGTTTGCTCGGTGCGCGAGGTGTTTTAAATATTTCACCAGCGGAATCGATGCGGCCAAGTGCTCCGAAACAAGGGAAACGGACGATTTTGGAAAAGACATTTTTTTGGAAGCATATTTCATTTACCAATAAGAATGTTTTGCGGAGTTTATTACGCAATAAAAAGCGAGTCATCTTTATTTCAGCCGGTATTGCATTGACCTTTTGCATCATTATCATTCCATTGATTTCATTGAATTCATTTGATTCCTTATTTGGAAAAATGTACGGAGAATTTCAAACGATGGATTATAATGTGAATTTCAGTCGAGCAATTTCTGAAGATGGTATACAAGCAATTCATGATGAGTTGCCAATCGACTATATGGAAGCAAAGATTGAATTCCCTTTTACAGTTCATTATCGATGGAAGGAAAAGGATGTAAATTTTGTCGGAATTCAAGCCAATTCTCGATTTTTTAATTTTGAAGATCTTGATGGAAATCCGATTGAAATCAAAGAAGGAGATGTTTTTGTTTCTGAAGGATTGGCAAACGTACTAGCAATTGAGCGGGGCGATCCTTTGTGGATCGAAACCTTTATTCCAGATCGAGAGGATCAAGAGATCAAGGTAACTCAAGTGATTCAGCAGAACCTAGGTGCCAACATCTATATGGACATCGATACCATGCGCGCATTTTTCTTGGATGCAGGATATACAAATGGTGTATATATCGATTCCAAGGCAGATGTGAAAGCGGGATTGGAGGATTTCCGATTTGTTGGATCGGTTCAATCTTTGAAGGATATGCAAGATGTCTTTTTGGAATTTATGGATTTGATGATCTATTCTTTGGGTGTTATGCTGATGTTTGGCGGTGTATTGGGTTTTGCGATTGTGTATAATGCAACGATTCTCAGCATCAATGAAAGACGGCTGGAATTTTCAGCCTTGCAGATCATGGGCTTTTCAAAGCAAGAAATCTTCAGGATGCTTTTACGGGAGAATCTGGTGTTAAGCACCATTGGAATTCTTGCCGGTATTCCCTTGTCGATTGCCATGATGGATTCGGTCATGAAACAGTTTTCTACAGACTTGTATTCCCTTCGAATTGATTGGCAGCCCGCCATGTTTGTGCAGGCCGCATTCTTTACCATCATTTTCGTATGGATTGCCGAAGCGGCAACCTATCGAAAGATTAAGCGACTCGACTTTATTGAAGCTTTGAAAAATCGGATAACATAAAGAGGTGTGATGATGAAAAAATATTTAACGAAGAAATGGATAGGGATTGCGGTACTTGTGATGGTTGTTCTTGGAGCAATTGGTGGATTCTATTATTTGAACGGGGGCACACCAGTAACAGTAGTCGCAGCAGATCGTGGAAATGTAGAGATGGTTATTGAAGAAACCGGAACGATTGACAGTCGTCATCGGGTGATGCTGAAGGCAAGTGCCGCAGATACCATTGAAAGAGTTGCGGTGAGAACTGGTGATGTAGTCTTAAAAGATGATGTTCTTGCAGAGTTGGACCATAAATTGCTTGATTCTCAAATTGAGGGACTTGAAGCACAATTGAAGAGTGTTGAACTACAATTGTTGGAGGCTTTGGCACCGAAAGATCAAGCCTTGATTAGCCAAGCACAGGCAGCGGTTCAACAAGCCAGTATCATTTATGAACAAGCAAAAAAAGATTTGGTGATTCAACAAGAGTTATTGGCTGGAGATTATATCAGCCAAGCAAGTTTTGATGTTTATGACAATCAAGCGAAAGTTGCTAGACAACAGCTGACCATTGCGCAGAGTCAATTACTGCTTACGAGAAAAGGGATCAGTGACAATGTGGAAGGACAATTTGAAGCGCAGATTGATCAGTTTGAAAGTCAATTAAATGCCCTAAAAGCACAATTGGAAGACTATGTGATTGTTGCACCATTTGACGGGGTCATTACAGAAAAATTGGTTGATGAAGGCGCCTATGTGATGCCAGGAGAACCGATTATGGAACTGTCAGATTTTAGTGAGATGAAGGTGGTTGTTGACTTACTTGAAGATGATTTGCATTGGATTAGTCAAGATACTCCCTTAACGCTCTCTTTTGGAGAGGGAGATTATACCGGAGAAATTGCACAAATTCATCCAAAAGCAAAAGAAACGATCTCGGAATTGGGAATACGTCAAAGTCGAGTCGAGGTAGAAATTCAATTAATGGAAGGTCTTGAATCAGCCATTATTGGGCAAGAAGCGGATGTAACCTTTGTTCCTGCCAAACTAGACAATGTGTTACGGATTCCGATAGATGTCGTGTATCAATCACAGAATCAATATTTTGTCATGAAGGTCGTCAATGGCGTGCTCGAAGAAAAAGCCATAAAAGTCGGGCTTGAAGGTGAAGATTATTACGAGGTGACTGATGGTCTTGATGAAGGCGATATTCTGGTGAAGAATTTGTCAAATGACTTAGAGATTGGTATGAAGGTTGTCGTTGAATAGATAGAAAATGGAATGGTGAAAGCCATTCCATTTTTTTTGTATTTGCCCTTAGGATTGTGGTTGAACTCTCGTATTTTTTTTTTCGATTTTCGAAATGAGCTGCAGAGAGACTTCAATAATTTTGCCAATAAAGATGGTAATGATTATCGTTCCAACATTGATTTGACCCAGTCCGAGTCCCGTTAGGACGCTTGTTAATAGCGCACCGCTAAAGAGGGCGAGATCGGTGTAAAATTTTGCACGGGCGACGGATTGATTAGTTAATTTTTGCATGGCAAATTGAAGTTCTTCGAGTGGTGAGGGCATACCGCTGTAGATCAATAAGGCGATGCCAATTCCATAGAGGATGAGTGCATAAAGAAACAAAGAAATTCTTGCTGACCATGATTCAAAATTCATGGAGTGAGCAAATATTTGATTGAATTGATCCACGCCGGTCCCAATGAAAAAAGCGACGAGCAATGCCGTCCAATTGAATCTTTTCTTGGAAGTAAAGTGATTGATCAGAATGAAAATAAAACCCAAACAGATACTAAAAAAGCCGAAGGTTCGACCCGTCACAATGGAAAGATTTCCATATAAGGCATTGAGAGAGTCGAGTCCGAAACCCGCTTTAATTTGCATGACGACAGAATATGCAATGATCAGGATCCCGACGAATCCGATCATTATTTTTTTTACGTTATTTTTACTCATAAAATCCCCCATTATGGTTGAATGCAGATAGGAGAAACGGTGGCCGAACGTTTGATAACGAGGCTTAGTGTATCGTGGAAAGAAGAGAATTTCAAGAGAAAGTTTTTGCTGTGCCAATTTCCTAGTGAGCCGGAAAAAGCTTATTTGACGGGGTACTGCTCAATTTAATAGAATGAGGAAGTCCTAAGGGATTAATGATAACTAGGATATTGGGGAAACGACGGCCGTTAGAATTCCACCAGCATTTTAAAACAGGGAGGAAAGCAAATGGGAACCGCAAAATTACAAAGTGTTTTGCAGAAATTTTTAATGCCAATTGCAAATAAAGTGGATCAGCAGAAACACTTGCAAGCAATTAAAGAAGGTATGATTGCAATTATACCGCTCATTATTATCGGTTCATTTTCATTATTGCCAATTGCAATTAAGAACTTAATTGGTCCGGGAGCAATTTCTGATTTTATTGGTCAGCATATGACGGGTCTTACTTATGCCAATCAGTTCACAACGGGACTGATCTCAATTTATGCTGTGTTTTTCATTGCGAATGCACTAGCAAAACGATACAACTTGAAATCATCTTTAATAGGCGTAAGTGCCATTGTTGTTCATTTGATCTTAAGTGGGATTCCGATAGATGGAGGATTGGGGACTTCTTATCTAGGAGCAGAAGGCCTTTTTACCAGCATTGTTTCGGCCATTCTCACGGTTGAGGTGACACGCTTTATGATCCAAAAGAAGTTGGTGATTAAGTTGCCTGATAGTGTGCCTGATATGGTAGCGGAGAGTTTTAGTATTTTGCTTCCTTTGATTGTGAATGTTGGTATCGCATCAGTGATTTCCATGGCAATTCAAACGAATTCGGGTTCTGTGTTTCCACAGTGGTTTATGGGAATCTTAGCGCCGGCAGTTAGTTCCATGGATACCTTGCCAGCCATTTTGATCGTTATCTTCTTAACTCAATTGCTTTGGTTCTTTGGCTTGCATGGACCGGGAATTACATCGGCTGTTTGGGTACCATTTGCGGTATCATACGGAGCGGCCAATGTGGCAGCATACGCAGCAGGAGAAACTGTATCGCATTTCTTTACATTTGGATTTTACTACGCTCTTTTGCAAGTATCAGGTTCTGGTCTTACCCTTGGGCTTGTCATTTTGATGATGCGTTCTAAATCAAAGAACTATAGCTCGATTGGTAAAGCAGCCATCGTGCCTTCCATCTTTGGGATCAACGAGCCCGTAATCTTTGGCGCTCCCATTATTCTCAATCCGTTTTTATTTATACCGTTCGTATTTGGTCCACTTGTGGTTGCAACGATCTGTTATTTCTCCATGGCTTCCGGCCTGGTGGGGATGCCGATTGCAGAACCACCTAGCTTTATGCCACCTGGAGTTGGGGCATTCTTGATGACAATGGACTGGAAAGCAGTCGTTCTTGTATTCGGATGTTTAGCCTTGATGACCTTGATCTACTTCCCATTCTTTAAAGCGATGGAAGCGGAAGAACTAAAAAAAGAAGCACGATAGAGGAGATATAATGCGGACAGGGAGACAAGTTCAAATCTTAGAGATATTGATTAAAAATACTTCTGGTATTATCGGGTCAAATTTAGCTTCTAGATTGGGCGTTTCTGATCGAACTGTCCGTAATGATATCAGCAAGATTAATCAGTATCTAAAAACCTATAATTGTAGTGTTCAATCATCAAATAAAATTGGATATTTTATTGAAAGTCCGAATGTACCAGTCATTGCTTCCTTGCTTTTGAAATTTCAAGACGAGCATAGCATGGATGATATAGCTAATCGGTATAAAGTGATCATGGGGAAAGTGATGTTTTCGCAGGAACAAGAGATTGAAAGCATAGCAGAAGATCTGTATGTTTCTGCACAAACGGTATATAAGGATCTGGTAAAACTGCAGTCGATGCTCCAAATTAAGCTAGGGGCTGACGTCTTTACGATTCGAAATGATACTGTCTATACAACCAAGAATGAGGAATTAATTAGAAAAGCATTTCTTGTATTTTTGGAGAAAGAAACCGTAAGAAAATCGACCGCTTATACGGCAGAAATAGCCAAACTCTTAGATGGGTATTATCGGGATGAAGAATATGAAAAAATAAAAAAGGCAATTGCAAGCAAATTTAAGGAACATAATATTATTCTATCGGATGATTCTTTCTTTATGCTTTCATGGGCTTTGTACTATTCCTCGTTACGCAATGAAAATCGGTTTTTACTGGATGGTGTGCATAGCAATCAGAAGTCATCAAAAAAAACCATTACGACTTTATCAGAGATTGTCGATGATTTTGCTTATATCTATGAAAATGATATTGGATTTCTGGATAGTTTTATGTGGACATTGAAGTTATTTGATCACTCGGAAGAGGATATCAGTGCCCAGCATCAAGTGATTATGAGTGATTTTTGTGAGGAAGTGCAGCGCAAATACGGCTTTGATCTGACCAATTGTGAGGACGTTTATCATAACTTGGCGGTTCATACCGATTTTATGTTGCGACGACTAGAAGAAGGCTATGAGTATGAGAATATAGCAAGAGATATTATTCGTGAAAAATATGCCTATGCCTATGAGATTGCAATGCTGTTGGTTCCAATTGTCTATCGATATAAAAAGAAGTATTTGATTGACTCGGAGCTTTCTTATATCGCATTGTACATTGAGTTTTATTTCGAAAATATTTTTAAAAGTATACGAGTGCTTCTTGTCAGCAGCAATTTGGCTGGGATGGTGAATTTCACAAAACAGTGGATTCTCAACAATTTTCCAAACCAAATTCAGATTGTCGATGTGATCCCAGTTCATCAGTTGGAAAGCTTTTTGGAAAGGATCGAGGTAGACTTAATTATTTCGATGACAGATATTCTGAAGATTGAAAGCAAACCTGTTTATGTAATTGACAGTTTGCCAAAGGAATCAGATCGGATTAAAATTTACGAGGCTTTGACGCATTCGCGATATAAAGGGAAAGTCGAACGATTAATTGATCGGAAATTTGATCCGAAACTGATACATGTATATGAGAAAGAAAGTACCTTTGAAGATGTGATCCATCAAATGTCGATGGAGTTGTACGAAGGCGAATATATTGAATCAGCCGAGCGGTTTGCACAAGATGTAATTGAACGAGAAGTGAATTATCCAACCTTTTTATCCAATCATTTTATGGTTCCGCATCCACTTTCAACATTTGCACGGAAAAGTGTTGTGAGTGTGGCGATTTTAAAGACTCCGATTAAGTACAAAGATAAAGAAATTAAGTTAATTTTCTTACTTGCAAGTCAAGCGATAGTTGATGAAGAAATTCAAGAACTGTTTCAGCTTTTCAAGAAAATCACACCCAATAAAAAGGTGTTCGATCAGCTCATACAGTGTGATCATGCAGACGATTTTTTATCTGTATTGTCTTATGTCTCGATATAAATTCAATAGAACCATATAGGAGAGGTCGTAAAATGAAAGTGTTAATTGTATGCAATGGCGGTATGTCTAGTTCCATTTTAATGAAGAAAATGAGAATTGCAGCTGAAGAAGCTGAAATGGATGTTGTGATTGAAGCCCGTCCCAATAGTGGGCTGGATGAAGAAATCGGGAAATGGGATGTTTGTCTTTTAGGACCCCAAATTATCTATGCGCTTGAGAATGTAAAGAAAATTTTAGGCATTCCTACAGCGAGTGTGGATACAAGAGTGTATGCCTTGGCAGATGGTAAAAAAGCGTTGGAACAAGCAATTGCACTTATTAAATAGAGAAGAATGGTGATGGATATGGTAGATATTGAAAAGTTGGCAGAGGTTTCTATGGAAATCATTTCGTATGCGGGAATGGCAAAGTCAAAGTACATTCTTGCCTATGAATCATTGAAAAAAGGAAACCAGCATGATTATGAAAAGCAGCGCAAAGAAGCGGAAGAAAATTATATTCATGCCCATCGAGTGCATAGTAAAGTGCTTACAACCGAGATGGAAACAAGAACACCGCAGGTGAGTTTATTGATGGTTCACGCTGAAGATCAATTGATGAGTGTGGAAACTATTCGCTTTTTAACCACCGAATTAGCAGAAATGATGCAGAAATTAAAGCAGGCTTAAGGAGGACACCAGATGGCATTTTCGTACAATTTTTGGTCAGAATTAACAACAAAAAACGGATTTCAATCCGATGAAATTATTTCAACCCTACAAAAATCAATTCGTCGTGCAAAGCTAGAAGAGGCGTGTGAATGTGCTTACGAATTATACATCACTTCACCGATCTTGCTAGACAAGCTTTGGAGACGATTATTGGCTATATCTGTAGAGGATATTGGGTTTGGAGATCTGTCCGTAGCTGGACAGATTCAAAATTTGAATGAAATGCGCAAGAACTTTCCGTATGATGATGGAGATCAACCTATTTTCTTTATTCATGCCATAAGAATTCTATGTGAAAGCACCAAAGATCGCTCAACTGACCTTTTGAAAAATATTATTATCAAGGGCTTTGCGATGGGAAGAGTGCCAACGGTAATTGATGTGGCCCTGGACAAACATACCAAAAGAGGTGCCGCTATGGGTAGAGGGTCTATGCATTTCTTTAATGAGGGAACGATTGTGATTCCAGAATTGAAAGTGGAAAATGACTATAAAGAGCGATACAGAAAAATATTAGAGACGTATAATCCAGAAAACAATGTAGAGACGGCCTTTAAATACAGCAACACACAATACTAGGCACATCAAAAAGAAGGTAGCAAAAGGACCTTCTTTTTTTTTGCCATCTTTTGAACATGTCGAGTACCAACCTTCAAAATTGACAGGATTGGGTTTACTAGATGATTGACTTGCGGGAAGGTAAAGGCATAAGAAATGAGAAAAATTAAGAAAAAGAAATATATTCTGTCAATTTGTCTTGACAGGAAACACAAATCGATATAGTATAGGAACAATTCAATATATTCTTATCAAGAGTGACGGAGGGAATTGGCCCGATGAAGTCCAGCAACCTATCTATATGGTGTGGTGCTAAATCCAACGGGAGATCCCGGGAGATAAGAGCTTTGTGAAAACACAACTCTATCTTAATCGATAGAGTTTTTTTAATGGGGGGAAACAATGAAAATACGGGATATGTTACTGGAAAGAAAACCAACGGTGTCTTTTGAGGTCTTTCCACCAAAGCGGGATTATCCGATTGAAACCATTCATGATACGATAAGTGGGTTAAAGGATTTGCATCCAGATTTCATTTCTGTCACATATGGTGCTGCAGGTTCGACGCAGAATCATACGGTTGAAATCGCATCTAAGATTAAGAATGAGTTTGGAATCGAAACCTTGGCGCATTTGACCTGTGTGACTTCAACTCAGGATCAGATCAAACGTGTCTTGCATGAATTGAGGGAGAATCAAATTGAGAATCTCTTGGCCATGCGGGGGGATCTGCCAGAATCTTATTTGAATAAGCCTGATTTTTCACCGCAATATCATTATGCAAGTGAATTAATTCGTGAAATTCACGCAGATGGAGATTGGTCAATAGGTGGTGCATGCTATCCGGAAGGGCATATCGAGTCAAAGAATAAGTTGGATGATATTAAGTTTTTAAAGCAAAAGACCGATGAGGGATTGGACTTTTTGGTGACGCAATTGTTTTTTGATAATGAGATGTTCTTTCAGTTTCAAGAAAAGTTAGAACTCTTAGATATTCGGACTCCTGTCATTGCAGGAATTTTCCCCTTCGTCAACATACGGCAGATCAAGCGAATTCAAGAAATTTCAGGCTGTAATCTTCCGCCTAAATTTTTGCGAATTTTGGAGCGATACGAACATAGCCCCAAGGCCTTGCAAGAAGCAGGAATCGCTTATGCGGTTGATCAGATAATTGACCTCTTGTCGAGTGGTGTGGACGGCATACATATCTATACCATGAACAAGCCAGAAGTGACTAAACGAATTATGAGAAGTATCAATCATGTACGATCAACCTTGAATGGTTAGGAGAAAGCAGAATGCGGATTGAAGAAGTGATACGGTATCTTGGATATCAAAACAATCAAGTGGATCAGCAAACCAGAAAGCGGGTTCAAGAGGTGATGCAAATCGTTGAGGATACAATTGATCCTCGGTGGGATTTTCAATCCTTCGAACGTCATGAATGGTCAAAGAATAGAGTTACTTTGAGAGGATTGCCTTTTTGTCTGCAAGGGGAATCAATTGCAAAGCATTTGCAAGATGCTTCGCGTGTATTTTTAATGGCAGCAACCCTTGGGGTAGAAGCTGAGCGGATGCTCATGCGCATGCAGGCGATTTCCATGACGGACGCCATGATTCTTGACAGCTGTTTGTCCACCTATGTAGAAGGAGCTGCTGATCAATGCCAAGAGGAAATAAAAAAACTGATTTCAGAGTCTGAGCAATTGACCTTTCGGTTTAGTCCGGGATATGGAGATTTTCCTTTAGCTGTTCATCAAGATATGATTCGGAGTTTAAGGTGGGATCGGACTTTGGGGATCACCGTAACCTCTTCAATGATGATGGTACCAAGCAAATCGGTAATCGCAATCATTGGTGTGGAAGAGAAGTGCGATAAAAATAAGGAAAAGAAAGATAAGATGCCATGTGGCAATAAAAGCTGTGAAGTGTGCAAGCTGAAAGAGACATGCAATTGGAAAAAATAAGGATGGTGAGATGATGAGCATAGCGTGGAAAGAACAACTGGGTCAAGAAATTTTCTTTTTTGACGGTGCAATGGGAACCATGATTCAGGCGGCTGATATTGCCGTGCCGGCTGTACCAGAAGAATTGAATATTGACCATCCTCAAGTGATTCAAGGAATTCATGAAGCATTTATTCGGGCAGGAGCAAATTTTATAACGACTAATACCTTTGGTGCCAATCGGTTGAAATTAGAGAAATCCCGGTATCCTTTACAGCGAATTATAAATGCAGCAGTGGATGTCGCGCATGCAGCTGTGAGTAAAGCCGGTGGAGACGTTCATGTTGTTTATAATATTGGACCCATCGGAGCAATGATGAAACCCATTGGTTCGCTAGATTTTGATACAGCCTACGAGATTTTCAAAGAGCAGGTTATTTGCCTTGATCCCATGCGGATTGATGCGGTATTGATCGAAACTATGACCGATATTTCTGAAATGCGGGCGGCAATTTTGGCTGTGAAAGAAAACTCAACGCTCCCGATCTTTGCTACCATGAGTTTCACTGAAGACGAGAGGACCTTGACTGGAACCGATCCGGAAACGATGGTGAGGATTCTTGAGGGTTTGCAAGTGGATGTTTTAGGTGTCAACTGTTCGTTAGGTCCAGTGGAGATGATGGAGATCGTGAATCGGATTATAGCGGTTTCAAAGACTCCAGTGATTGTTCAGGCTAACGCCGGTTTACCGGTTTGCATAGATGGAGAAACGCAGTTTTCCTTGAATGCTGGGAAGTATGCCATGGCCGTTACATCCTTTATGGAAGCGGGGGTTGCTCTTGTCGGTGGATGTTGCGGAACGACCCCAGAATATATTCAAAAACTTGTGGAGAAACAAGATCGTTATCAACCGATTAAAGAAAAGCGGCAAAGTGGTAATTTTCTCTGTTCATCAACGATGTCTCTTGATCTGGATGATGGGTTTGTTTTAATCGGTGAACGAATTAATCCATCAGGAAACAAGCGGTTGAAAGAAGCTTTTAAGCAAGGGGACTTTCAGTTTGCGACTAAGGTTGCCTTTGAGCAGATTCATCATGGGGCGCAAGTCTTGGATATTAATACTTCTTTGCCGCAAATCGATGAGGAAGAGGTGATGATTCAATTGGTAGATTCTTTTTCAGGACTACTGGATACGCCTTTGCAATTTGATTCAGTTAAGGCATCGGTGTTGGAGGCGGCGCTTCGCAGATATGCAGGAATTGCCATTGTGAACTCAATCAATGGCAAACAATCTTCCATGGATGAATTGTTTCCACTGATTAAAAAATATGGCGCCTATGCAGTATGTCTTTGTCTCGATGAAAAGGGGATTCCGCATACAGCTGAGGAACGCATTGCAATTGCGGAAAAACTGATTAAGAATGCGAAAAAACACGGTATTCCTGAAGAACGATTATTGATTGATGCTTTGGTGTTGACTGCATCAGCACAACAAGAAGAAGTCATGGAAACACTTAAGACCATTCGAATTTTAAAAGAAAGATATGCGGTGAAAACCACTTTGGGTGTCAGTAATGTTTCCTATGGATTACCATATCGCCCGCTGATCAATCAGGTTTTCTTTACCCTCGCATTGGGAGCTGGTTTGGATACAGCCATCATTAATCCAGGTGCGGAAGGGATTGTGGATACGATTCAAGCCTTCCAGGTATTGAATAATCAGGATCCTGGTGCAGTTGAGTATATTGCTTACAATGAACGGAAAAAGAAGCCGGATTCTCAGGGGAAACCAGCTGAATTAAAGAATCAGGATAACAGTTTAGTGGCTCGATTGCTTCAAGGTGATGAGCAAGAGGTCGAAGAAATAATTCGTGAATATCTTGAGCAGAAAGCGGCTCTTGCTGTAGTGGACAAAGTGTTGATTCCAGCACTCGACACCATTGGCTTGCAATATGAAAGACAAGAGATTTTCTTACCGCAATTAATCCGAGCGGCGGAAACTGTAAAAGGTGCCTTTGAGCTGGTTAAGGAAAAATTGGCGAAAGACCATGGATCTCTTGAACCTAAGGGAACGGTTGCTCTGGCAACCGTGAAAGGCGACATCCATGATATTGGCAAGAATTTAGTCAAAATTATGTTAGAAAGCTATGGATACCGTGTCGTTGACTTGGGGAAAGATGTGGGTGGCGATGCGATTCTTACTGCTATTCGAAATCAGCAGATTCAATTGGTGGGACTCAGCGCCTTGATGACGACAACGGTAGTTGGCATGGAGGAAATTATTCAAGCAATTCGAGAGGAATTTAATGATGTGAAGATTATGGTTGGTGGTGCTGTCTTAACGGAGGAATATGCCAAGCAGATTGGAGCGGATTTTTATTGCAGAGATGCGCGGGCTTCTGTCCTTGTTGCAGATCAGGTGTTGCAGTAAGGAAATAGGTGAAAACGATAGAAAAATAGCCTCTCTATGAGAGGCTATTTTTCTATTTTTTCATTTTAGTTCGATAGAAATCAAATCGTTTCAACAGTTCTTTTTTACTCATGAATTTCATTAATTTTTTATTGGCTTCCATCATTTGATTCATTTCATTTAATAACAAACCATCTGGTAGATGTCGTTTTTCAATGAAGTACATGGATAAGCCGCCCAATCCAACATGGGTACCGACCGCTGTGCCCATCTGCATAATGTAGATATCGCCAGTGAATGTGGTTTCGTTTCGAAGTTTAATTTCAAGACTCTCCGCAACCAATCGATCCGATGTATAGCCAACGATGATAAAATCGGTTAGATCAAGATCCACCCGTTTATTAAATTCTGAGACATAATGTTGTAAGACTTTTTTTCGGCCTCTCAATTTTGCTACAATGGCACCCTTTTTGTCGCGCATAGACATAATTGGTTTTACTTTTAAAACCTTGCCGATCATGGCGCTGACGTTGGTTAAGCGACCGCTCTTAATCAGATTATCGAGATCATCGACAGAAAGGAAGTGCTTTACATTTCTCTTATAGTGTTCATTAAAGCTAACTAATTCATCAAAAGTGGCGCCATGTTCTCGTAAAATGGCACTCTTTAAAATTAGATAGCCGCTGCCGTGGCTCATACATGTTGAGTCAACAACGTGAATACGGTATTTAGGATCGGTATATGTCTCTAAGAAGTATTCTTCGGCAACCTTTGCAGACTGATAGGAACCACTGGTTCCGCTAGACATGCAAATGCATAAGATTTCTGTATGACCTTCCTCAATAGCTTGATCCATAAGATTCATGAATTTCTGGGGACTCGGCATAGCGGTAGTTGGCAAGACGTCAATGGCGCCAAGAATTTTATAGAATTCATCAGGTTGAATTTCAACTCGATCGAGATAATCTTTACCATTAATTGTGATGGTTAAGGGAGCTATGCTGATCTTATATTTCTCAATCACTTCTTGAGAGAGATCGCAGGTTGAATCTGCCATAATTTTTATCATTCAAATCCTCCTTTAATCGTTCTATATTTAGCATATCACTTTTTTGGAAAGTATGATTATATTTTAGATGTATTTTATCGATATTTCTTTTTTTTGTTTTGCTTGGCATCTGTCTTTTTTTGTACGGGTTTCTTGTGATGGTGTTCTTTGGACTTGGGTTCGTTGGGATGGTTATAATCGGATTGCGGAATTTCCATTTGAATCTCTTTTTCAATTTCACCCAGCAAACGTTGGTCTCGAGGTGCGACAAAGGTGATCGCGCAACCCTCTTCGCCCATGCGGCCTGTTCGTCCGATTCGATGGATATAGGATTCAGGCGTTTCAGGAATATCGTAATTATAGATATGAGAAACTCCGGAGATATCCAAGCCTCTTGCTGCAACATCGGTAGCGATTAAGTATTGATAACGGGCTTCTCTAAAACCCTTCATTACGCGTTGTCTTGCAGCCTGAGTCATGCTGCCATGGAGCTTGTTGCATGAGTATCGGTGCAAGGACATGGCTGCTTCAAGATTGTCGGCTCGCCGCTTGGTTCGACAGAAGATAATCCCTAAAAATGGATTGGTTCGATCAAGTTCTTGGAAGAGTGCCGCTTGTTTCCATCGGTCAGATGCATTCACTACTTTTTGTTCAATTGATTCAAGGGTGATGGTTTCCTTTTTTGCCGCAATCTCAAGTGGATCTTTCATGAACTTGTAGGCGATTTTTTTCACCTTGGAGTCCAGCGTTGCTGAGAAACAAAGCAATTGCTTGTCTTTATTCGTGCGTTTTAGAATCATCTCAATTTCATTTTGGAATCCTATAAAAAGCATTTGGTCCGCTTCGTCAAGCACCAGTGTTTTCAAATGAGTTAAGTCAATGGTTTGGCGAGCGAGGTGATCCAACAATCGGCCGGGGGTTGCAATGACAAAGCTAACAGAGCGCTTCAATCGCTTTAATTGCTTTTGAATGTCTTGGCCACCATAGATGGCAAGGATTTGAATCTCTGTATCGTTTGCCAATTTTTTTGCCTCTTCAGTAATTTGAATGGCTAATTCTCGAGTTGGAGCAAGGATCAAACCCTGAATTTCATTCGAAGTTGGATCGAATTTTTGAAACATGGGAAGCAAAAAGGCCAGGGTTTTCCCCGTACCGGTTTGCGCCTCTGCCATCAAGTCTTTGCCGGCAAGAATTTCGGCAATGGTGAGGGATTGTATGGGGGTTGGTTCTTGGATATGTTGTTCATCCAGCTTTTGCAAGATGGTTTCGTTCAGGCCAAAGGACCGAAAAGTATTCATATATTTTCCCTTTCTTCATTAATTTAATCGTTTATAAATCACATAAGTATATCATAGAATGGCAAGATTCGAAAGTTTTGGGGGAGACTTTGAGAGGGCATACTCGTATGGTAAAATAAGGACTATGAATTCATCTATATGATAGCGTAAGAGAAAGAGAATATGCATATACAAGGGAAGGGGATGAAAGCCATGAAGGAAAACGTAGAAGCTTATTTAAAAGAACTGGCTTCGAAGGAAGCTTTATCGGGCTTTGTTTTGATTAAGCAAAGGGATCAGGATTTGTATGAGGGTGCATTTGGTTATGCCAATCGGACTTGGAAAATCGTGCCCAACCGCCAGACGAAATTTCGCATTGCTTCGCTCTCGAAAATCTTTACAGCGGTAGTGATTGGCCAATTGATCGATGAGGGGAAATTGGCCTTAAGTGACTCTGTTGTAGAGATTCTTAATTTAACGGAAACAGCGATTGCCAAGGGTGTATCAATTGAACAATTATTGACTCATACCTCTGGGATTGGGGATTATTTTGATGAGATGAATGCCAGTGATGAAGATTGGTTTGCCCTGTGGAAGGAAAAACCTATCTATCAGATGAGGGAACTGGAAGACTATTTTGACATGTTCAAGAATTAACCTCCAAACTTTTCTCCTGGAGAGAAATTTCAATATTGCGGTGCTGGATATATTTTATTGGGTATGGTGATTGAGAAAGTGACAGGGAATGATTATCGACAGGCTATTCAAGAACGTATTTTCAATGCGCTTCATTTGGAGAATACAGGATTTTTTGACAATGAGGATGTAATTGTTGGCGTAGCTGATGGATATGAACCTGAAGAAGATGACAAGGGGCAGATTCTTGCTTGGAAGAAAAATATCTATACCATGACGCCGATTCCTTCAGCTGATGGGGGGGCTACTTCAACTGTGGACGATCTGATTCGTTTTAATCGCGGGCTTCGAAATGGTGAGCTGATGAGCGAGATGATGACAGAGTTGTTTATGAGGCCACAGGTGGTTGATCAGAAGTCAGATGGCTTTCGAGGTTATCATTGGATGTATGGCTTTGCCAATTGGTTTCTGTTAAAAGATGGCTTGCTTGTTCGGATGGGACATACGGGAGAAGAATTTGGAGTTAGTGCTCGAACGTATTTCTATCCAGAGAAAGAAATTGAAGTTGTTTTGTTGGGCAATCAGGGATTTTGCATGGGTGCTGTCGGATGGAAGATCCATGAGATTCTTACAGGTACAGAAAAATAAATTGTGGAAATAAGAGTCAAAAGGGGGTAAATATGAATTACCGAAAAAAGGAGGTAATTAATATGTTTATTCCCTATTTGAGTTTTGCGGGCAATTGCGAGGAAGCATTAAATCTGTACAAAGACCTTTTCAAAGGCGAAATTGCATATCTGCAGCGATTTAAGGATGCGCCGGATTTGGGGACAAGCCCTGGATATGAAGAGAAAATTATGCATGCCCAGTTGCAAATTGGTGATGCGATACTTTATTTGTCGGATACTTTTGAAGGTGGAACGGTAGCTGAAGGGAGCCGAGTAGCCTTGAATATCAATTTTGACTCTGCAGAGGAGCAAAAACGAGTTTATGATGTATTAAAGGAAGGCGGCGTCGTTGAAATGGAGCTGGCCGAGACTTTCTGGAATTCAATTTATGCTTCGGTCGTCGACAGATTCGGCATTCCATGGAGTTTGGATTATGCAAAAGCGCAAGACTAAGGAGGAGGCAGATGTCAGGGTTATTCAGTGGAATCAAGATAAAAAGTTTGACAAGTAAGAATCGAATCGTCATGCCACCTATGTGCATGTATAGCGCGGATCATGATGGTCAAGTAAACGATTGGCATCTTGTCCATTATTCAACCCGGGCAATTGGGGGTGTAGGTCTAATTATTCTCGAAGCGACGGCTGTTGAGCCACGGGGAAGGATTTCCACCAAGGATTTGGGGATTTGGTCGGATGAACAGGTTGCGGGGTTAAAACAGCTGGTGGACTTGATACACATCAATGGCAGCCAAGTGATTTTGCAATTGGCTCATGCGGGGAGAAAAAGTAAGGTAGAAGATGAGCCAATACTTGCACCTGCTGCTATTGCTTTTAGCGATGACTATCAAACTCCAACCGCAATGACCCAAGAACAGATCAACGAAGTGGTTGAGGCGTTTCAATATGGCGCAAAGAGGGCGTTGGAAGCGGGATTTGACGGCATTGAAATACATGCGGCACATGGCTATTTGATCAATCAGTTCTTGTCGCCGCTGACGAATCAACGAACTGATTCCTATGGAGGAAACTTGGAAAACCGAACCAAGTTCTTGCGGCAGGTCTTGGCTGCGGTGGGTGAAGTTTGGGACAAGAATAAGCCTGTCTCTCTGCGGGTATCTGCAGAAGAATATCGGTTAGAAGGAAACCACCCGAAGGACCTTGTGAATATAATTAATCGGGTTAAGGAGGGTGGTGTCGACTTGATTCATGTGAGTTCGGGCGGTGTTGTAAGTGCTACGATTCCCCTTTATCCTGGGTATCAATTGACCTTTGCCGAAACGATTAAGAAAAATACGAGATTGCCTGTGATTGCCGGGGGTCTCATTACAAAGTCAAAAATGGCGGAAGAAATAATTCGAAACGAGCGGGCAGATTTTGTTTTTGTTGGTCGCGAGTTGCTAAGAAATCCGTATTGGCCTTTGCATGCATCCCAGAAACTGGGTATTGATGTACCGTGGCCGGAACAATATGAAAGAAGTAAATAGTAAAAAATAAACAGAAGAAGATTCCCGCAAGGGGGTCTTTTTCAATTGACAAATCTAGGGAAGACGGATACCCTTTAGTGTATTAGAGTAAGAAAGTGGGGAACTTCTATTATGAAGGAACGTTGGGGAAGTTTAAGCGACGCGCAGAAAGTGTATTTTGGAATTCTGGCGTTAACGGCTCTGGCTCAGGGATTGAGCGGTGGCGTTCTGTCGAATTATTTTAAGGATGCGTATCAGGTAACGGCGTATCAACGGGGATTGATTGAATTTCCAAGGGAACTACCTGGGGTATTGGTGATCTTTTTCGTTGCCTCATTGTCCGCATTTTCTGATTTGAGAATTGCCATGGCAGCGCAATTGTTAGCCTTGATTGGGATAGGTGTTTTGGGCCTTGCAACCCCGCCCTATGCAGTGATGCTTATTTTTATCTTTATCAATTCAGCGGGTACCCATATTTTAATGCCCGTTCGAGATGCCATTGGCATGTCGTTGATTGAAGGTAAGAATTACGGAAAACGTATGGGACAATATAAGGGAACGCAGACGGCTTTTACTATGATCGCCGCGATCCTTACCTTTGCGGGATTCAGATTGGGATTTTTTAGTTTTACAACAAAGGTAAAATGGATTTTCTTGGTTTCGGCTATTATTTTCTTTTTGGGTTTTCTCCTTTATTTTGTCTTGGAACGACATTTGGACGAGCCGATTAAGAGTAATAAAAAGATTAATTTTGTTTTTCGAAAAGAGTACAAATATTATTACATTCTTGTCGTCATGTGGGGTGTTCAGAAACAGATTATGCTTGTGTATGGTCCATGGGTGCTGATTGATTTGCTACAGAAGAAGGCTGATACCTTGGCTGTGCTGGCTATTCTAGGCGCACTGATCGGAATTTTCTTTCTTCCTGCCCTTGGACGATGGATTGATCGATTTGGCATTAAAAAGTTATTGTATGCCGATGCATTTTCTTTTATCGGTGTCTATGTTGTTTATGGTTTTTTAAGTGCTGGATTTGCCAGTGGTCGATTTACCGCCTTTGGAATTCCGGTCATGATTGCCTATGTTATCTTTATTTTAGACAAGATGTCCAATCAAATGGGGATGATTCGAACCATTTATCTGAGGTCAATTGTAGTGGACACGGCCGACATCGTGCCTACCCTTTCTTTGGGATTGAGCATGGACCATGTCGTATCAATTACCTGCGCGATTGCAGGAGGAATCGTCTGGGATCTATGGGGGCCGCAGTATATTTTTTTCCTGGCCGCTTCTCTTTCACTGGTTAATGTGTTCGTCGCATCGAAGGTTGAAATCGATGACGTGGGGACAGATGAAAAATCTGCATAAAATGAAATGGAGGACAGGCGCTTAAGCGTCTGTCTTTTTGGTATAATAAGAGCATGACAATTTAAGTGACAAAGAGCTATGACAAAGGAGAGGACAATAAAATGGACAATCAAATGATCGATGAAATTATAAAGAAGTGGAATACAAGTCGAGATGGATTAAGTAAAGACGAAGTAAAAAAACGATTGGAGAGGGATGGCCGCAATGAATTGAAGGCGGTAAAACCGCCAACATTAGGGCAGAGGGTGTTTGAACAATTAAGGGAACCCATGACTATAATCCTATTGGTTGCAATGATCGTGTCTACAATTTTACAGGAATATAGCGATGTTGTAATTATTGCCTGTGTCATCTTGATTAATTTAACCGTGGGATTGGTTCAGCAAGGAAAAGCGGAACGTGCTCTGTCGGCACTACAGAAAATGTCCAGTCCAACCGCCTTGGTTCGTAGAGATGGCCTTGTGGAAGAAATTGCATCTGCCGAATTGGTTGTTGGAGATTGGGTTGAATTGGAAGCCGGACGAATTATCCCTGCGGATCTTCGATTAGTGGAAACTGCTGATTTATCGGTGGAAGAATCGGCCTTAACGGGTGAATCAGTTGCGGTGCAGAAAGATGCAATGGCAGAAATTTCGGAAGAGGCAGCTCTGGGTGATCGAATTAATATGGGATTCATGTCTACTATCGTGACTTATGGACGCGGTGCGGGCGTCGTTGCCGGAACAGGAAAAAGAACTGAGATTGGCAAGATCTCAACCATGCTTGAATCTAAAGAAGAGGAATTAACTCCCCTCCAGAAACGTCTGGCTGATTTAGGTAAGATTTTGGGGATTGGTACGATCATTGTTTGTTTGCTGCTGTTTGGAATCGCATATCTACAAAAACGAGATATGGTAGAAATGCTGATGACGGCGATTTCCTTGGCAGTGGCTGCAGTACCAGAAGGATTGCCAGCGGTTGTTACAATTGTTCTGGCAATAGGCGTACAAAAAATGGTCAAGGAAAACTCGATTGTTCGACGTTTGCCGGCAGTTGAAACCCTAGGTGCTGTTAGTGTTGTCTGTACGGATAAAACGGGAACGCTTACACAAAATGTGATGTCTATTCGAACGATCTATCAGAATCAAGAACTAATCCCCATGAGTGAAGCGAAAATGGATACCAATGAAGATTTGATACGCGGAATGGTTTTGTGTTGCGATGCCAGTGTGGAGGGGGATCATCGAATTGGAGATCCAACTGAATTGGCTTTGGTTGATATGGGATTGTTGGTGGATGTTGAAAAGGCGGAATTGGAAAAGGAATATCCGAGGGTGAATGAGCGACCCTTTGATTCTGATCGAAAATTAATGACGACCGTGCATCAAACAGGGTCTGCTTTTATCGCCTATACGAAAGGGGCTGTCGATGTTTTGCTAGAACGCTGCACATCGATTGAAAACAGCGGAGAACAAAGACTTATCTCGGAAGAAGATAAAGTGTTAGTTTTAGATGCTGCAAGTCAAATGTCGAAGCAAGCCTTACGGGTATTGGCCTTGGCCAAGCGGAATGAAAATAATGTGGAGGAAGAGTCTTTGATCTTTGTGGGTCTCGTCGGCATGATGGACCCACCTCGGCAAGAGGCAAAACCAGCAGTAGAACGCTTGCGAAAAGCGGGCGTTGCTACGGTTATGATTACTGGTGATCATCGAGATACAGCTCTTGCAATCGCCAGAGAATTGGGAATTGCGGACCGAGAAGAACAATGCATGACGGGACAAGAGCTTGAGGGGATGGAGGCAGAAGAACTGCAAATCCGCGTGGAATCCGTTCGCGTTTTTGCTCGTGTTTCTCCAGAACACAAGGTACGTATTGTGGAAGCCTTCCGGGCTTCGGGTAAGATTGTATCTATGACGGGAGACGGTGTAAACGATGCGCCTTCATTGAAAACTGCAGATATCGGTGTTGCCATGGGTATTACTGGAACCGATGTAGCGAAAAATGCTTCGGATATGATCTTGACAGATGATAACTTCACCACCATTGAAAAAGCTGTGGAAGAAGGTCGTGGCATATACCATAATATTCGAAAGACCGTGTTATTCTTGCTGTCTTCGAATCTGGGCGAAGTTGTGGCCATGTTTACCGCCATTGTCTTGGGGCTTCCGGCACCATTATTGGCCGTGCATATTCTTTGGGTAAATCTGGTGACCGATACCTTGCCCGCCTTGGCTTTGGGAACCGATGGGAAACCACGGGGATTGATGAAGAAACCACCAAGGGATCCAAAAGCGAGCTTATTCGCAGATGGAGGTGGATTTAATATTGCCCTTTACGGGTGTTTGATTGCCCTGGGGACCTTGAGTGCCTTTTATCTGGTAGCAAAAGGAGCTTCCCCATCATTGAAGGTTTTTGAGATTCAAAAAATGACGGATATTTTGTCTAATGAAGCTTATTTAATGAAGGCGCAAACCCTTGCTTTTTCTATTCTGGCTCTGTCGCAGTTGATGCATGCTATGAATATGCGGGATCATGAGGTTTCTGTGTTTGGGTCAAAGTTGTACCAGAATCGTTTGATGGTACTTGCGATTTTTATTGGAATTGGTGCTCAAGTTTTGGTTACGGAAGTACCATTCTTTATGGAGGCTTTTCACACCAGTCCTTTAAGCCTTCAGGAATGGGGAATTGTTGTTGCCGTTTCGTTGTTGCCGGTGGCTGTGCACGAGATACAAGTCATTGGAAAGAAATTGTTTCGGCGAGCGTAGATGAAGGGAGATTGCTATGAATCGACTAATACTCATTGAAGGAATTCCTGGTTCAGGAAAAACGACCATGGCCACAAAGGTGAAGACTTATTTGGAAAGTTGCGGTTATCCCGTTCAATTATTTTTGGAGGGTGACTTGCATCCTGTTGATCTTGCATGGATGTCGGTGATCCCTCTACAGAAGTTTGAGGAAATTCGAAAGCTTCCACTTTTTCAGGGGTGCCTGGATGGTAACTATTCCTTGGAAGATGATCATGCAGTAATCGCCTATACCATGTTGGACCTTTCGCACGAGGGCGAGGAGTGGATGACGTATTTTGAGCAACATGAAGTCTATGATCAACGGATCCCATTCGAA
This sequence comes from Gottschalkiaceae bacterium SANA, assembly GCA_036323355.1. Lineage (GTDB taxonomy): Bacteria > Bacillota > Clostridia > Tissierellales > GPF-1 > GPF-1. Next base: position 2,140,391 of record AP028876.1, on the reverse strand, counting down.
GAATTTCAAGCCTTACATTTTGCAAGATGGAAGCGATTTGGACAGGAGGCAGACCCAGATACGATCACAATTTTTGAATGTGCGTATTTACAGAATCATATTAGCGAACTATTGCGGGCGCATGATCGAAGTGAACCAGAAATTATTGCATATATGCAAGCTTTGATTCAAACCGTAAAGGGATTGAATCCCATGTTGATCTATTTGACTCAACCAAGTGTAAGAAAAACGATTCAGCGTGTTGCCGACCAACGGCGTTCTCCAGAACCGGAAAAGTGGAAAGATTGGATTGATCAAGTCGCGGAGTATGTAGAGGACTCTCCATATGGAAAAGATACAAATGCAAAAGGAGTTGACGGGGTCTTTCAGTTTATTCAGGAGAGAAAAGACCTTGAGTTCAAGGTGATGGATCAATTGGATATTGAGATTGCTGTGATTGAAAATTTCGACAATCAGTGGAAGGAAGTCGAAGATCTTGTTATGGCTTGTCTAGGCGTTTAAACTCGGAAATATGTACAAAATTATACAACAATTGGATAATTTAGGGTGTATAATTGTGCTAGAGTAAAAGAATGAGGAGACAGGTATGGATCAAAAGAATGTGTTTATTATTTTAGCGACTTGGATGATTGGATTTGGAATTTTAATTGGTTTGTTGTTCCCATTTTTTGCATGGGCGCTTGGTGTTTCAGTCACAATTGCAATGTCACCGGTCTTTTTTATGTCCTGTGTTGCAGCGGGGATTCTTGTTGGCCTGGTGAATATTTTCTTGGCGAGGCTCACAGTAGGTGAAAAGCTGAAGCTTTTTACGATGAAGATGAATCATGCGAAAGAAAATGTTTTAGCGATTTCACGAGGGGGTGAAATTGGTGATTGTACCATTGAAACTTGCCAGATTCCAGTAGAATCCGACGATCTTTTTGGTACTTGTGGTTTAGCGTTTAATGAGTTGATCGAAGCCTTTGCAGCTGTGCTGAAGACGCAGGATGCAATTCGCAGTTATACGGAAATCCTTTCAAGTCAATTGGAATTGGACGTTTTGGCAGATAACGCGCTTGAAGTTTTAATGAAACACGGGGATGCGAGTGCAGGTGCTATATTATTGGTAGATGGGGATCAGTGTCAGACGATTGCCAGTCATGGAATTGAGGATACTGAATCATTTCAGAGTAATCATTTCTTGCATCAAGTTGTAAAGAATAAACGTTATGAGATGATCACTTATCCAAAGGATTTGAATGTAAGAAGTGTTTTGATGGAATATCAACCCCGACAAGTGTTGCTTGTACCCATTGTTTACAAGGATAAGGTAATGGGCATTATTATCTTGGCAACGGCAGAAACCTTTTCATCGGAATTAATGAAGCAGATTGATATTTTTTCCCATAGTTTGGCTTTGTCTTTGAACAATGCACTTGAACATGAAGAATTGCAACGCATTGCTGAACGAGATTCGCTAACGAATTTCTATAATCGACGAGCAGGTTTGCAGATATATAGGAATGAATATCAACGGGCAAGGCAAATGGATATGCCATTCAGTGCCTTAATGATTGACGTTGATCATTTTAAACGTGTGAACGATACGTATGGGCATTTGGTTGGAGATGGTGTTCTCAGACAAATGACTGAAATTGCAAGGGAAGAGTTACGTAAGTCTGATATTATGATTCGGTATGGTGGAGAAGAATTTTTCTTGGCATTGCCAAATACAGAGGCTATAGCCGCTGAACAAATCGCAGAGCGTCTACGCATACGAATCGCAGAACATGTAATGATGGTAAATGGCGCATCCATTCAAGTATCTGTAAGTATTGGTTGTGGCAATCTGCAAGCCCTTAACGTGGAATCGGAGTCAGAATTTATCCAGAAGGTTGATGATGCACTCTATCGAGCAAAAGAGTCTGGTCGAAATCGTGTTGTCATCGCATAATGGGTGAGGTATTGAACTGAATCAAGACCGAATAACTATCTATTATTTACTTCTAGATTTGGGTCTAGGGACCTTGGACTGGGGATTTGGTCGCTGATTTGTTAGAAGCATTCGAAAGAGTGCTTCTTTTTTTTATGATATCTGATAGAATGGAAATGATTTTGTCGAAAGGAGCAGCCTGTGAAGAAAGTATTATTAATTAATAGTTCCTACCGGAAAAAGACAACATTTTCGGTGCTTAAGCGAATAGAAACAGAGCTGATTAGTCACGGAATTGAAACCGAGTGGCTACATCTTTCTGAATATGAACTTCAGCCCTGTCGGGGGTGCGAGGTTTGTATCATGAGAGGAACTTGTGTGATTCAGGATTCTTTTTTTGAGGTTGAGCAAAAATTAAAGGGAGCTGATGGAATTATTTTGTCTTCTCCGGTCTATTTACGACAGGTTTCTGGCGTTTTGAAAACCATGATTGATCGCACATGCTCGCATTATCATCGTCCGATTTTGGTAGGAAAACCGATTTTTTCCACCGTAACTACAAATGCATCGGGCGCTAAGGAAACGCTAAAGTATTTAAAGGATATTACGATTCAATGGGGCGCAATTCCTGCAGGGCGTTTAGCGGTGAAGCTCGCTGGAGTTGAACAGGCTGTTTTGGAAAAAAAGATTGATCGTTTTTGTATGTTGTTGGAATCTCCAAAGGAGTTGGATCGCCCCAACTGGAAGCGGGTTATGGATTTCCAGGTACAGAAGGTGTTGGCTTTGCAAGTTTTATTGCAAGATCGACCTTATTGGGAACATGAAGGCTGGGATCAGCGTGATTATTTCTATGAAAACCAATTGTCGTGGATAAAGAAAAAAGTTGGCCATATTTTTTACCAATTTTTGGCGGGTAAAATGAAAAAGAAGTAAGACTTGATGATAAGAGTGGGGGAGTATTCAATGAAGGCGAATTTAACTTGCATAAATTGTATGTTGGGAAAAGCGGAACAGAATTATTTGAATTATGATCAAAGTGAAGACGGTTTGTTGCACTTTATGAAAGAGGTGTATGGGGAGATTTCCGTGGCTCATGAGTCGGATACAGCACCCTTACTTTATTCAAAGATTAACGCGATTTTAGAGAATAAGTTTGATATTGGAGATCCTTTTTATAGGCAAAAACGGCATTATAATCAATTTCTAATGTTGAAGGAAATGGAAATTGTAAAACGGATTCAAGAGTCTGATGATCAACTGATGAGCGCCTTGCAATTTGCTATGATTGGCAATTTGATCGATTTTGGCGCTATGGATACAGTCGACGAAGAAAAGCTAGAGAGCTTGATTGAACGAGCGGGTGATCAAAATCTTGATGCACAGACCGTGAAAGATTTTCGTCAAGAACTTGAACTGGGTCATAAGTTGGTTTATTTGACAGACAATGCGGGAGAGATTGTTTTTGATAAGATTTTGATTCAAACCATTCAGCAATTGTACCCCGAGGTTAACATTCAGGTGATTGTTCGCGGTGATGTTGCTTTAAATGATGCCTTGATGGAGGATGCTGAGGAAGTCGGTTTGACCAAGATCGTGCCAGTAATGGGAAATGGGACTAAAATTCCCGGGACGCAATTGGGTGTTATCAGCCAAGAAGCGCAAGAGGCGATTGATTCGGCGGATTTTATTCTGTCCAAGGGACAAGGCAATTTTGAATCTTTGTCTGAAACGGGTCGGAATATTTATTTTCTATTTTTGTGTAAGTGCCAGCTCTTTATTGATCGATTTCAAACGAAACAATTCCAAGGCATTTTTATTAAAGAGTAGTTGTTGTTTTCTAAAATTTGGGTATTATAAATACGAACAATACTTCAAATTAAGGGAGATAATAATGAAAGAAATTGTAAAAAAATTGATGGATGAAACAAATTTGGATGAAAAACTTGCAGAGAAAGTAGTTGAGGTACTCAAATCATATTTGGGAGATAAACTCCCTGAGCCGATTCAAAGTCAAGTCGAAAAAGTTCTGGGTGGCGAAGGTGGTTTGGATTTGGGCAGCGCAGCAGACAAATTAAAGGATCTATTTTAAGACGGGGGATTTTCCCTCGTTTTTTTATGGACTGATTCTTGTACCAAGAATGTGAATTCAAAGGCGTATTTTGTAAAACTTTGCCAGACATATGGCGAATACAGATATTCTTTGATACACTTTTCTGTAGAAAGAGGAGTTAGGGCAAGCGATCTTGTATTTTAATCAAACACTATGTGAGTCTAAATAGGAAAAAGCATGCCCTGGGCATGCTTTTTATGATTTATAGGTTTGGTTTTTACCATTTGTCTTAGCCGATTTCATGGCAGTTTCAACTCGTTCCATCGATTCGGTCCAATCCTGCTTCATGGAGTATGGTGTAAGCCCGATGCTGACGGTTATACAGATCATTTCACTGCGAAATTGATAAGGAAATCGAATTTGAGACAGAAATGCTTCAGTAATCGAGTCATGATCTTCTACTGAATCAGGAAGGACAACAAGGAACTCATCGTTGTGGATTCGGATGGCTTCTCCTCTAATTGAGAAAGAAACGAGCACTTGGTTTATACGTTTTGGAATTTCTGACAGAATGTAGTCGCCAGTGTCGCGTCCATATTTTTGATTGACTGCTTCAAATTCATCGATATCGATGTCCAATAAAATACCAGAGTGGGATCGAAGAGCATTCATGATTTGTTTTTGATTCATTCGTCTTTTCATTTCGAGATCTCCTTTTGAGTATGATGCCATGATTGTCACGGGACCATAGGGTGCTGTTAACACGCCTGTCTTGCGATATTGTCTTGGGCTTAGACCTGTTAGTCGTTTGAAGGCACGTGAATAGCTCTCATAGCTTTCATATTGATATTGAAGGGCAATGGTTAGGATACTTTTATTCGAGTCAACAAGGTCCTTGCAGGATGCCGAGAGACGTCTCCTTTGGATATAGTCTTTAACACTTGTACCGATTAAATTTCGAAATAAGGGATAAAATGCGGCCGACGAAAGATAGGTCATTTCGATTAGTTTTCTTCGATCTAGGGGTTCTTGCAGATTAGTCTCAATTGTTTTCAATATTTTTTGTATTTGAAGTACGGTTTTACGGTTCATTAAGGATCCTCCCTGCTGTTTGTATCTTTAGTATACAGGAAGCTAAAATGGAAAATATGATGAATTTTCTAATTCTATCTTGTGAGGCAAAGTCGTGTTTTCCATTATATCCATCATATTTTGCTGCTTGCTCTTACTTGCTTGTTTGGGATTGTCAAGAAAGTTTTGCGACGGAACTTACCGCTTTACTCGTTGTTCTGATTCTGTAAGACAAGTATAATGAAATTAGAACTATATTATCTTGGTATAGAAGTGGAGGGTGTTGGATGCAGAAAATTGGATTTTCTTCTTGGAGTGGGGGGAAGGATGGTTGCTTGGCTCTTTTTCGGGCCGAAAAAATGGGCATTAAAATTCCATATTTGTTTACGATGATTGAAGAAGGTGGGGAACGGTCCAGAAGTCATGGATTGAGGCTGGAATTGCTCCGGGCGCAGGCCGATGCGCTGGGTAAAACCTGGGAGTTTCGAAAGGCAACATGGGGCGATTATGAGACCGAGTTTCTTGGATATTTGCATGAAAAACAGGCTCAAGGTATTCGGGTTGGCATTTTTGGTGATATCGATCTCGACGCGCATCGAGGATGGGTGGAACGGGTGTGCCAAATGGAAAATCTGCAAGCAAGGCTTCCTTTGTGGCAGGAAGCAAGACGTGACTTAATCCGAGAGTTTATTCGTGAGGGATTTATTGCCCGCATTGTTACAATTGATACCAGAAAGGTGCCGGAGCGATATTTAGGAAAAATATTCACAGAAGAATTAATTGAAGAGTTTGAAGCCATGGGGGTGGATGCTTGTGGAGAAAATGGTGAATTCCATACGGTGGTTTTGGATGGACCGAATTTCTTGCATCCCATTGAAGTGGAGGTTGGAGAAGCCATCGCCATCGCTTCTTATCGACAACTTGATCTGAAAATAAAAGCACGCAATGAATCACTTGAGTAAATGATTCATTGCGTGCTTTATGCATGGCAAGGTCTTTAATAAGTTAGTGTTTGAAGCCGATCAAAGGCTTCTTTTAAGTTTGGAATATCAACCGTGCAGGCAATGCGGACATATCCTTCTCCACAGGCCCCGAAGGCGGTCCCAGGCAACAAGAGAACTTGTGCTTCTTCCATGGCTTTGTCACAGAAGGCTTCTGATGTAAGGCCTGTTTCTTTGATGCTGATGAAAAGATAGAAGGTTGCCTCTGGCTTATGCATGCTGATGCCGGGTATGGTTTGAATGCGATTGTAGACATAATCGACACGAGCTTTGTATTCGTTTCTTAGGCCTTCTAGAATTTCATTGTGATGATTCAGGGCATGTAGGGCAGCTCGCTGCGAGATGGAAGGAGCCGTAAAACAGATTCCTTCATTCAATTCACGCATGCAGCTAATCACATGTTTGGGACCAAAGGCATACCCAATTCTCCAGCCTGTCATAGCGTAGTCTTTTGAAAAACTGCCGAGTACGATAGTCCGTTCTCTTGCCCCTTCGATTTGATAAAGCGGTGTAAAGTCCTTATCAAAACTGAATCCACGATAGACCTCATCCGATAAAATAATCAGATCGTTGGCTTTTGCAAAAGCAAGAATCGCAGATAGCTCTTCCTTTGAAAGAGAAGCTCCCGTTGGGTTGTTGGGATTATTTAACATTAAGGCCCGTGTTTTTGGTGTGATTGCGGTTTCCAGTGATTCAACAGATAAGTGAAAATTATCTTTTTCCAGGGTAGGAACTGAAATTGGAATCCCTTGATTCAATAGGACTTGCTGTAGATAAGGAGGGTAGTGAGGATCGGGAACCAATACCTCATCTCCAGGATTTAAAATGGCTTTCAATCCTAAATACATACCATGACCTGCGCCAACAACCATAATCATTTCATCAGTTGGAATTGACAAGGCATACTCTTCCTGAAAGTGATTTTGAAGGGCGTTTCGCACGTCTAGATCACCTAAGGCGTGGGTGTATTTGGTATGGCCGATTTTTGCATCCTCCATGGCAGCTATAATCACGTTTTCATGAGTGATTTGATCAGGATCTCCAATACTTAGGTTAATAACTGCATCTAGGTTACCGATGAGTGTAGCTGCTTTTCCCAAGGCCGTAGATTCAGCGTTTTCATATTGCTTTGCAAGTTTAATCATTGATTATTTTCCTTCCATTGGGCATAGACTTGTCCGGCTTTTGGGATTGCAATGACATGTTCAATGTCGGATTTTCCTTCTAGGTAGGCATATGCGGAGTCTGCATCGGTAAAATTGCGAATGCCGATTGTTGCCAAGGGTTCGCTGGGCAAATTGGAAACCAAAAGGACTTCCATGCGTTTTGTGACGGTTCTCATCCAAAATCCAATATATCGGGCAACAGAAAACTGCTTCAATAACATTTTTGCAAGGCTTGGAATATCTTTGGGTGATAACAAAATATCCGCCATTTCCTGATATCCGATCCCTTCTGCGCACTCAGCGAACAAAAGTAAGGTTCCTCCGGGTTTAACTGCCCCAACCATATTGCTGATGGCCTTGGTTGCTTGATAAAAATTGATATCTTTTGGGTGTCCACCGGCTGATCCAATGACTAGATCGCCTTGCTTGTCAATCCATTTCCCATCTTGATTTCGTACAAAGTCTTGACCTGCTTGGTGGGCAGCACGATAGTGTCCTGCGAAGGCTTGACTGATTTTTCCGTTTCCGCCAATGGCTACATTTAAAATGAAGCTAGGCTTGATCCAGTCAGCTACTTCCTGCATTTCGCGGTTCAATGGATTCTTGTCCATCTTTCCACTTCCCATATCTGGGTGGAGATCGCCCTTGTCGCCAACTAAAGCGAGACGATGGTTGCGCTGAATGCTTTCTGATGCTGCAATACCTGGAAGAAGGGACTTTCTTCCGCCTCCAAAGCCAGCAAGATCGTGAAAAACGATAGCGCCAGTGAGGATAATGTGATCCGCTTGCAAGGCACGGGTATTGAGTTTGATTTCATTTCCATATTGGGTGACACCAACAGAAGTGACCGATGTTAAGTCTGCTCCAAAATGTTCATAAATCGAGAATCGATCGTATAGGGCATCACCTAGTATTTTTCGGTGCTCTGCTTGGCTTTGTTGACGGTGCGTGCCGTTGGCCGAGAGAAAGAAGATATTTTCGTCTGGGACATTAGCTTTTTCCAATTCCTGTATCAGGTGGGGAAGGTAGACCCACATGCGTTGATAGGCCCGTGTGATATCAGAAACTACAATGCATACCGTTTCATCTGGACCAATCAATTCGGACAAAGGTTTCGAGCTGATGGGGTGTTTCAAAGCCTCTATAATATGGGATTCTTCGCTTTGCTGATCGGTCTGGCTTGCTTCTAAAATAGAAACTTCTTTCCATTGATTAAGTGGGAATGAAAGTTCTGATTGACCGCATTTAAAGTTCATTTGATCGCCTCCAATTCTATTATGGAATATTATAAGGCATTAATAATAATTATACAATAAAATAAAAAAATAGAGACCCTATGGAAGTGGGATCTCCAATGCATATAATTCTTCGATATGATTCTGTGCACGTTCGACGCTGTCATTTACGCCTTGATTATAAAATGATCCCGCAAGAATGGGAAGGATTTGATCAATTAAAAGAAGTGCGGCTAGGTCGCCGATGTCTTCCTGTCTTTCGTTGGAAAAATAGGCTTGCACCGCTTCAATCGCTGATTTTCTTTGTTCCTTTGTGAGTTTCCATTCCTTATTCAATGTGCGCCTCCCTTTTTGTTTTATAGTATAATAAAGATAGAAGAATGAAAAGGAGCACCTATGGGAAAGAAAGTAATGATTGCCTTAAGTGGCGGAGTGGATAGCGCTGTGGCAACAAGCATTTTAATAGACGCAGGCTATCAGGTAGAGGCTGTAACCATGAAATTGCGGCCGGTTGGCTTTGAAGAAACCATTGAAAGTGCGAAAGAAGTTGCAGATTTTTTTGGGATTCAGCATCATGTTATCGATCTAAGCAAAGCCTTTGAATCAAAAGTCGTGGCCCCTTTTTTAGAGGCGTATAGAAAGGGACAAACCCCTAATCCCTGTTTGTACTGCAACCCAAAAATCAAATATGGATTATTAATGGATTGGTCTATCAATCAGGGGGCAGATTATTTTGCAACAGGGCATTACGCGCGTTTAAAACGCGATTCGAATACTGCGTTGGTTCATTTGCTTCAAGCAAGCAATAGTCGAAAGGATCAAGGCTATGTTTTAAGCCGTTTGACACAAGCACAATTGTCGCGATTGATTTTTCCTTTGGGGGAGTTTCAGTCAAAAGAGGATGTTCGAAAATTGGCCATGGACAAGGGCATTCCGGTTTTTGAAAAGAAGGATAGTACGGGCATTTGTTTTATCGAAAAAGGGGATCATCTTAGCTATTTGTCAAAATTTGCGCCGTCAACCATGCAACCGGGCCCGGTATGCCATCAAAACGGCAAGATTGTGGGACGCCATCAAGGCTTGGCACGTTATACCATTGGCCAAAAGAAAGGTTTGCAGCAATGGACCAAAGGAAATGGCCTTGTCGTCACTAGAATGGATGCATTAAATAACACCCTATGGCTGGGGTCAGAAACAGACTTATTAACAGAGCAGATTCGATTTCATGACCTGCAATGGTTGGTTCCTGTAGAGGGCAAGGATCCATTGGACGTGAAGTTGTGTCAATGGGGGCATACCTATCCGGTAGCAAAGGTAGAAGCGGATATTGCTATTTTAGGTGTTTCAGCCCGAGCACCAGCGCCCGGTCAGATTATTGTGTTCTATCGGAGAGATGAAGTAGTTGGCAGCGCGGTAATTGATAGATAGAAGGAAGAATGGTCGAAAATTTTAAAGACTAGCAAATAAATAGAAAAAATGATGAACAAGTAGGAGGAAATGATGTTTGCGATTATCGCATTATTTGATCAGAAAACAGAAATGCAAATTTTAAAATCTTGGACGAATCTGAAAGATAATAATCTTGATGATTCAATGATTCGAATTCAAGGCAATCGGCCGCATATTTCCTTGGCTTTGTTTCAAGGGGTGGAGCGAACCATGTTTTTGGATGCATTCCGAGAGTTTGTTGGAACGGTGGAGCCTTTTTCGATTCAATTCGATAGTGTTGGCGTTTTTCCAATGACCAATACAGTATTTCTTACACCGCTGCCGTCTAAACATTTTCTTCACGTTCATGAGAAGTTATATCAGGCTTTGCAGGTTTTTTCAGATAAGGCTGATCAATACTATAAAAAAGAAAAATGGATGCCCCATTGTTCCTTAGCGATTTCGCTACCAGCTCAAAAGGTTATGGATGTATTTGCAAATGCAATTCAGGGATTCCAACCAATTTATGGAAGGGTTGAGCGGATTGCATTGATAGAAGTGTTTTTTAGTGACCAGGGGATTAATCGGGTAGAAGAAATCAAGGTGGTATAAGCAAATTTGCTTATACCACCTTGATTGAAAGTAACTTATCGATTATGGTTGATCAGAGCCAATCGGATTGTCTTTGTTTTGAGTGACTGGTCGCCCATTGGATTCAATGCTGTTAGAATCAATTTGATACTTTTTTGGCCATACGCTTCCCATGGATATAACCGATTTGAGTGCTTCGTCAACCGGGATATCAAGGGGGGTTAGATCCTCTTCTTTGGCCAGTACAAGAAAGCCATTGGTTGGGTTTGGAGTTGTCGGAATAAAAACGGCAACTTTTTTATTGCCGCCAATGAACACGGATTCGTTGGTGATGAGACCGATGCTCTCAAACTCCGGTGTTGGGTATTTGACCAAAACAACCATGGAAAATTCACGATCAGGTACCTGGCTAAAAGAATCAGTCACCCCCTTGATGCCATGATAAAGATGATTGATTAGCGGTATTCGTTCAATAAGCGAGTCCAGTAAAGACAATAGTTTTTTTCCCAGGAAAACTTGCATAAAGAGACCTGCAAAAAAGATAAGACCGAGGGTGAGCAAAAAGCCGAGGCCGGGTATTTTGAGATCGGTAAATTGTCTGACTACCGGGCTGCCAAAGGAGTCGACCCAATGAAAAACAATCTGGATTAAAAAAATGGTGAGTCCGATGGGTAGCAAAGAAAAAAGTCCTGAAATGAATATTTTCTTCATTGATGATCTCCTTGAAAAAAAGTATAGGGTTCAACGTTTGGTGATAGTGAGATTTTGATAGATTCTTTTGTCATGGGGTGCTCAAATTGAAGCCGGGTTGACCATAAGGCGATTTGACTCCAAACTTTTCTTTTTGTAAAAGTTTTGTTGTACTTGGTATCGCCCCAAATGGGTAATCCGATATGAGATAGTTGAACACGAATTTGATGATGGCGTCCGGTTTCCAGATCGATGCCAAGAAGAGCAAGGGGACCAAATTCATCAGAATGGGTTTGATCAAGTACACGGTAACGCAGAACCGCTCGCTTGGCATAGGCGACTCGAGTCGCTTCTATTTTTGAGCGATTGATCGTTTTGCATTTTCGGATATAGTGCTTGCACTCTGCTTCTTCTTTTTCCGGTCTTCCGCAAACAACAGCGGTATAGGATTTTTGAATGCGCTTTTCTTGCCAGGCCGTGGATAAACGAGAACAAGCCTCTTTGGTTTTTGCATATACGATCAAACCGCCAACGGGACGGTCCAAACGATGAACCAGCCAGAGCGGGTGATGAATTTGATCCGATAATATTGTTAATAGATCCGGGTCGCCGGTAGGGTCTGATTGTACGGGCATGCCGGGTGGCTTTTCTACAATGAGTAAATGAGAATCTTCATAGTGGATTGTGATCATAATGACTCCTTTCAATTTGGATTATTATACCACATTTTGATAACTTCCTTAATTTTCAATTAGAAAGAGGGTATAATGGATATAGGAGGGGATATGATGGAAAATTGGTTAATTCCTTTGATTGGATATGGCTTTGGATGCATTCAAGCCGCTTATTTGATTGGGAAGTTGAAAAAAATGGATATTAGGACAGTCGGAAGCAAGAATGCAGGCGCCTCTAATGCAACTATGACATTTGGATGGAAAGTTGGAGTATCTGTCGCCTTGATCGACATTCTTAAAGCAGTTATAGCAATTTTAATAATTGGTGCGCTCTTTGATTTAAGTCATGCTGACTTACATTGGAAATATATGGCGGGTAGTGGTGTGGTTTTGGGCCATGATTTTCCGTTTTTTATGCGTTTTCGAGGTGGAAAAGGAACGGCATCTTTGGTTGGCGTGATGGCAATGATCGACTGGCGCATGGCCATTGTTGGTGTTTTAGCGATTATACTTGTAACCGTTGCAACGGATTATATTGTATTTGGAACCTATGCCATGTTGCTTGTCTTTTTGGGTTTTTCCATTTATTTAACCATGCATGTTCTCCCTATTGGAATTGCGGTGGGTTTGATTGGCTTGTCGATCTTTCTTCATCGGAAAAATATTGGGAAAATACTGCGAGGAGAGGAAAGAGGACTTCGATCCGTACTTCGTCGTTCATCATGACAAAGCATTTTTGCGGAAACAGAAAAACGACTATATGGGGAGGGAGTATGAATTATCATCAGCTTTTTCGTTCTTATCCTGTGATCATGCTGTTAATTGATCCCGATACGGGGCGGATTCTGGATGGAAATCAGGAAGCGGTTAAATTTTATGGGTACTCATGGGACGAGTTGACAGCCTTGCGGATCCAGGATATTAATCAGTTGCACGATCATCAGGTGAGTGATGAAATGAAGCGTGCGAAAGAGGAAAAACGAAATTACTTTCATTTCCCTCATCGAAAGAAAAATGGCAGTGTTGAAGAGGTGGAAGTTCATAGTTACCCGCTTATTATTGAAGAAAAGCAGGTGTTGGTATCCACGATATACCAACACGGACTTCAAGCCTATGCGCAAGGGGACGCCATGCGGTATATGGAAGCACAGGTCGAAGGTGTTCTGGTCTTGGATCATGCCTTTCGTGTCATTCGAGTCAATTCGCGATTTGAAGAGATTTTTGGATATTCTCAGGCGGAGTGCATTGGCAAAGAACCATGCGAACTGTTTCACTTGACCGAGTTGGAACATGGCTATTCCGATCAAGTCAAGGCCGGGCAGGTAACCAGAGCTTCAGTAGAGCGATTGACAAAAAGTGGAAAAAAGATTAGCGTCGAAATCAATGGTGTTCCTTTACTTATGCGAGACAAATATTTTGGTGCTTATTTGTCTTATCGGGACGTAACAGAAAAGAGGCAATACGAAGAGCGATTGCAACTTTTTGCCAATGTCTTGGAAAATAACAAGGAAGGCGTGCTGATCGTAGACAAGCAAGGTAGGATCGAATGGGTCAATGCGGCCATGCGCCGGCTCTTTGGTTATCTTGAAGTTGAAATGATTGGAAAAAATGCGTCCCTATTTCAATCCGGCCGTCACAGTGAATGGGATTATAATGAAATTTTAGAAAGTCTACTTGAGAAAAAACAATGGGAAGGAGAGCTTTGGGCTCGCCAAAATAACGGCCGTGTATTACCGGTATCATTATCAATTCATGCCATGTTGGTTCAGGGTTCATCAAAGTATATTGCCATTGTACGTGACATGTCTGCGATTAAGAGAAAAGAAAAGGAGATCTATTTTCTTGCCTACCGCGATAGCTTGACTCGATTATATAATCGCAATTATTTTCTTGAATATTTTAGTGAAGCGCTGGCGGAAGCTAAAGTAGAAAAACAGTCTCTTGGCTTGTTGTATATGGATTTGAATGGCTTTAAAGCAGTCAATGATACCTTGGGTCATGAAGCAGGAGATCGGGTCTTAGAAGCATTCTCAACTCGTCTGCAGAAAGTGGTTAGGAGCAGTGACTGTGCCGCTCGCTATGGAGGCGATGAATTTGTTTTATTGATGTCGAATCTTCAATCGCCTGAGCACGCAAAGCAATTGACAGAACGCTTGATTGAAGCAGCAAATCAACCGTATCTTGTTAAAAATGTAGAAGTACAGTTAGGTGTAAGTGTTGGAATTGTATCGTACCCGCAACATGAAGATACGGTAGAGGGTCTATTGCATCGAGCGGATTTGGCCATGTATGAAGCAAAACAGCGAGGAAAGAGCGCGTATTATTATCCAGAAGAATTTGCAAGGGAATCGCAATCGTCTTCACAAGTACAAATTGCGCTTTCGGAATGTGTTCAGAATGATTTTTCCTTTCTTGAGTTGCGGTGGAAAACTTGTTGTAACCACAGCCATGTGTTGCAGCTTGAGAGTAACTGGCATATTGAAGGGATGGAGGGAAAGTCGGTTGAATGGCAAAGTCAAATGCTCTCAAAAGCAGGCGTATTATGGGCCTATGTGGAACGGGTATTCGATGCCATAGTTGATCAGCGAGCCTACTTATTTAATCAGAAGAAAGAGGCTTATCTTTTGATTGATATTGACGAGTCGATCATGATCCAAGATCAGTTTGTCGAATGGTTGACAGAAAAGGTACCAAAGGAAATGTTGGAAAATCGAATGGTCGGATTTCGTATTAAACAGCTGGAGGTTCGAAGACTTTTGCGGCTAGAGAAGGAAAAGTTCACGCGGCTGAAAGCGATGGGCATCCGTCTTGTTTATCCTTTTGTTACGCTGGAGGAAATTCCATTGAGTTTGGTTTTTGATCATGTCTTTGATGCAATTGATCTGAGAGGGATTTTAGAGACAAAGAAAGATAGACCTATTGAGCCGAAAATCCAACGATTCTTGCATGCAATTGAGCAGGAAGGGATTGAATTTTTGCCAAAGGATGTTACAATTTATGAAAGCGTTGAATAGCGCTTGTAAGCGGCATTCAACATATGATAAAATACCATTGTAAAAGTTTAGAGGGGTGTGTATATAATGAAAAAAATTGGGGTGTTAACGGCCGGCGGGGATTGCCCGGGGCTGAATGTTGTTCTTCGCGGAATTATGAAAACGGCGTTGAATAATGGAATCGAAGTTGTAGGATTTCGAGACGGATACAAAGGATTGCTGGAAGGCGATGTAATGAACTTAAATCGTGACAATACATCAGGGTTGATTCATCGTGGTGGGACGATTTTGGGTGCGTCCAACAAAACAAATACATTTGCTATTCCAGAGAAGCAAGAAGACGGAAGCATTATTTATGTGGACAAGTCAGAAGAATGTGCAGATCGAATGAAAGAAATGGGAATTGATTGTTTGATCGTAATTGGTGGGGACGGTTCTTTGAAATCGGCTCGCGATTATGGCTTGAAGGGAATCAATGTAATTGGTGTTCCAAAAACAATTGACAATGATATTGTTGGAACTGACATTACATTTGGTTTTAATTCAGCAGTAACAACTGCAACAGAAGCTATTGATAAGCTTCATACAACAGCTGCATCTCATGACCGTGTATTGATTTTGGAAGTTATGGGACGTGATTCTGGATTTATTGCTTTGGAATCTGGCGTTGCCGGCGGTGCAGATGTAATCTTGATTCCCGAGATTCCATACGATATAGAAAAAGTTGTTGAAAAAATTAACAAGCGAAGAAGCCGTGGACGTAACTTCTCGATCGTGGTTGTAGCCGAGGGCGCAAAGCCAATTGGTGGAGATGTTTACGTGAAAAAAATTGTTGAAGACAGTCCCGATCAAATCCGATTGGGCGGAGTTGGCAATCAGGTTGCTGAAGAGATTGAAAAACGAACTGGCATGGAGACTCGTGCAACGGTATTGGGATATATGCAGCGTGGTGGATCGCCAACGGCATATGATAGAGTTTTGTCAACTTTATATGGTTCAACAGCTGTTGAATTGGCCATGCAGGGAACCTTTAACGTGATGGTTGCCATGAAAGACAATAAATTGACAACAGTGGATTTGGATGAAGTTGCAGGCAAGGATACAGCGATTGGTGCACCTAGTTCAAATCGAAAAGGTGTCGCCTTGGATAGTGATTTGCTTAAAACGGCTCGTCGAATTGGCATTGGATTTGGTGACGAGTAAGGGATACGTAAAAGAAAAAAAGATCTCCTTTTGGAGATCTTTTTTTGTATATAGTGCTAATTTATTTAATGATTTGAACCAATTTGATTAATCCACTGTCCATTGAATAGACTTCAAAGTGGACATCTCCAACTTTAACTGTGTATCCGACAGTAATTTTATCTCCGTGATCTTTTGCGTAATTATGAATCATACCAGCAAGGGTGTCTCCATGAATGGATTCATCAATATTCAGATCCCCATTACAAACATCAAAGGCATGTTTTAATGACGATCCACCGCTAATTAGCATACCGTCTTCACTTTCTCTTGCGGTTACGTTCAAGTACTTTC
The DNA here is from genome assembly GCA_036323355.1 of Gottschalkiaceae bacterium SANA. Taxonomy (GTDB): domain Bacteria; phylum Bacillota; class Clostridia; order Tissierellales; family GPF-1; genus GPF-1. The sequence continues at coordinate 2,124,044 of AP028876.1, read as the reverse complement.
GAATGGCGAAAAGAATGGCGATGGCAGCTACGCCTATCAGCAATTGCAGCGCGTCGATGGTATGGTCGACAATTAGTTTTCGGGCAATGGCAAAGAGAAGGACCTCGATAACTGATTCAGGTGTATGCTTAGCAAGCATTTTGACAAATTCGATAGCGATGACCACTTGGAGGATCTCACCTAAGAACTTATCTAAAGGCAGTTGTGTCGATGCGCCACTTAAGGTCAAACTAAAGGCGGGCAACTCACATAAAAGCATAACGGCATAGAGGACGATCGCAATCAGGGTAATACCGGCAACAAAAATTTCTGTATAACTTGCAATTTTAGCAATTTGATGTCGTAGTTTTTGTTTCAATCGGAGCCTCCTAAATTTATTTTTTTAATCATATCATGAGCATGAAAAAAATGGAAGCGTTTTCCCGTGAATAGGCAATAATGTTTGGTGAGTTGAATAAATTTGTAGATAAAACGAATGCAACCGATTGCGTTGATTTGGAATTTCTGCTAGGATGAATTTGGAGGTGGGTGATGGATAAAACAATTATTTATGAAGTCTTTGTGCGCAATCATTCAAAAGAGGGAAATTTTGAGGCGCTGATTCCAGATCTAGAACGAATTAAAGAACTAGGCGTTGATGTTGTCTGGTTGATGCCTATTCATCCAATCGGGAAAGTGAATCGTAAAGGGATCTTGGGTTCGCCTTACAGCATCAGCGATTATCGAAAAATTAATCCAGAACTTGGAAGCTTGGATGATTTCCAAGTCTTATTGGCTGCGATTCACAGTGAGGGTATGAAGTGCATGATTGATGTGGTCTATAATCATACGTCTCATGATGCGATTTTCACACATAATCATCCCGAGTACTATTATCGAACTCCAGAGAATCGATTTGGAAATAAAATTGCGGACTGGTCGGATATTATTGATCTGGATTTTCAGAATCTTGACTTGCAGGAAGAATTGATAGACATCCTTTGTTACTGGAGAAAGATGGGTGTTGACGGATTTCGATGTGATGTGGCGAGCCTTGTGCCGGTTTCTTTTTGGTTAAAAGCGAAAGAGCAAGTCGATCGGGTTGAAAAGGGGACCCTTTGGCTGGCCGAATCGGTGCATGCTCATTTTCTGCAAGAGGTGCGGAACCGAGGGTTTTATGCTGCATCAGACGCGGAACTCTATCAGGCTTTTGATATCACGTATGACTATGATATTCACCATGCCTTTGAGGGATATTTTAATGGGAAGAACGATTTGTCAACCTACCTAGATGCACTAAGTCGTCAGGGGGCTAAAAATCCGACTGGAGCAAGGAAACTTCGGTTTTTAGAAAACCATGATCAGCCTCGCGCGGCATATTTGTTACCAGATTTAAATCGGAGGAAGAATTGGCTGGCTTTTCATTGGATGCTTCCAGGAGACTCCTTGATTTATGCTGGTGAAGAAAGAGGCGCCACCCATCAACCGACACTCTTTGATCGAGACCCCATTCCATGGGAACGGGTTTGGGATGAGGGCGAGGCTTGGTTTAAGAAATTGACAATGATTGAAAGCAATTCGTTAGCAGGTGCCATTCGGTTTGTTTCGGTGGATATTCAAGGTATTTGTGTTTTGATGAAAGAATCAGAAGAGAAAATCGAAATTGGTGTTTTTAATCTGGAGCAAAAGATAGGAAAAATCACCTTGCCGTACCCGGTTTCTGGACACCTTGAAGATCTGTATACGAATCAAGCGATTGAACTTGTAAAGGGCACACTGAGTCTACAGGCGGAACCGATTCGTTTCATCGTCAAGAAGGACTTTACAACCCCATTGCAGTAAAGTAAAATAGCAGTATAGGGAGGGATGTATTGTGCATCAGACTTTGACAAAAGAACAAAAGGAAATTTTATTTTCCGCCATTCTTAAATTGAAGAACCTGGAAGAGTGTCATGCGTTTTTTGATGATGTTTGTACAATCAATGAATTAATGGCCATGGCTCAACGGTTTGAAATAGCAAAGTTATTATATGATGGAGCAACATTCCATGAAGTGGAAAATGATACAGGGGCTTCTTCGACGACAATCAGTCGAGTAAGCAGATGTCTGAAATATGGACAAGGATATACAACAGTTTTAAAAAGACAAGAGGACTCAGTTTAGAGTCCTTTTTTCGTGGTATGATACAAAATACAACAAGGAGGTAGACAAAATGAAGAAAATTTGGGTCGTACTGATTCTTATCGCTGGTGTATTGCTTTCAGGATGCGCGTCAGAAGAAGCGATTGATCAAAATAAAAAGTTGATAGTTGTTGGCATTTCTCCCATGAAAGAATGGGTGGAAACCATAGGTGGGGATTCGGTACAGGTTCAGGTGATGATCCCACCAGGAAATAGTCCGGCCAATTATGAGCCAACAACCAGACAATTGCTGGTCTTGGAAAAGATGGATCGATATTTTGCGGTTGGTGTTGGCGCGGAAACAGATGGATTTTTGACTCGCCTTTACCCCGAAGGAGACCAACGGGTCATTCGATTGGATCAAGCGGTATCGGAAGTCTATCCGGATCGCATGATGATGGACCATGGACATGGAAACGAAGAAGTCGAAGAAGTCGAAGATCATGATCATGCAGGCCGCGATCCTCACATTTGGCTATCAATTCCCAGAACCAAGCTTATGATTCAACAAATCACCGAAGAGCTAAGTATCATCAACCCGGATGAAAAAGAGAGTTATCATAATCGCTCTGAGGCCTACTTAGCCAGCCTGGAAGAATTGGATCAGGATTTGAAAGCTAGATTTTCAAAAGCACCCAGGCACCATTTTTTATTGTTTCATCCATCCCTTGGTTATTTTGCCGATGAGTATGGATTGGAAATGATGGTGATTGAAGAGGATGGGAAGAGCGCAACGCCTTCTCATTTAATTGAAGTCATTGACGAGGCCAAGGCAAAGGACATTCGAACGGTATTTTATCAAGAAGAGTTTGATGAAAATCAAGCGAAAACCATTGCAGAAGAATTGAATGGTGACTTGGTCTCTCTCTCTATTCTAAAAGAAGACTATTTGAGCGGGATGAAGGAAATTGGAGAAGAATTGCTGAAGAGCATGGAATAACGCAGAGTTCTCTGCGTTATTTTCTTGTAAAGTTTTTTTAGAAAGCATGGAAAAAAGTAGCCGTATGCTATAATTAATTGATGATAAAACCAAAAAACAGGAGGAATCAATGGCGAAAGAAAAGATTCTTATTGTAGATGATGAAGAACATATTCGCGAACTTCTTCGCGTGAATTTAGAAAGCGCGGGCTATGAGGTGGTGGAAGCGGAAACCGGGGAGGAAGCCCTTATACAACTAAATGATCAAGTTGCCTTAGTGGTACTGGATTATATGCTCCCTCAAATGGATGGGCTAGAGGTTCTTAGGACCATTCGGAAAAACCCAAGAACGGTGAATCTCCCGGTTTTGATGTTGACGGCCAGGAATGAAGAAATCGATGCTGTTTTGGGATTGGAGATGGGTGCGGACGATTATATTGGAAAGCCCTTTCGTGTACGCGAATTTTTAGCAAGGGTGAAAGCGGCTTTAAGGCGAAATAGCGTGAAAGAAGAAAATGGAGAGATCTCGCGGCTTTGGGACCTTGAAATCAATCGCGCCAATCGAACCCTGATGAAAAACAAGCAAGAAGTGGCACTTTCCTTAAAGGAGTTTGAATTGATTGCTTTGTTATCGAGTAAACCGGGGCGTGTCTTTTCGCGGGACCTTCTTTTGCAAAAAATATGGGGCTATGATTTTGTTGGAGAAACACGAACGGTGGATGTGCATATTCGTCAGCTTCGAAAGAAGATTGAAGATGACGATAAAAACCCTGCGTACATTTTAACGGTTCGTGGGTTGGGATATAAATTTCGGGAAATGGGAAAATGAAGAAAAAATATTTATATATTTATTTGACTGTTTTAATCATTTCCTTGTTTTTGACTGGCTTTTTTTCATTGAAAATTGGAGACGACTATTTTAAAGAAGAGTTATTTAATCAAATGATTCGACAAAACACCGTGATCAATGAGCTCTATTTAACGCAAAGAGCAGGAACTTCACCGGTGGATGCGCAGGAATTTGTGGAAACTCAGGGGGAACTGCTTGACCTACGAATTACGATGATTAATTCAGCTGGTATTGTGGTTGCAGATTCGCAATATAATCCGATGGAGATGGAAAATCACTTGTTTCGACCAGAGATTCAACAGGCTTTGCGTTCCGAGATTGGAAAAGCCAGCAGATATAGTGAAACATTAGAAGTTGATTTCTATTATGTTGCGATTCCTTTTAAGGAAGAGGGCGAAAATAAGATTATGCGTCTTGCGATTCCCTTGAAGGAATTTAGAAGCATGAATGAACGGGTTTGGAGAAATACGGGTTTTGCAATCTTACTTAGTGCTTTGGTGGTAACCCTCTTGGCTCTTGTGGTGTTTCGGCAATATCAAAAAACCATACATGCTTTGACAGATTCAGCTGAAGAAATTTCGGCTGGGAACTATGGTCGCACGATCCTCATTGAAAGTGACGACGAGATGCGAGATTTCATTAAGGCTTTCAATCGAATGTCGACAGAACTTCAGGCCACGGTGGAAGAATTGCATGGACAAAACGCAAAATTAGAGGCCAGTTTGAACGCTATGGTGAACGGATTATTGGCTGTGGATCCAAACGGAATGGTACTTTTTCAAAATCAAAGTTTGAATCAAATGTTAAATCAGCATCTTGAAGTAGAGGACTCCGTTTATCAAGTCCTTCGCTCCAACACAATGAATCGAATGATTCTGCAAGTGGTTGAAAGCGGTGAGTCGATTCAAATGGAAGAGGAGGGAGAATTTCGGCAGGGACAGGTTCTTCGATTCTTTGCAAATCCCATCTATTTGGATGAAAATGAGGATTTGTATGGCGTCTTGTTTGTTGTTCAGGATATTACTTCCATTCGAAAATTGGAAGAAATGAGAAGTGATTTTATCGCGAATGTCAGCCATGAATTAAAAACGCCAATCACTTCCATTCGCGGCTTCATTGAAACGATTCGCACGGGAGCGATTCAAGAACCAGAAAAAGTGGATCGTTTTCTTCATATTATTGATCAAGAATCGGAACGTTTGTATATCTTGGTACAAGATATTTTGTCTCTTTCTGAAATCGAAACTATGGCGCAAGATACAGGTCAGCAAAGTTTCTCTCTTAACGACTTGTGCCAAGAGGCAATTTATCTATTGCAGCCGGCGAGTCAAGAAAAAGGAATTACTCTTGATTATCAGTGGAAGGGAGAACCCCTTGCATATTTTGGCAACCGAGATCGGATCAAACAGGTATTAATTAATTTGTTGGACAATGCAATTACCTATACCGACGAAGGCAAGGTCGCTTTACTCGTTAGGGCCGATTTCACGAAGGTGATTATTCAGGTAACAGACACGGGCATTGGCTTTGGTCAGGAACATCAGGCACGAATTTTTGAACGATTTTACCGGGTGGACAAGGGTCGATCACGAAAACGGGGTGGAACTGGTCTTGGTTTGTCTATTGTCAAGAATATCGTTCTTCTCTACGGTGGTCATGTGTCTGTTGATTCAAAAGAAGGGGAAGGATCTTGTTTTACAATCGAACTGCCAATTAAAGAAATATAGAGGTGAATATTCATCGTTACGCAAAGGAAGCCATTTGGCTTCCTTTTTTTCTTTACATGGACTTAACACGGAGATGATTTTCTCTTAACGAAGCTTTGGTAGAGTAAGGATGTTGAAGAAAACACAAAGGCATGGATCAGAATATGAGGAGGAAATTAAAATGAAAAAAGGTTTAAGCATGTTATTGATAATCGTTATGGCGGCTTTGGTGTTTGCGGGATGCGGGGCAAAAGAAGCATCGGAAACTTCAAAGCCAGCGGAATCGGAGACTACACTTACAGGAACGCTATCAATAGCGGGATCAACGACGGTTGCTCCACCAGCACAAGCCTTGGCAGATGCTTTTGAAGCGAGGTATCCAGAAACGAGAGTGGATGTTCAAGGTATTGGATCTTCGGCTGGCATGAAAATGCTAAATGAGGGTGGATGCGAAATTGGAATGGCTTCTCGCCAGTTGAAGCAAAAAGAATTGGATTGGGGACTGGAGCCCATTGCAATCGCATTTGATGGAATCGCTCTTGTTGTTCATCCAAGCAATGACATTTCGGATTTGACGAAAGAAGAGATTCAAAAGATTTTTATGGGTCAAATAACAAACTGGTCAGAAGTTGGCGGAGCCGATGAAGAAATCTTGGTAGTTAGTCGCGAAGATGGATCCGGTACCCGTGGCGCATTTGAAGAGATCTTGAAACTGGATGGTGACCAAGGATCCATGGTTGTTGAAAATGCATTGATTGCTGAAGGCAACGGCGCAGTAAAGGCGAATATCGCAAGCAAGTCTCAGGCGATCGGTTACATTTCATTGGGTATTGTTGATGAAACCGTAAAAGCACTACTCGTTGATGGTGCTCAAGCGACAGTGGAAAATATTAAGTCAAATGTATATGGCGTATCTCGACCACTGAATATGGCAACAAAAGGGGAAACGAGTGAATTGGCTCGAGCATACTTGGATTTCGTCATGAGTCCAGAGGGGCAAAAGATTGTAGCGGAACATTACATTCCAGTTGTTGGCGAATAGAAGCAAGAGTTACACCCTCAAGGAGGGACGTCGCTTCGCATGAATGGGGTGGCGTTTCCTCGCGTATGTAAGGAGAATGCATGGAAGTGACTATGAAGGGCCGTCAAAAAGGTAAAGGTAAAAGAAAGAAAGAGATGAATAAAGCAGAGCTGACCAATCATGTTGAGGAAGCGAGTTCTGTGAGAGAAGCAAGTGATTTTAAAGGGCAGCATCAAAAGCGGATGAAAGCGGAGAATTTTTTCCGCAGGTTGTTTTTTCTTTCTGCAATGGTAGCTCTTGCTGCAGTGGTTGCAATCACCATTTTTATCTTTGTGAGCGGGGTGCCCGCAATTGCAAAGATTGGGGTTTTCGATTTTGTGTTTGGTCAAAAGTGGAAGCCATCAGCGGATATCTATGGCATTTTCCCCATGATTATTGGCTCCTTGGCAGCGACCGGTGGTGCCATTCTGATTGGTGTCCCCATGGGTATTTTTACGGCAATTTTTATGGCGGAAATCGCGCCTGATTTTATATCGAAACTCATTCGCCCAGCAATTGAATTGCTTGCCGGGATCCCTTCGGTTGTTTACGGCTTTTGGGGCTTGGTTGTTTTGGTTCCCTTGATTGACAAGTTATGGGGTGGAGGGGGAAATAGTCTTTTGGCTGCCATTGTTATCTTGATGATTATGATCTTACCGACTATTGTTAATGTTTCAGAAGCGGCATTGAGGGCTGTGCCCAAAGCCTATGGACAGGGTTCTTTGGCGCTTGGCGCATCCAAAATTGAGACGATTTTTCGAGTGAAACTTCCTGCGGCAAAATCAGGGATTTTGGCAGCCGTGGTGTTAGGGATCGGTCGGGCGATTGGCGAAACCATGGCTGTCATCCTGGTGGCTGGAAACACACCCATGATCCCTGGGGCTTTGACGGATCGAATCCGAACCATGACTGCAAATATTGCCATGGAGATGGGCTATGCATTTGGCTTGCATCAAGAAGCTTTGTTTGCGACAGGGGTTATTCTTTTTGTATTTATTATGGCATTAAATTTTGCCTTGAACCGCATTACACATCAGGCGGGGGATGAATTGTGAAAGAAAAAAAACTGAAGTATATAGTTTTACAAGGCTTGGTGTATGCATCTGCGTTTTTAACAGTTGCGGCCTTGGTCTGGATTCTTTACTATGTTGTAGAAAAAGGAATTGGAAGAATTGACTTTCAATTTATCTTTGGTGATGCCAAGGAGGGCGGCATTTGGCCGATGATCGTGACAACCTTTTGGGCGATTCTTGCCTCATTGGCCCTGGCAACGCCGATTGGAATTATGGCGGCGATCTATATGGTGGAATATGCGAGGCCTGGTCGAGTGGTTCGGTTAATTCGCTTTGCAACGGAAAGTTTGGCGGGAATTCCATCCATTATTTATGGCTTATTTGGCATGATATTCTTTGTGACCAAGCTGGGATTAAAGTTCTCTATACTTTCTGGAGCACTCACATTAACCATTATGGTGCTACCCACTGTGATTCGAACAACGGAAGAAGCCTTGAAGGCGGTTCCGCGCTCTTTTCGAGAGGCGAGTCTTGGTTTGGGGGCAACTAAGATCCGGACGATTGTACGCATCGTGCTTCCCAGTGCGATTCCAGGAATTCTGGCGGCAGTGATTCTGGGCATGGGACGAATTGTCGGAGAGACGGCGGCTGTATATTTGACTGCGGGAACGGTGCCGAAAGCACCTGGGTCGATCATGGATTCGGGGCGAACCTTATCGGTGCATCTCTATATGCTGGCCAAAGAAGGTTTATCCTTTGAGGATGCTTATGCGACGGCAACGATTTTAATTTTTCTGGTAGCATGTATGAATCTACTGGCGAAAACGGCTGCACAGCGATTGAAGAAAGGATAGAGTAACGATGGAAAAGACAAAGATTGAAATTACTGATCTTGATTTATATTATGGAGACTTTCAGGCGCTAAAAGAAATTCAGATGTTGATTCCAGAGAAGAAGGTGACGGCCTTTATTGGTCCATCCGGTTGTGGAAAATCAACCCTGCTTAAAACCATTAACCGTATGAATGATCTGATTCCGGGTGTAACAATCAAAGGAAAAGTTGCAATCGACGGATTTGATGTGTATGGAAAGAATACCGATGTGATTGAATTGAGAAAAAGAGTGGGAATGGTCTTTCAACAGCCCAATCCATTTCCCATGAGTATTTACGATAATATTGCATACGGACCCAGAACCCATGGTATACGCCGGAAGTCACACTTGGATGAGATTGTAGAAAAAAGTCTGCAAGGGGCTGCCATATGGGACGAAGTGAAGGATCGCTTGAAAAAAAATGCCTTAAGTATGTCTGGTGGCCAGCAGCAACGTCTTTGCATTGCACGCGCCTTGGCGGTTGAACCAGAGATTCTTTTAATGGATGAACCCACGTCGGCATTGGATCCAATCTCTACCTTGAAAATAGAGGAATTGATTGCTGAATTGAAGGAGACCTATACCATTGCCATTGTTACTCATAATATGCAACAGGCAGCCCGAATATCAGATCGAACGGGATTCTTTTTACTGGGCGAAATGGTTGAGATGGATGAAACGGGAAAAATATTCAACAATCCGCAGGATAAACGAACGGAAGACTATATTACTGGACGATTCGGATAGGGAGGACAAGTAGATGACAAGAAGGCGTTTCGATCAGTCCTTGGCGCAAATGCATCGGGAACTTTTGCAAATGGGTGCCTTGATTGAAGAACAGATTCAAGATATGATTATCGCCCTTCAAAATCAGGACAAAGAGTTGGCAGCTCAAATTATCAAGCGGGATGATCAGGTCGATACTTTAGAGGAACACTTGGAGAAGGAATGCATTGCCTTAATTGCGAAAGAGCAACCCTTGGCAAGAGACTTGAGAACCATTGCCTCCGTGTTGAAGATTATTACAGACTTGGAGCGAATTGCAGATCACTGCTCTGATATCGCCCAATACACCATCAGATTGGCGGACGAGCCATATATGAAGCCTATTGTTCATATTCCGCAAATGGCAGAAGAGATTAAGGCCATGGTTTCTGATATGATTCATGCTTATATAACAAAAGATGTTGCTTTGGCCCAAAGTGTTATTGCCTTCGATGATGTAATCGATCGAGCCTTTGATGAAATTGTTGTGGAACTGGGCGAGAAAATGAAGGAAAATTCTAATCATGTGAATCAGGGAATTAATTTGATTTTTATCACCAAGTATTTGGAGCGAATGGCGGATCACGCAAGCAATGTGTGTCATTGGATTATTTATCATGTAACCGGAGAATTGGACCAGCATAGCAATAATTAAGGGATACCCTATAAAAATACTAGGAATTGCTCTTCTAATGGTTGACACAGCACTTTCATAAGCGTATCATTATAAATGGCATATGCCAATTTACCTAAGGAAGGTGTATTTTATGAGCGATTGCAATTCTTGTCCAACGAATGGACAATGTGGTACGGAGGAAAAAGAAGCGTGCCAAGTAGAGTTTAACGCAAACAATCAAATCAAACACGTGATTGGCGTGATGAGCGGAAAAGGCGGCGTTGGAAAATCAACTGTTGCAACCTTGGTTGCTAATGAGTTGAAGCAAAGAGGCTATTCTGTTGGTGTGATGGATGCGGATATTACAGGTCCTAGTATTCCTAGACTTATGCAGGTGCAAGGTCAATCTCCAGTTCAAACAACAGAAGGGTTATTTCCAGTCGAGAATGCCAAAGGAATTAAGGTCATGTCTTTGAATCTTTTGATGGAAGACGAAGACCAACCGGTAATCTGGCGTGGTCCTATTTTGGGCAATGTAGTAAAACAATTCTGGACAGATGTTGTTTGGGGCGAATTGGATTATTTAGTAGTGGATATGCCACCAGGAACGGGTGACGTTGCCATTACAGCCATGCAAAATATTCCTATGAGTGGTGTGGTTATGGTATCTGTTCCTCAAGATATGGTTTCCATGATCGTAGCAAAAGCGGTTCATATGGTAAGACGCATGCATAAACGTGTTATTGGTGTTGTAGAAAACATGAGTTACATCGAATGCCCGGATTGTGGCAAAGAGATTCGCATGTATGATGCAAAAACAGATCGATTCCGTGATGATTTGCAGTTGAACCTTTTGGGTGCATTGCCAATGACCATGGATGTTATGCAAGCGACGCAAAATGGCTTTTCTGATAACGACCCCGTTTTGGAAAAATATGCAAAACCAATGGTTGATGAAATTTTGAAAGACTTGGATCAAATTATTTTATAAGTAAGAAAATGTTGTGTTAGAATGAAATAAAGATTGCATGAAATTAACGATGGTTGAAATGGAGTTAAGCGATGGCTAGACCAGTGAAATGCAGACGAGTTGAACAATTGCCGCCTTATGAACGCTATAAGCCTGCAGGTGTTTCGTGTAAAAGCAACAAAGTCATGGTTTTAGCAATTGATGAATTGGAGGCCATGCGTTTAAAGGATGTGGAAGGATTGTCTCAGGTTGAATGCGCGGAGCGCATGCAAGTGTCGAGGCAGACTTTTCAACTGATCTTGGATAAGGCTCGAAAAGCCATTGCGATGGCGATTACCCAGGGCTATGCCATTCAATTTGAAGGGGGATCTTATGCGACTCCTGAAGATTTACGCGGGTGTGGGCGACGATGTGCCAAAGCTCGAACTCTGGAAGAAAAGGCAGAGCAATGTCCATATGGACGTCGTGAACAAGAACAGAAGTAGGTAAAATAGGCAAAGGAAAATGGAGCTTCTTCCATTTTCTTTTTTTATTGTATGAAAATACCAAAGCTTTTCAGTTATAATAAAGAAAAACACTGGAGGCCAATGATATGTTTTCAGCGACACCCTTTAAATTCACAGATGAAGAACAGCAATTATTTGATGTCCTTCTCAAAAATCCAAAATCCACCATTCGCGTAATGGATGACGAGAAAACGATTTTCGCCTTAAGAAATGAAGATGATTCTTTGGATCTGGCCCAGGACTACCTTGAATTGCCACCACTATGGGACACCCACATGCATCTCTTAAACTATGCCAATGTAAAAAGCATGGTATCTTTGCATAGAACAAAAAGCGTAGAGGATTGCATAGAGGCAGGGAAGGAACGATTGAAGACTTTTACGGGAGATTTCCTGCTTGGACGCGGTTGGAATCAAAATGAATTCACCGATCAACGATTCCCCACCAAAGAGGACCTTAACAAGGTATCGAAGGAGATCCCCATTATCTTCACACGCACCTGCGGTCATGTAGCCATTGCTAACGATGCGACTATGAAACTCTTAGATGGGAATCAACATCCTGATATCGATTGGGAAACGGGAACCATTATCGAAGCGGGGCTCAATGAACTCTATGCCCTGATTCCATCACCTGATGTGCCAACCATTAAAGTCATGCTCCTTGATGCCATTGAAGATCTTAGGTATCACGGAATCTCAGAGGTTCATACCGATGATTTTACTGCCCTTTCGGACCGAGACTATGAAAAGGTGATTCGAGCCTATACGGAGTTAGACAATGAAGGGAAACTAAAGGTCAAGGTAGTTCAGCAGTGTTTGCTGCAGACCAAAGAAGAATTGGAAGGTTTCTTGGCTAAGGGATACCGAATGGGCCAGGGAACACAAAATTTCAAGATTGGTCCCTTGAAGCTCTTGCTTGATGGCTCATTGGGTGCCAGAACGGCCTATATGCGGGAAGACTACCATGATGACCCAGGCAATCGAGGAATCAGAATCTACAGTGATTTGGATTTGCAGGAACTGGTGGATTTGGCCAATGGCCAGGGGATGGATGTGATTATGCATGCCATTGGCGATGCAGCCATCGATCAAGCTATGGATGCCATAGAATTAACACAAAAAAAATACCCGCGAACGAACGCGAGACATGGGATCGTACATTGTCAGATAACATCCGAGGATCAATTGAACAGAATAGCAAGCTTAAACATTGTGGTTTATGCCCAACCCATCTTTATTAGGGATGATAGTGAGATCTTAGAGAGTCGAGTGGGCAAAGAAAAAGCATCCACTTCTTATAATTGGAAGGGAATGCAAGACCGAGGCATTGAAGTCCTCGCAGGCTCTGATGCGCCGGTAGTTGAGTTCCATGTAAAAGAGAATATGAGATGGAATAAAGTATTAATTCAATGAAAAGCACCTAAAAAGTGAATTTGTAAATTTCATTTTTTAGGTGCTTAACTATATAAACTATTAATTTTTATTTATAAATCGTTCAGATTATCTTAGTTACCAAAAGCAGCCCAATTGCTAGTGATTTCCGTTTGAGATGTGACAGTTATAACTAATGCAGTTGTACTTGATGCGCTTGTTGGCCATTCTTCAAGATAGTTATTCAAGGCTGTTATTTGAGCAGCACTCGGAAGAACGTCGGCAGCGTCAACTTTTGTGAATGTATAGTCGGTTGCATTCGCTGCGGGTGCTGCAATTGTGAAACCATCAGTTGTCACATTTTCAGCTGCATACCAAAGTTTAACTGACTTCACAACTAGATCACCTGAGTTTCTATCAGCATCAGCGGCTGCGGCTGCTTGTACACCCAAATAGTTAGGAACGGCGATTGCCAAGATAATACCCAAGATAGCCAATACAACGATTAGCTCGATCAATGTAAAGCCTTTTCTGTTCTTCAATTTTTTTGTTAGTTTTTGAAACATGTTGTTACCTCCATTTTTTGATTAGTTTTTTCTAAAGTTATTATAGCATGTTTTTGGCATTTCTGCCAAGTCTTAGTGGATAATCGTATAAATTTGTAAGGTTTCAAATCTATGACAATTAACACCCTTAATCTGAAATTACCCATTTACTGGATGATCTAACAGATTACTAGAATAGTTTCTACCTAAATATTACAGAATCGCAATTGGAATGTAAAGAGTTTGGCGGCTTAAAAGATCTTAAAATTGTTATACTTAAATTGGAAAACTATAAGAAAAGATTGGGGGATTGTTATGTCGACTACATTTCAACATCGTGCGAAGGATATCCATGCGGACAACCAAATGTTTTCATCCATTCGTACAACCATTGAAACTGCCTTCTTTGGCAACAATGTTCAAGTGGTTCACGAGGTAGCGGATGCCTATGAGATGGCCAAGCGTTCACCGGGTGCCATTGTCATGGATTTACCGATCTACAAGCCGGAGACTTATGGCTTACCCGAAGAGGCACAAGTCTTGTTGTTCAATGATGGTGCTGTAAGGGGCCGTTGTGCTGCAGCCAGAAGAATCGTAGGAGAACCACGGGTTCATCTCGGTGAGTATGAAGCTTTGCTTCGAGAAGCTGTATATGGAAGCCATTCGCGCAAGATGTATCATGCGGAATCTTATGTGGGTTTAGATGAAGACTTTGCCGTGAAAGCACACCTCTTGATTCCGGAAGGGTATGAAAACACCGTATATAATTGGTTACTTAATTTTCAATGCGTGAAAAATGGTCATGCAGAACGCTATGAACGATCCGTTCCTTTTAAGGGAGAGGGTGACATTTTGGTCTTTGCAGATCCGGATTGGACCCATCCTGATTTTCCTTTGGGATTGACATTCTTTGATACGGAACACAATACGGCGGCGATTTTAGGTATGCGGTATTTTGGAGAATTTAAGAAGGGAACCCTCACACTTGCCTGGGGCATTGCCAATCGAAATGGATTTGCAGCTTGCCATGGCGGCTTGAAACGATACAATCTTGCACAAGAGGAAAAATTCGTTATTGGCTTCTTTGGACTTTCCGGTTCAGGAAAATCCACATTAACTCATGCGCCCCACGCAGGAAAGTATGACGTTACGGTTTTACATGACGATGCTTTTATCATTAATGTAGACAATGGTACTGCAGTTGCCATGGAACCCTCTTATTTCGACAAGACGGCAGACTATCCCTTAATCTCTGATGACAACCGTTACTTATTGTCTTTGCAGAACTGTGGCGCAACGATTACAGATGAGGGAAAGATTGTTCCTGTAATGGAAGACATTCGAAATACGAACGGGCGGGCTTTGAAGTCGAAGTTATGGTCGCCGAATCGTGTGAATAAATTTGAAGAACCTGTCAATGCGATTGTTTGGTTGATGAAGGACGATGCATTGCCTCCTATTCTTAAGGTAAAGAACCCGGCATTGGCTTCCGCCATGGGTGCGACCCTTGCCACCAAAAGAACTTCGGCTGAACGATTGGCTGCCGATGTAGATCCCAATGCCTTGGTGATTGAACCTTATGCCAATCCTTTTCGAACTTATCCATTGGGGCGGGACTACGATGCCTTTAAGAAATTGTTTGAAGATGGAGTAGATTGCTATATCTTAAATACCGGAAACTTCTTAGGGATGGATGTAAATAAGAATATGACTCTGGATATTTTAGAGCGTGTACTTGAGAAACGTGCAGATTTTATTCCTTGGGGACCCTTCGAACATTTCGATATTCTTCCTATAGAAGGCTTTGAACCCAAGTTAATGGATGAGTCTTACAAGGAATTGTTGCGATCACGCATGAAAGCGCGCATCGATTATATCGAAAGAAAGGCCGTTGAGCGGGGTGGATTCGACCGAATTCGTCCAGAAGCAACAAAACTGCTGCAAGAGGTCGTAAACCAATTGATCTGGGAATAAAGAGTTAAAGGAGGGCGAAAGCCCTCTTTTTCAACGTTTACAGGATTTGTCTTAGCACAGATCTAGGCGGGTTTTCAACATTGTGGGAATATTTGATTTGTCTGAAAAATAAAACATTAAATTTACCTGTTGACATTTTATTGAGGGCTTGGTATTATAGATAAGCGGTAAGGGAAACCGGCCGAGAGAAAAACGCTCTAATCCAGACAACAAGCGGAATTGAGCAAAAAAAAGCGCTTGACAAATTAAACGTCAGATGCTAGAATGAATAAGTCGTCAAAAGCGGAAACGCAAGACGTAAACAAAAAGAAATAAAAAAAGACGGTTGACAGTATCTTCCAGATATGTTACACTAGTCAAGTCGCCAAGGCGGCGAAATGATCTTTGAAAACTGAACATGACAGCCTCGAATTTGACCTTTTGGTCAATGAAGAAGTAACAAGAAATACGCTAAATCAAGCAGTAATGCTTGGTTGGTAAAAGCACCCTTAGGGGTGGAAATATTTTTACTGAGAGTTTGATCCTGGCTCAGGATGAACGCTGGCGGCACGCCTAACACATGCAAGTCGAGCGAGAATTATTGGAAGGATCCTTCGGGTGAATGAAGATGAGGAAAGCGGCGGACGGGTGAGTAACGCGTGGGAAACCTGCCCTATACACAGGGATAGCCATTGGAAACGATGATTAATACCTGATAAGACCACAGCATCACATGTTGCAGTGGTAAAAACTCCGGTGGTATAGGATGGTCCCGCGTCTGATTAGCTAGTTGGTAAGGTAATGGCTTACCAAGGCGACGATCAGTAGCCGGCCTGAGAGGGTGAACGGCCACACTGGAACTGAGACACGGTCCAGACTCCTACGGGAGGCAGCAGTGGGGGATATTGCACAATGGGGGAAACCCTGATGCAGCGATGCCGCGTGAATGATGAAGGCTTTCGAGTCGTAAAGTTCTGTTCTTAGGGAAGATAATGACGGTACCTAAGAAGAAAGTCCCGGCTAAATACGTGCCAGCAGCCGCGGTAATACGTATGGGACAAGCGTTATCCGGAATTATTGGGCGTAAAGAGTTCGTAGGCGGTTCTTTAAGTCAGAAGTGAAAGGCAGTGGCTCAACCATTGTAAGCTTTTGAAACTGGGGAACTTGAGTGTTGGAGAGGAAAGCGGAATTCCTAGTGTAGCGGTGAAATGCGTAGATATTAGGAGGAACACCAGTGGCGAAGGCGGCTTTCTGGACAAATACTGACGCTGAGGAACGAAAGCGTGGGGAGCGAACAGGATTAGATACCCTGGTAGTCCACGCCGTAAACGATGAGTGCTAGGTGTTGGGGTAGCGATACCTCAGTGCCGCAGCTAACGCATTAAGCACTCCGCCTGGGGAGTACGGTCGCAAGACTGAAACTCAAAGGAATTGACGGGGGCCCGCACAAGTAGCGGAGCATGTGGTTTAATTCGAAGCAACGCGAAGAACCTTACCAGGTCTTGACATCCCGGTGCCCGGTCTAGAGATAGACTTTTCTCTTCGGAGACACCGGTGACAGGTGGTGCATGGTTGTCGTCAGCTCGTGTCGTGAGATGTTGGGTTAAGTCCCGCAACGAGCGCAACCCTTATCTTTAGTTGCCAGCATTTAGTTGGGCACTCTAGAGAGACTGCCGGTGATAAACCGGAGGAAGGTGGGGATGACGTCAAATCATCATGCCCCTTATGACCTGGGCTACACACGTGCTACAATGGTCGGTACAACAGGCAGCGAAGGAGCGATCCGGAGCGAATCTCAAAAGCCGATCTCAGTTCGGATTGCAGGCTGCAACTCGCCTGCATGAAGCTGGAGTTACTAGTAATCGCGAATCAGAATGTCGCGGTGAATGCGTTCCCGGGCCTTGTACACACCGCCCGTCACACCACGGGAGTTGGTAATACCCGAAGTCGCTGGGCTAACCCTTTTAGGGAGGCAGGCGCCGAAGGTAGGATCGATGACTGGGGTGAAGTCGTAACAAGGTAGCCGTATCGGAAGGTGCGGCTGGATCACCTCCTTTCTAGGGAGAAACGAGAACTGTCATGTTCTGTTTTGAGAGATCATAAGTCTTTCAAAGT
The DNA here is from genome assembly GCA_036323355.1 of Gottschalkiaceae bacterium SANA. Lineage (GTDB taxonomy): Bacteria > Bacillota > Clostridia > Tissierellales > GPF-1 > GPF-1. The sequence goes on along the minus strand of AP028876.1, from coordinate 2,106,619 downwards.
TAAAAAGCTACTTGAAAGCGAATGTCAAGTAGGGTGCAAGGCAAGCGCAAGCTTGTGGGTGCACAAAAACCGTGGGGGTATAGCTCAGTTGGGAGAGCACCTGTTTTGCAAGCAGGGGGTCAAGAGTTCGAATCTCTTTATCTCCACCATTTTGTTCTTTGAAAACTCAATAAGAATCATCCAAGCAAAAATAAAAAACAAACACAGCACTAGATGTAAATCGAAGTGGGTGAATGTAATTTTTTTGTCTTTAGAATTCTCTTTTAAGAAACGGTCAAGTTATAAAAAGCATAGGGCGGATGCCTTGGCACTAAGAACCGATGAAGGACGTGGTAAGCTGCGAAAAGCTTTGGGGAGCCGCAAGCAGGCGTTGATCCAGAGATATCCGAATGGGGAAACCCACATACGGCAAACCGTATGTATCCTATGGTGAATACATAGCCATAGGAAGGGAACCCGGTGAACTGAAACATCTAAGTAGCCGGAGGAAGAGAAAGAAAAATCGATTCCCTGAGTAGCGGCGAGCGAAAGGGGAACAGGCCAAACCAGACTGGCTCTGCTAGTCTGGGGTTGCGGACCGATATAAGGGTACAAGTTGATAGCCAAATACCGCTGGGAAGCGGAACCGTAGAAGGTGATAGTCCTGTAGGTGAAATCAACGAATATCTGATCGGTATCCAGAGTACCATGGGACACGTGAAACCCTGTGGGAAGCCGGGAGGACCATCTCCCAAGCCTAAATATTCCTTAGTGACCGATAGCGCATAGTACCGTGAGGGAAAGGTGAAAAGAACCCCGGAAGGGGAGTGAAATAGAACCTGAAACCCTATGTTTACAATTGGTCGAAGCACGTTAAAGTGCGACGGCGTACTTTTTGTAGAACGGGCCAACGAGTTAAGGTGTGCAGCAAGGTTAAGGACTTCAGGTCCGGAGCCGAAGCGAAAGCAAGTCTGAATAGGGCGAATTAGTTGTATGCTTTAGACCCGAAACCGGGTGACCTATCCATGAGCAGGTTGAAGCGGGAGTAAAATCTCGTGGAGGACCGAACCCATATACGTTGAAAAGTGTTGGGATGACTTGTGGATAGCGGTGAAATTCCAATCGAACTCGGAGATAGCTGGTTCTCCCCGAAATAGCTTTAGGGCTAGCCTCAAGGAGAGTATCGCGGAGGTAGAGCACTGACTGACCTAGGGGCGTTTATACGTTACCAAAGTTTATCAAACTCCGAATGCCGCAGATATATACTTGGGAGTCAGACTGTGTGAGATAAGTTTCATAGTCGAAAGGGAAACAGCCCAGACCGTCAGCTAAGGTCCCAAAATATTAGTTAAGTGGGAAAGGATGTTGGACTACACAGACAACCAGGATGTTGGCTCAGAAGCAGCCATTCATTCAAAGAGTGCGTAATAGCTCACTGGTCGAGTGGTCCAGCGCCGAAAATGTCCGGGGCTCAAACTAATTACCGAAGCTACGGCTTGTATCTTTTAGATACAGGGGTAGGGGAGCATTGTATGTGGGACGAAGTCGTACCGGAAGGAGCGGTGGACTGCATACAAGAGAGAATGTTGGCATGAGTAACGAAAGCGAAGTGAGAATCTTCGCCATCGGAAGCCTAAGGTTTCCTGAGGAAGGCTCGTCCGCTCAGGGTTAGTCGGGACCTAAGCCGAGGCCGAAAGGCGTAGGCGATGGACAACTGGTTGATATTCCAGTACCACCTTAGATTGTTTGAGAGATGTAGTGACACAGAAGGGTAGGTAGAGCACACTGTTGGTTATGTGTGTCTAAGCAGGTAGGCTAGTGTGCAGGCAAATCCACACACTATTAGGCCGAGACGCGAATGCGAGGGAAATTTAGTACCGAAGTCGCTGATCCCACGCTGTCGAGAAAAGCTACTATTGAGAGATAAGGTGCCCGTACCGTAAACCGACACAGGTAGGCAGGAAGAGAATTCTAAGATGATCGAGAGAACCATTGCTAAGGAACTCGGCAAAATGACCCCGTAACTTCGGGAGAAGGGGTGCCCTTGAGAGTGAAGTCATACGACGTAAGCTTTTGAGGGCCGCAGAGAAAAGGCCCAAGCGACTGTTTAGCAAAAACACAGGTCTCTGCTAAGTTGAAAGACGAAGTATAGGGGCTGACGCCTGCCCGGTGCTGGAAGGTTAAGGGGAAGTGTTAGCGGTAACGCGAAGCACAGAACTTAAGCCCCAGTAAACGGCGGCCGTAACTATAACGGTCCTAAGGTAGCGAAATTCCTTGTCGGGTAAGTTCCGACCCGCACGAAAGGCGTAACGATTTGGGCGCTGTCTCGGCAATGGACTCGGTGAAATTACAGTACTCGTGAAGATGCGGGTTACCCGCGGCAGGACGGAAAGACCCCGTGGAGCTTTACTGCAGGCTGGCATTGGATTTTGGTATAATATGTACAGGATAGGTGGGAGACTTGGAAGCCGGAACGCCAGTTTCGGTGGAGTCGCCCTTTGGATACCACCCTTATTATACTAGGATTCTAACCATAGGCCATGAATCTGGTCTTGGGACATTGTCAGTTGGGCAGTTTGACTGGGGCGGTCGCCTCCAAAAATGTAACGGAGGCGCTCAAAGGTTTCCTCAGCACGGTCGGAAATCGTGCGTAGAGCGTAAAGGTAAAAGGAAGCTTGACTGCGAGAGCTACAACTCGAGCAGGATCGAAAGATGGACTTAGTGATCCGGCGGTACCGAATGGAAGGGCCGTCGCTCAACGGATAAAAGCTACCCCGGGGATAACAGGCTTATCTCCCCCAAGAGTCCACATCGACGGGGAGGTTTGGCACCTCGATGTCGGCTCGTCTCATCCTGGGGCTGAATTCGGTCCCAAGGGTTGGGCTGTTCGCCCATTAAAGAGGCACGCGAGCTGGGTTCAGAACGTCGTGAGACAGTTCGGTCCCTATCCGCCGTGGGCGCAGGAAATTTGAAAGGAGTTGTCCCTAGTACGAGAGGACCGGGATGAACAAACCGCTGGTGCACCAGTTGTTCCGCCAGGAGCATAGCTGGGTAGCTAAGTTTGGAAGGGATAAGCGCTGAAGGCATCTAAGCGCGAAGCCCCCCTTAAGATTAGATTTCCCATCACTTTATGTGAGTAAGACCCCTTGAAGACTACGAGGTTGATAGGCTGGAGGTGTAAGGGCAGCAATGTCTTTAGCTGACCAGTACTAATAGGTCGAGGACTTGATCAGATTAGAAGAGAGTTTTAAAGCGGATGATTCTTGTTGAGTTTTGAGAGAGCAAATAAGCTTTCTTGACAAAAGAATCTGGTGACGATAGCAAAGAGGACACACCCGTTCCCATCTCGAACACGGAAGTTAAGCTCTTTAGCGCTGAAGATACTTGGTGGGAGACTGCCTGGGAAAATAGGACGCTGCCAGTTTCAACTATTCTTAGGTAGCTCAATGGTGGAGCAACCGGCTGTTAACCGGTAGGCTGTGGGTTCGAGTCCCACCCTGAGAGCCAAAAATGCCGGGGTGGCGGAATTGGCAGACGCACAGGACTTAAAATCCTGCGATCATTGCGATCGTACCGGTTCGATTCCGGTCCTCGGCACCAAAACAAAGGCCCTATGGTCAAGCGGTTAAGACACCGCCCTTTCACGGCGGTAACCCGGGTTCGAATCCCGGTAGGGTCACCAATTTCATTCAAGTAAGACACAAATATGGGCGCTTAGCTCAGTTGGGAGAGCACCTGCCTTACAAGCAGGGGGTCATTGGTTCGAGCCCAATAGTGCCCACCATATTTGGCCTAGTAGTTCAGTTGGTTAGAATGCCAGCCTGTCACGCTGGAGGTCGAGGGTTCGAGTCCCTTCTAGGTCGCCAATTTTCACCATGAAACGGTTGAGTTTCGCTGGTGTATGAAAAGTATTATGCTGGTGTAGCTCAATAGGTAGAGCAACTGACTTGTAATCAGTAGGTTGTGGGTTCAATTCCTATCACCAGCTCCATAGAAATATTATATGGGGGGGTTCCCGAGTTGGCCAAAGGGGACGGACTGTAAATCCGTTAGCTGCGCTTTCACTGGTTCGAATCCAGTCCCCCCCACCAAAACCATGCGAAAGTAGCTCAGTGGTAGAGCTTCGCCTTGCCAAGGCGAAGGTCGCGAGTTCGAATCTCGTCTTTCGCTCCATTTGCGGGTGTAGCTCAGTGGTAGAGCCCTGGCCTTCCAAGCCAGTCGCGAGGGTTCAATTCCCTTCACCCGCTCCAGTACAATTTTATATTGTCACGTACAATCATTTACACATGTGGTGGGTATAGCTCAGTTGGTTAGAGCGCCAGATTGTGGCTCTGGAGGCCGTGGGTTCGATTCCCACTATTCACCCCACATGACCCATTAGCTCAGTTGGTAGAGCATCTGACTTTTAATCAGGGTGTCCGGCGTTCGAATCGCCGATGGGTCACCATTTCAATTTTTTACGCGGGTGTGGCGGAATTTGGCAGACGCACTAGATTTAGGATCTAGCGCCTAACAGCGTGGGGGTTCGAGTCCCTTCACCCGCACCACTTTTTTTTTTGGGGTATCGCCAAGCGGTAAGGCACAGGACTTTGACTCCTGCATTCACTGGTTCGAATCCAGTTACCCCAGCCATATGTGCCTGTAGCTCAGCTGGATAGAGTGCTTGACTACGAATCAAGAAGCCGGGGGTTCGAATCCCTTCAGGCACACCACGAAAGATACTTCATGCGAAGTATCTTTTTTTTTGTTGCAAGCTTTTCGGGGTATCTATATGAGACAGAATAGAATTACTTGTAAATAATTGAAGAAATTGCGAAAGTGAGGGCGTAAAAATGAGAAAAAAAATAGCGGTATTTTGTTTTATAGCGGGATTACTCATTATTGTGAGTCCCTTTGTTTGGGGAAAATATCAAGATATGCAGTCGGAAAAACAGGCTGAAGAATATTTGGAAGAAAGTATGGCATTGCAGTCGGTTCTGGTTAACTACGTGCCGGAAGAGATAGAAGAGCTTGGCGTGCAAGGCTTAGTTGAAGATATGGAGCTACAGGATGGAAGAAATCAATCCGAGGAAGCCTACGAAGATGTTGAGTACCAAACGGATGATGTAATTGGCGTGATTCGGATCCCTGCTATTGATTTGGAATATCCCATTATTGAGGGTACAGGGGATGCTCAACTAGCAAAGGGGATCGGGCGTATTTCCTATACGGATTCTCTTGGGGAATATGGCAATACGGGATTGGCCGGTCATCGAGCCCATCGATTTGGCAGGCTGTTCAATCGACTGGATGAACTGGAAAACAATGATGTCATTCAAATTATCTCGGGTGAGTATTCATACGAGTATGTCGTGTACGAGAAGATTATTGTGGAGCCAAGTGATATTAGTGTTTTAAATAGAAATGGTGATTTTCGTGTGCTTACCCTGGTTACCTGTGATCCAATGATTGATCCAACCCATCGTTTAATTATTCATGCCTATATTCCTGACTAAGAGAATGGATGGAAATTGTTTGAAGAAAGCGTAGAGTCGGTATAATAATAATGAGATGTATTTTTGTACATTTCTATTCACGGTGTGTAAATGGAAGGTAGTGATTTTCCTGTTACGTAGGAATTACCATTTAACCTGCCCTTGATAAATGAGTAAACTCCCCATCGCTATCTTCCTACTCATCTTTTTTTGTAAGAATAAATTAATGCTTAGGTGTCGGATTGTAGTAATGAAAAAGGCAAAACATGATATTGTTGCGCAAAGCTTGGTGCAGAAATTGTCGACCGGCTGCCATTACCGAAAGGATGGTGGTCGGTTTTTTAATTGAAAAAAAATCCAATTATAGAAACAATTTTAATTTTTTCAAAAAAGATCATAATTATGAAACTTATGGAGAAGGGAGGAAAGAATGAGAAAATTATTTAGTATTCTGCTTTGCCTTATTTTACTTACGGGCATTGTAACAACAGGGTTTGCGATAGAAGATCCTACCGCTTTGACAGTGCCTGCTGAGAAGGACGGTGGATTGGATGATGGCACGGACGATATCACAACCGATGGTAAATGCGTTATTAAGAAGCTAACTGTAAGCATTAAAGGTTGTGGAGAACTTTACTTAGACTCTATTAATGGAGATAGTCAAGAGGCTGGGGAAGTACATAATGGTGATATTATAGAAGCACCAAATCATGCGCAGATTATCTTGACAGCAACACCAGGCGATTGTTGTGAGTTTATAGAAGCTGAGGTAAATGGCAACAAACTAACAGTAGGCAGCAGCATGGATCCTGTAACCCTTACTGTCGATTTAGATGGGAATAAGAAATTGGCGGTTTGTTTTAGCGAGATACTTCATTACAATCTTGCATATGGTGTTGATGGAGGCGGATGGATTGAATCCAATGTGTCTGCAGGAAGTGTGACATGTGGAAGCTTAGTTGATTTAACAGCATATGCAGATCCTTGCTGGGGATTCGATTATTGGAGCGGGCTACCGGAGGGAGTTGCCACGGATGCTAGTTCTGTCGACTTCTATATGGATGATGATTATACAGATATTGTAGCCTATTTTGTGGAGCTCGACTTACCAATGTTAACTGTGGAAGTTGTTGGAAATGGTGAGGGGTATACGAATCCTCCTAGTCCAATTGAGATGCCTTGTGATGACTCAATGAGTATAGAAGCGATCGCAAGTCCATGTTCTATTTTCATTCAATGGGAAGAAGAAGATGGAACCCCGATTTCAAGTGAGGCTATTCATGATTTTGCGATTACTGTCGACACAACGGTATATGCTCACTTTGAATTGAGTGATGAAACTTATCCAGTTTCGTGGTCGACTGCCGGCGAGGGCACAGGGACTATTGACTCGGGAGAATTCGAACAAATAAGCTATCCTTGTGGAACGCTAATTGAGTTGACAGCAGAGCCTGATATGTGCTCTGAGTATTCTCACTGGAGTAAAGTCGAAGGTGGAACGGTAAGTGGAAGTACAATTACGTTTCCATTGATGGCGACTACTGCAGTTACAGCATATTTTGATTTGAAGGATGATGTGACTCTCACCGTTGAAACAGCCGGAGAAGGGAACTATGAGGTTTCGACCACAAGTGTTACGGTTGCTTGTGGGGAGCCGGTTTCAGTAACGGCTACACCTGGTGACTGTACACTCTTTAATGGGTGGACGGGTGTACCGGATGAGGTGCTAGATCCGACTGCAGAGACTATTACATTTGATCTCTATAACGATATGACGATTACTGCGAGCTTTGATTGGGATCCTCAGATGAGCACGACACTGACTGTCTTAACAGCAGGTGACGGTTATGGCACGGTTTCTCCTGCTTCAGCAACAGCACCTTGTGGTGAAACAATTTGGGTAAGCGCAACACCGAGTAGTTGTTCGCTATTTGAAGGTTGGTCGTATGAGCCTGGGGGAGAACCCTTCAATTCAAATAGGATGATACCGTATATGATGGATGAAATGGATCAGACAATTTATGCAAATTTCAGTCTGAATCCTCAAGCGGATCCAGTAACTCTGACGGTCAGAGCAGTTGGTGAAGGTGATGGCGATGCTACCATTATTGGATGGGGTACGAGTGCCACGGTTACTTGTGGAACTGTAGTAACTGTAACAGCAACTCCAGGGGCATGTTCTGAATTTTATGGATGGGTTGCAACAAATGGTGCAAGTTGGTTTATGGAAACGGCAGACCTATCAGTTACATTTGAAATGCAAGGGGATTTAGACCTTGAGGCTGTATTTATGCCGCTCTACTATGAGTTGACTATTGCTACGAACGGTAATGGTATTACAGATCCAGAGGGTCCATTAACAGTGACTTGTGGGACAACGATCATGGTTGAAGCGATTGCAGATTCGGGATATTCATTTATTGATTGGACTGGAGATGTTGATGAGGGACAAGAAACTCAAACTTTGATTGAAGTCCAAATGGATCAAGATCGGAGTATTACTGCGAATTTCACTGAGCCTTCGCCACCGCCAATACAAACAGGAGGAGGCGGTTTGATTGTTCGCCATACCTTGACAATTAGTGTTGAAGGAAATGGAACCGTTGATCCATTTGTCGGAAGCCAGAATTACAATCCTGGCACTTTGGTTGATCTGACAGTTACTCCTGCATTGGGTTGGACATTTGCAGGTTGGTTTGGAGCTGATGGAGCGGAAGTTGTTAACGAGCAAATCGAGATGGATGATGATAAGATATTGATAGCTCGTTTCGAGACAACGATCTTGCCAGAAGCACCGCCATTGGAGGCGCCAGAAATTGAAATACCACTGATTGAAACACCTTTGGGTGATGGAGATTTACCGTATACTGGACAAGCATTCCCGATTGAATCTTTGGGGATTGGTTTGATCTTTATGATGGTAGGAACTTTGACCAGAAAGAATGATGATCAATAGAAGAGAGTGGTTTAGCATATTCGTTTATTGAAGAAGTCTATCCGATTAGATAGGCTTCTTTCCTTGTCATATGAGAAAATGTGTTTGATACAGTTAGTTGGTTTTTCGATAGAATCATAAGGACAAAAAAATATTTATTGAGATCTTGTTTGTAATGATTCAAATGTAATAATTAAGGTATAATAGTAATAACTACATATTAATTTTTTCCACTTAGAATACATAGGGCAAAGCCCAAAAAGCAAAACAGTCGAAAGACTGTGACGCAAAGCCATGAGTCTAAGGGAAACTATGATTGTCAGGTTGCTAATTTGAGGCAGCCTGACTTTTTTTATATTCTGAGAAATCATCATAGGTAAAAGTAAGATGAGAGGAGAAAGCAATGAAAAAAACACTGAGTATCATATTAGCTATTTTATTGGTTTTTGGATCAATTAGCAGTGGCTTCGCTGCTTCTGGCAGTGGAACCTTTAGTGCAGATGAATTTGTAAAAGTAAAAGCAACGGGATCCGTACCAGATTCTTCAGCAGGTATCGCCTTTGATGTTGAAGGCGAGTATACAAATAATGGTATAAATTATGATTTCTATTTGACACTTGCTCCCGGAGTGGATGAATTGGAAGTTACGATTATTGGTTATCCCGCTGAAGTAGGTGCAACATCTGCTAGCGTTGACTATGAATTAGGAGATGACCCATATACAGGAGACATTCAACAAGAGCATAGTTTTACGATTGACTTGACAGACGAAGATTGTGAAGATGGAACAATTGATATCGATATCAAATGGTTCCCACCTTCAGGTTCAAGCCAAGAGGTTATGCATGGTAGCTTGCACATTACGTGTACACCTGAAAGTTTTGATCTAGATGTTTCTATCGAGGGCGAAGGAACAACAAACCCTACAGAAGGAACACATTCTTATGAAGAAGGAACAGAAGTTAATCTTGAAGCGGATCCAGCAACAGGCTGGCATTTCGTTGAATGGCAAGGACCAGTAGCATCTAGTGGCAGTGCAGATACAAGCGTTTTAATTGAAGACTACACAGAAGTAACAGCGGTATTTGAACGAAATGAGTATGACTTGCTCGTTGATCACATGGGTGAAGGCAGCACCTCACCAAGTGGTACAAGTACCCATGAATTTGAAGAGGGTATAAACCTTGAAGCAGTACCTGCAACAGGTTGGCATTTTGTAGAGTGGCAAGGACCGGTAGATGATTCACTCGATCCAACAACTACAGTTGAAATATTGGAAAATACTCATGTAACAGCTATTTTTGAAATCAACCAATACGACTTGATTGTGGATCATACTGGTCAGGGGACAACAAGTCCTGACGGAACAAGTAGCCATGATTTTGAGGAAATGGTAAACCTTGAAGCAACTCCTGCAACAGGCTGGCATTTCGTTGAATGGCAAGGACCGGTTGAGGATGCAAATGATCCAATGACAAGAGTTGAAATTTTGGGAATGACAGAAGTTACAGCCGTATTTGAAATTAACATGTATGAATTGGATGTTTCTCATACGGGTAGCGGAAGCACAGATCCGGATGGGACAGGTTTATATCCATTTGAAGCACTTGTTCCATTGACAGCGACACCTAGTCCTGGTTGGTTCTTCGTTGGTTGGACTGGACCAGATGCCGGGGATATTGCTGGAAATGAAATTATAATTGATAACGATAAAGTGATCGTTGCTCAATTTGAAGAAATCATACCGGACATGGTACGATTGACAATTACAGTAGATGGAAATGGAACGACTGTTCCAACACCTGGTTCTCATCAATACACTTCTGGAGCAAGTGTAATTCTTGAAGCAATTCCAGATATGGGTTGGGAATTTGTTGAATGGTTAGGTCCAGTCGCATCGAATGGAAGTAGCCAAACGACAATACTAATGGATGAAGACAAAGAAGTAGAAGCTGTATTTGAAATGATTGACTACACCTTGACCGTGACTCATATTGGGCAAGGGACAACCACTCCTTCAGGTAACAGCACAGTCAATTATGGCGATGAAATTGGTCTGACAGCAGTTCCTGCTCAGGGATGGACCTTTAGCCATTGGACCGGTCCTGTCGCATCACCGGCAAGTGCAAGTACACTTGTAGTTATTGAAGGCAATACAGAAGTAGAAGCCGTCTTTGTTGAAATCCCACCAAATATGGTTTCACTAACCGTAACGCATATTGGACAAGGTTCAACCAACCCTTCGGGAACTGAACTGGTAACAGAAGGTACGGTAGTTGACTTGCTTGCAATTCCTGCAAGCGGATGGCACTTTGTTGAATGGTTGGGTCCTGTGGACTCAGCAAACACAGCAACATCAAGTATTACAGTACTTGAGACTACAAGGGCAACAGCAGTATTTGAACCGGATCAAATAGAATTATACACCTTGTATATCGTAGTTGATGGGAATGGAACAACAAACCCAACTCCAGGTTCTCATTCTTATGAACCTGGCGAAATCGTAAACTTGGATGCAATTGCTGGATCCGGCTGGTATTTCGTGGATTGGGTTGGGACCCATGGATCAGTTGTTTCGAATGGAACGATTGAGATGAATGGAGACCGTTGGATTACCGCATTATTCAACGAAGAAGAGGTGGAAATGGTCACCTTAACTGTAAATATTCAAGGTAGTGGGATTACAGATCCGAATGAAGGTGATCATCAATATCCAATAGGTGAAGAAGCACTCGTTGTTGATCTTTTCACCTCTGCAGATCCTGGTTGGTATTTTGATGGATGGATCGGTGATGTGAATAATGAGCAGGTTGTGATGGATGAAGATAAGGAGATCACAGCAGTCTTTAAGGAGTACTCGACACCGCCACCACCAATCCTTCGAAACCGTTTAAAAATCAGTATTGAAGGCAATGGAACAATAAGTCCATTTGTTGGAAGTCAAAACTATCTTCCAGGAACAATCGTTGATGTTACAGCAGATCCAGGAAGTGGATGGGTGTTTGATGGATGGATTGGTCCTGATGGAGCAGATGTAAGCGGTGGACAGATTCAGATGGATGATGATAAAACCATTATTGCAAAATTTGTACAAGCACCTGCACCGCCACCAATTGAACCACCTGAGATCATTATTCCATTAACTGAAACACCATTGGCTGATGGAGACTTGCCAAACACAGGACAAGCAACCCCATGGTTGACCTTGATTTTAGGGTTCAGTATGGTAACATTTGGATATCTATTTAAAAAAGAAACCGAGTAAACTAATGAATGGGAGAAGCTGTAGCTTCTCCCATTTTTTTACTATTATATGAAATTAACATGAATTTACCATTCAGATGTTTACAATGCCGGTTGAGGAGGGTATAATAAATTTACAAGTAAATATTGGTGAGACGCTTCAAACGATACTAGCAAACCAATTGAAAAATTGGGACGCAAAACTATAGGACCTTCGCGAAAGTGATGGTAGCCAGTTGCCGAAAGGGAGTTTTTTTATTGTCACGATAAAGAGGAACGTCTACCGATAAAGGCAAACCTGTTGTAAAACAGGGACGCAAAACCAAGGGTCTTCTTAGGGAGATAGCCGGTTACCGAATGGAGGTTTTTTTAATGCGTAAAATTTTAGTTGCAAGTTTATTGACTTTGTCTTTAATTTGTACGAGTGGTTTTGCTTTCGCCGATGCGGCGATCGTTTATGATTTTGACCAAGCAGAAACCGGGGTTGTTCGAGTGAAGTTGGATGATCGCTATGAAGCAGACACGATTAAAATTATGGTTGCCTATGAAGGACAAAATCCAGAGTTTTATGATTATGACCGATTTGCAGAATTTGAGTCTTATGGAATTGATGAAGGCATAGGCACATATCAAATTGGAATCTATCAAAATACGTCAGGAAATTCGTATCGATCCATCGGCATGAAAACGGTAGAAGTAGATGAGCTTGATTCGTTGCTACCATATTTAACATCGGTTCAAAGTATTCGATGGGATGCAGAAGACGAGGCGGCTGAGTTAGCGCTTGCATTAACTGAAGGAATTGAAAGCGATTGGGCAAAGGTTCAAGCGGTTCATCGATATATGATAGAGAACATTACCTATGATTATGACAAGGCTAAAGCTGTGCAAACCGGGTACTTGCCTAACAATGCAGCTACACTTGAAAATGGAAATGGAATTTGCTATGACTATTCGTCATTAATGGCTTCGATGCTTCGAAGTCTGAATATACCGACTAAGTTAGTGATGGGGTATTCGAACACGAAGGACGTTTATCATGCTTGGAATGAAGTGTATGATGCAGAGCGCGAAGAATGGATTTTGATCGATTCAACATTTGATGCCTCACTTTATCAACATGGATTTGCAGTAGAGATGGAACGCGATTTGGCAGAGTATCGGGTCGAAAAAGTTTATTAAGGGCAGAAAAACCGCGGAAGAGATTCCGCGGTTTTTTATCTTTTAATAAATAATTTGAATAGCAATGAAGAATAGAACGGCAACAATGATTGGCCAAGTGATGTAGTGGTCACTGAATCGCCGTTGATAAAGATCTGAGTCAAAATGATGGATCCGCATTAATTTTGATAGAATCAGCCGGATGGCGAAGATGCTGAAAATAGCAATTGCTGCTAACTCTAAAATAATGGGGAATGTCAAATTGGTAACTGGCGGTGTTTCCTTGAAATATGCCAATATCTCTGGGCTGGTATTTGCGTGGTTTAAAAAATATACAACCAGAGGGGTAGACAGGTTAAAGAGAAAATGGAATAACATACCGCTTAGAATCGAACCGGTGATGACAACTAAATAAGTTAAGATGATTCCTAATGCAAAGGCATAAACAAACTGATCAAGATTCAGATGAAAAAGACCGAACATAAAGCCATTCATAATGGAAAGCTTCAACAGATTTTCTTCTCGATAACCGGACAAGATAATTCCACGAAATATAATCTCTTCTAAGATCGCAGGCATAACGGCCAAACCAATAATCATTGCCAATAAATTGTCTTCCGATCCACTTGTAACGGCAAAGACGATATTGGAAGTTGTTTCTGGTATAACTAGACGGCTTAGGGTTGTCAATACGCCAACGAAAATTCCAGACATGAAGACCAAAAGAATGATCAAGAGGGTCGAACGGATCGGTAAAGCTGAGATTTGCAAAACATCAAGTGGATTCTTTCTTGCTACAATAAAGTACACGACAATAAAGGGGAACAAGGACAGCAGTTGATGATAGAGTAAGGGAAATCCTTGAAATTGCGGTAATAGTTGCAGTGCAAGTGGAACAAACTGACTAAAGAATAATGCCAGCAAAAAAGTTATATTTGTGCGGCGTATTTGATTTTCAGATTCGAACATTGATGACCTCCATCGCTGTGATACTATAATCATAACAGAATTTCATCAAGTAAAAAAGTACTAGGAATTGGTTTGTTGCGTATATGAATAAAGAAAGCGTTATTTTTGTTTTTCCTTATGATATAGTAAAAGACAAATAGTCAAGGGAGGGGTAATAGATGATACGAAGTGAAAGAATTCTTCAAGATATTCAAGCCTTGCACCAATTCAACCAAACACCTGGAAACGGATGTACAAGGTATAGTTTTTCTAAGGAAGACCGTCAGGCTCGAAATTACATTGAAATGGAGATGGAAAAAATCGGTTTACCGGTATTGACGGATGCCTACGGGAATGTGTTGATCTTTGGACAAGGAAAGTCAGACCGTCATGTGATCATTGGCTCCCATATTGATACGGTGCCAAATGGGGGCGATTATGATGGTATTTTAGGTGTCGTAAGCGGGCTTGAGATTCTACGCCATTTCCATGAGGAGAAAATTGTACCAGAGGTTGGCCTGGTTGTTGTTGCTTTTGCAGAAGAGGAAGGCAACCAATTTGGCATGCCTTGTGTAGGTTGCCACAGCATGGTTAATCTCAAACGGGAAGAGGCTTTAAACCGGGTTCGTGACGATGGAAAAACCTATCAAGAATTGATGGAGCCCTTTATTCGTGATGATGAACGAGGAAGCATGGATTTTTCTAAAATCTTGGCAATGTTAGAAATTCATGTGGAGCAGGGGCCTGTTCTTTGGAGAGAGGATTTAGAAGTAGGAATTGTAGAGGGTATTTTTGGTCTTCAAAGATATATGATTTTGGTGGAAGGTGTGTCCAATCATTCGGGTGCAACGCCGATGACTGAACGTCAAGATTCCATGGTTGCAGCTGCAAGCATGATTCAACGTGTTCGACTTCGTGGAAGGGAAGCCATGCCTCAGGTTGCTACTGTCGGTCGTATTCATTGTCATCCCAATACGGTGAATATTATCCCGGATTCGGTGGAATTCAGTGTTGAAGTGCGAGATTTCGACAAGAAGCAGATTGATGAAAGTTATGAGTTGTTATGGAAAGATTTTGATCGAATTGCAGAGACTGAGGGTGTGACGTGGTCGAAAAGACCAGTGGGTACAAGCCCAGTCATTCATTTAGATTCCGATTTAATTGGTCAGATGGATCAAATCGCAGAGAAACTTGGGGTGAAGGCGAAACGAATTGTCAGTGGTGCAGCGCATGACGCAGCGATTGTTGCAGCTTTTATTCCAACCGAGATGCTCTTTGTTCAGAGTGTGGAAGGTAGAAGTCATTGTCCGGAAGAGTATACACCGATTGAAAAAATTGTACCGGCTGTTCGTATGGCTGAACAATGGGTGCGTGAGATGAAGTCTAAATAGAAATGAGGTGAAGCCGAATGGCTTCACCTCATTTTTTATTTCAAGTTGCGGTCAAGGTTGACAACAAAATCCTGTACATTGGTTACCATGGTGGTCACCTCTAAGGTGCCGCGATCGCGGAGCTTGTTGACAACAAATTCTGAAATATCGACAGAATAAATATAGACCGGACGGATTTCCCCATCCACTTCGGTATAAGCTGGAGTCATATTGCCTGTTGCAATGGTGTGTAATTGCGTTGCCAAACAGATGACGGTCGTTGCTTTTCTGGTATGGGCACGCATGGCATCCTGTGCTTCATATACATTGCCGAATACAGGAGGCAGTGGGCCATCATCACGGATTGAACCCCCGAGTACGTAGGGAACTTGATGCTTTTCACAGGCGTGAATAATGCCGTTGTCGATTTTATATTCCTCAATAAATTTTGGAATGCTTCCGGAACGACGAACTCGATTGATCAGGTCGAGATGATTGTAATGGCCGTTTGGATAGGAAACCTGGGTGTAAATATCTTGACCCAAAGCGGTTTTCAATAAAGCGCCTTCCAAGTCGTGAGTAGCTAGGGCGTTGCCGGCCAATAAAGCATCGACGTAGCCTTTTTCTACTAAAGAGCCCACGGCGTGTCGTGCGTCATGATCGAATGAAACGGCAGGTCCAAGGACCCAAACAACATAGCCGTGTTCTTTTTCATACTCAAGTAATTGATACAAATAATCATAGTCTTTCGAATACGCAGTTTCCCGGCTTCGTCCGGTTCTGAAGGCAAATACATCGTTAGCCTCATCAGAATCTTTGAATCCTGAAGAATGGAGATAAATGCCTTGTGAGGCATCTTCGGTTCGACCAAGTACCACTTGATCCCCAACTTTTAGATTGCGAAATTCAACAATCTCAATCCCTTGTCCCGTAAAGACAGGTACGCAGTCCATCCTGCTTTGATGGGCTAAATACCATTTTCCTTGAATCTTGTAGTATTCAGGATAGACAGAAAGGGCATGATAGTTGTCTGGTGCGACACCGTCTTTTTTTACGGTTTCAAGTGTGCATTCAGGTGCATTCACGAATCGTTCTTCTTCGAAATTTGGTGCTTGATAAGTTGGCAATTGAAATTTCAAATCGTCTCCTCCTTCTCGAGTTTATGCATTATTAGTATAAACGAAAATTCATTACAAAAAAGAGTTATTAAGAAAAAGAAATAAGTGGTTGAATAGAAGTTGTTCGGTCTTATGGCATGTGTTGTCTTTGGCTAAGGTATAGACCAGTCTTGAATACATAAAATCACTGAATTTTGATGACATTGAAATTAAAAAAATGTGAAATTGTAGATGAGGGTAGAATGACACCGAGCTATTTGATTAGCAGGAGTAGAATCTTAATACCAAGGAGGGGACCAAATATGATAGGTGTTAGTAAAGTTGATTATCTAAATATATTGATTCTTGAAAGGAGTCTGTGTTTTTTTATGAGTTTAGAAAATAATGGATGCGGTTAAGTCAAGCAGAAGGTGAGTGCTGAAAAAGCATTCGCTTTTTTATAATAAATAGTAAGAAAATAAGATACCGTGGTATAATATTTGCGAGGAGATGAGGTCATGGAACAAGCCATAGCATTAGAAGGCGGCGGAGCAAAAGGGGCTTATGAAATTGGCGCATTGAGAGCCTTGAAAGAAAGAAAAATTACGATTATAGCTGTTGCAGGAACATCAATTGGTGCAATGAATGGTGCTATGATTGTGATGGATGCCATGGAAGAAGCAGAGGATCTTTGGCGAAATATTCAATTTGAAGATATTTTATCATGCCCACAAGCCTTGCAAGAAATCTTTTGGGATGAAAAATTAAATATGAAGCAGGCACAAGCAGCCTTTCAAACCTTTCGGCAAATGATTCATGATCGGGGCTTGGATTCAACACCCCTTCGGAATTTAGTGGATCGATATCTAGACGAAGATCGATTCCGAAAATCGGATATCGATTATGGCTTGGTTACCTATTCAGTGACAGATCGAAAAGGGGTTGTCAAGTTTCGTGATGAAATTCCGGTTGGAGAGTTGGGCGATTATATTTTGGCTTCGGCGGCATATCCGTTGTTTCAAATGGTGGAAATTGAGGGAAAGAAATATATCGACGGAGGGATCTACGATAATAGTCCGGTGCGCATGCTGGTGGAGAGAGGCTATAAGCAGATTATCTGTATTCAAATTGGAGCTACCCGAGTGGTTCATGATTACCCTGGTGTTAATGTGACGCATATTTATCCAAGAGTTCCGTTGGGCCATGCCTTGGATGTAAGACGCGAGAAATTGGAACTTTATACACAACAGGGGTATTTTGATACGATTCGTACCTTAGATTCCTTGTTTGGAAATCGATTCTATATTAAAGACTTGCCAAGTGAAGCAAAATTACTTGAATTGATATTGGCGTTTTACCAGGATGATTCAGAATGGATTCAATGGGTGATGGGAATGAAACCCGATTCGTTGCGAGCCATATTTGAAGAGGGATTGGGAAAGGCTTGGAAACGATATGGACTGGATCGTCATGCAGGTTATCAGGATTTATTTGTGATGATTCTTGAAGAAGCAGCGGTAGAGGCGGGTTTGGAACGGTTTAAAATCTATGACTTTTGGGATCTTGTGACCCGTATTGAAAAGGCACAACCCAAAGAACCTGTGAATTTAGGTATAAAAAGCCAAAGTCGATTGATGTCGATTGTACATCGTCGTTTGTCGAAATGGAGGAAGGTATGAATCAATTTGTACGATTGGAAATGTTGCTTGGAAAAGAGAATATGCACCACCTAGCCAATGCTCATGTTGTCATTTACGGAATTGGAGGTGTCGGTAGTTTTATTGCCGAGTCTTTGGCGCGAAGCGGTGTTGGAAAGTTGACTCTGGTAGATTTTGATACGATTGCAGAATCGAATTTAAATCGTCAGATCCATGCGACAACCGAAACCATAAATGCATCAAAGGTAGAGACCATGAAAGAACGAATTTTGTTGTTCCACCCGGAATGTAAGGTTGTTGTGCGATCAGAGAAATATTCGATTGAAAATGCAGAATCTTTTTTTGAAGAAAAGATTGATTATATCGCTGACGCGATTGATATGGTTAGCTCAAAACTTGATTTGATTTGCCGTGCAAAAGAAAAAGAAATACCGATTATCAGTGCTATGGGAACGGGAAACAAATTATTTCCCGAGCAGTTAGAGATTGCAGATCTCTATCAGACATCGAATTGTCCACTTGCCCGGGTGATGAGAAAGGAATTAAAAAGAAGAGGAATAAAAAATCATATGGTGGTTTATTCAAAAGAGAAGCCCATTCGTCCCCTTCAACTGGAGAAGGGAAAATTGCATGAAACACCAGGAAGCACTTCTTTTGTTCCCTCAACAGCTGGATTGTTGATGGCATCCTATATGGTAAGAGAATTGATTGATATGACTACGATTGAAAGAAAAGGGGAGCAAAATGTTAATACGTGAAGGAAATATAAATGACGCAAAGGCCATGATAGCCTATCTTGATGCTGTGGCAGTAGAATCAGACAACCTGACCTTTGAACCTGGTGAGTTGAAAATTACCATCGAGATCGAAGAAAAAATATTGGAGCAGGCTCAGAAGTCGGAAAAAGATGTTTTCTATTTGGCAATGGAGAACGATAAGATCGTTGGAAATCTCAACTTTCATGCAAGCACTCGAAAACGGATTGCCCATGTAGGAGAGTTTGGAATCTCTGTGAGAAAATCTCATTGGGGACAGGGCATTGGTGGCAAGTTGTTAGATCAGTTGCTTCTGTGGGCACCCAAGCATGGCATTCGAAAAATCAATCTTCGGGTGCGAGCGGACAATGAAGCGGCTATTCGCCTCTATGAAAAAAAAGGATTTTGTAAAGAAGGACACTTAAAGTGTGAATATATAATCGACGGCATTTGTATCGATCATCTTGCAATGGGTCTTGTTTTGGAGCCGCAGGATGGTCAATAGCATAAAGACAGGGTTTTGGATGGGTGTACGGACCACAGGCATGTTGGCCCGTGTGATTGCCCCGGTTTATTTTGTTGTTGCTGTTTTATCAAGGTCTGGTGGATTGGAATTGATCGCACATTGGTTTGAACCGATTATGCGAATGTTCGGGCTGCCGGGGGAGGCGGCTTTGGTCTTGGTCTTGGGTAATGCGGTGAACCTCTATGCGGCTTTAGGAGCGATTGCTGTAATTTCCCTTACACGTGGGCAATTAACGGTTCTTGCATTGATGTTAGGCTTCTCACACTCCTTATTTGTTGAATCTGCGGTTGTCAAGCAGACTGGTGTTTCTATTCGCATCATTTTGCCGCTGCGATTGGGAATGATGGTTCTAGTTGGTCTTCTTGCGGGTCAATTATTGGGAGGTGTGGCATGAATATAGTCGGATTTTTAAGGGAAACCTTCTTAGGTGTTGGATTTTCAATTTTGAAATTGTCATCAATTATCATTCCCTTGATGATTGTTATGCAAGTACTTAAGGATTATCAATGGCTAGATCGCCTTACTCGTGTTTTACAACCCCTTGGAAATAAAATTGGGATTCGAAAAGATGGATTATTTCCTTTATTGGTCGGAATTTTATTTGGAATTTCTTATGGATCTGGTGTTATTATTCAAAGTGTGGAAAGTGGCGAGATGAATGAAAAAGATCGATTGCTGGTTGCCGTATTTTTGGTGCTTTGTCATGCAGTGATTGAAGATACCCTGCTTTTTGCTGCCGTTGGGGCAAATGGATATATTTTGTTACTGACACGCGTATTGGTGGCCTTTTTAGCAACGGCTGTTTTTTCTCGTCAATATGTGAAAAAAAGAGGGGAATACGATGAAAATAGATCCGTTTAAAAAAGAATTTCAAGAGATTGCGAATCCAGATCGAGCAAGGCAAATGAAGGCGTATTTGAAGGGGCAATTTGATTTTTATGGAATTCCAGCCGGTGAGAGGAGGCGTGTTCAAAAAAAATGCTTTCTTAAAATGAGCGCAAAATCAGAACCGCTGGATCTCTTTTTTGTTCGTGCGTGCTGGGATGAGGACGAACGAGAATATCAGTACCTTGCCATTGATTATTTGCGCTTGAAGCAAAAAGAATTAGATGAGAGCCATATTCCAATGTTGATCGATTTGATTTTAAGCAAATCCTGGTGGGATACGGTGGATATGTTAGCTTCGGCGGTACTCGGTGGCATTTTGCTGGGCAAGCCAGAGTTGATGACTCGGTATCCGGATCAATGGATTGAGAGTGAAAATTTTTGGCTTAAGCGAACTGCGATTCTTTTTCAATTGAAATATCGAGATGATATGGATTTTGATCGATTAAAACGATATTGTCTAGAGAATCAAAATGATAAAGAATTCTTTATTCGAAAAGCCATTGGGTGGATTCTTCGCCAAGCATCCAAAGGCAATCCCGATCAAGTTAAAATGATTTTATCAGCAGGCGATTTTTCCGGACTGACAATTCGGGAAGCAAGTAAATATCTCGACAAGTAAGGCCTTCTTTCGGGTACAAAGATAATAAGACTGAAAGGAGGTTTTCATATGGAAAAAAGGTATGATTTGATTGTTATCGGTGCAGGGGCCGCAGGGATGGCAGCTGCAACCGTTGGGATTGGACTTGGCAAACGAGTCGCAATGGTGGAACGAGAACTATTTGGTGGTGACTGCACCCACTACGGTTGCATTCCAAGTAAGACCATGATCCGAATTTCGAGGGCTTGGCAATTTGCAAAGAACTTGGAAACCTACGGGATTCAAGGTGCAGAGAATCTTCAGTATGACTTTTCTCAGGCCATGAAACTGGTAAGCGATACCGTGAAGCGAGTGTATGAAGAGGAAACGCCAGAGGCTTTTTCAAAGTTGGGAATCGATACCTATCAAGGCCAGGCAAAATTTGTAGAAGTCAATCGAATCACGGTTGGCGATACGGTTTTGTATGGGGATAAATTTGTGATTGCGACGGGGTCTCATCAAAGCATTCCAAAGATTGAGGGGTTAAAAGAGTACCATACTCACCGTTCAATCTTTCAAATTACAGAGAATCCGAAGTCTATGGCCATAATTGGCGCGGGAAGCGTAGGTGTGGAAATCGCACAAGCCTTTCAACGATTTGGAACCCAGGTGGAATTATTCAGTAGGCATTCTTTGATTTTACCTCATGAAGATCAAGAACTGGCGGCCATTCTTTTAGAAGAGCTTGAAACCGAGGGCCTTCATTTTCATCCCAAAACCCATATTCGGTCGGTTGAGGGAGAATCTGGTGATTGGACATTGAAAGATTCAAAAGGGAAAACATATCAAGCGGCTTCGATTCTGATCGCAAGCGGGAAGGCGCCCAATACATCGGATTTGGGGTTGACCAACATGGGCTTGCTCAATGAAGCTGGGCGTTTAATTTTAAATACAAAGCTTCAAACGAAGATGCCGCATATTTATGCCGCGGGTGATGTACTGGGAGAGTATGGTTTCAGTCATATGGCGGAGCATACCGGGATTTTAGCGGCAATGAATGCAATTTTGCCAGTTCAATCAAACTATGAACGCGAAAATCTTTCTTGGGTGATTTTTTCCGATCCGGAATTTGCCCACCTTGGATTGACTGAGATGGAAGCGCGGACGAGATATGGAGAAAAGATTCAGGTTTATCGGATCCCGTATCATCAAGTGGATCGAGCGAAATCAGAAGGGAAGGAAAAAGGGATGATGAAGGTGATTGTGGATCAGCACAATCATATTTTGGGTGCCCATATTTTTGGAGAGCGTGCAGGCGAACTGATCCATGAGGTAGGGATCTATAAACAGTTTGGATTAAAACTCAGTCAGACCCAGCAAATGGTCTATGCATATCCGACGTATTCCGAGCTCTTTAAACAAGTGGGCAGGCAGGCGTATCTGGATCACTTACAAGAAAAAATGCCAGTTAAATTGTTTTCTCGTTTCCTTCAAATCGATTACGAGAAATTAAAGAACCCATTTAAACAATAGTCATGAAATTTGCTTCGTCTTATGGTATAGTAGGGATGAAATGGAGGCGGAGCAGTATGAATAGTGGAATCTTTCAGCATGAATATCAACAAATACGGAAAAAAACTCCAAAAGAGGGGACGCAATTCATTTACGAAGTCATTCGTGTGAAAAATGGATCCCCTCTCTTTTTGCGCGAGCATATAAAGCGATTGATTCAATCTCATCAGCTTGTTTTTTCTAGCGAAATGGGCTCATCTGATGAGGGTTGTCAGGAAGCCTTAAAGCAAGCGGATGGAATCGAGAAGACCTTGTGCGCAGATTGTTTGAATCTGATTCAGCGAGAGAATATTGAGAATCAAAACATACGAATTGAAGTGTTTTATCAACCCGATTTGCAAATCGCAGTGTTTGCTGTACCCAGCGCCTATCCGAGTGCGGAAGTAGTGAAGAGCGGGGTTCGATTGATCACCGTGACGGCAACGAGAGAAGATCCCCATGCAAAGACGGATCCTCGGGAATTTCGAAAGAAAATCGTGGCTAAGATGAAGCAACAAGGTGCCTTTGAAGCAGCTTTGGTGGATTCTGATGGGAAACTGACAGAAGGAACCCGGTCCAATCTTTTCTTTGTAAAGGGAGATCGCGTATTTACGCCACCAGGAGACAAGGTCTTATTGGGTATTACGCGGCAAATGGTTGTTAAAGCCTGTGAAAGGCTGGGTATTGAGCTTGTAGAAGAGAGCATAGAAGTTAAAGAGTTATTTCGGGTGAAAGCGGCATTTATGACTGGAACATCGGTGGATGTTTTACCGATTTCCCATATCAACAACATTGCCTTGCAATCTGCTGAAGACCCAATGGTGATGCAGATTCGACGTGCATATTTGGATCTGTGCGAAAAAGATTTTGAAAGGATGAGCGAATCATGTGCGGACGATTCCAACTGGATGTCTCATTAGAAACGCTAGAAGAAATGTTTGAGAGTTTGATGGTGCCTGAAAAAGAAATTTTACAAGAGGGAGAATTGACCCCGGGGCGCTTGATTTCTCATATCCAAAGAAAGGAATCAACCTTTTCTTTGCAGAATAGTCATTGGGGTGTGAAAAGAGAGAAGGGCCTGCAAATCAATGCGCGTAGCGAGGTCTGGAACCGCAGTTATCACCAGGCTCAACGCTGTATTATTCCTGCGTCCGCATACTTCGAATGGGATCAAAGATCCAAAGCAAAGGTGTGTTTTCAAACCGAGCAAAGTTCACTTTTTTTCTTGGCTGGTTTGATTGCATACAATTCAATTGGAGAGCGGCAGGCATTGATTGTGACCCGGGATGCAGAGCCAGAGATTGTGCGGATTCATTCTAGAATGCCCGTGGCATTTGATTTAGAGGCCGCGCAAGCATATTTACGCGGGTCGGATCATGGACCAAAAGAGTGGAAGACGATTCATCGGTGGCAGACCAAGGTTTTGTCGTCGGAACAGATCAGTTTATATTAAAACACGGTCATGAACCAAGTCTGTAAAAGAAAGTAAGAGATGAAGGGTTACTAGAGGATTGAATTCGGTATAGCGCTGGATTCAATCTTTTTTTGAAGGGTATTTTGGTTTCATAAAAAAACATCCAAACCATAGTAAAATTCTCTACGATTTGGATGTGTAATTTACAGATGGTTTTGTTGTTTACCGCTAGTCTAATTGTCGATTCACATGAAATCCCGGGATCAGTGTATTGATCTCTTGATAGGCATCATCCAATTGATGAGCGATAAATCGAATTTCATCCTGAGCGTGTTTCTCTGTTCGCAAGGTGATGAATCTTGTCATGGCGAAAAGATTGCCAAAGAAGTCAAGTTGACGCATGTTGGCGTTGATGACAACATAGGGAGCAACACCGATTAATCCGGCATCCATGGCTTGATCGTAAATGCTGCACGATCGTTTATAAACAGCGATCAAACTTTTTTCGATGGATTTTGCCACTGGGTGATCTCGGTCTTGAACCAGTTCAGGCGGTAAAAGTAGGCCGAAATCAACATTTGGCAAATAGGTCAAATAGTCAAAGGTACGGTGTCGAATAAATTGATGGTGACAGGCTTCGCTCATCAGCAAAGAAACATCTTTCCCAATGGCGGAAAAAGTTGTGGGCACATTGGAGAAACGGGTCATTAGACTGAGATCGCCAACGCCGCGCAAGTTCTTTATGCGATGAGTATCAAACTCACCGGTTACGTTCACAAGAGGATGAGCATAGATCTTTCTTTTTTTCTCTGCCGCCACTTCAATCGGCTGATAGAAATTATCGACATAAGACTGAAGGTAGGGGGTTGGATCAGCATGGCGAACCATGCCAGGAGAGACGATTTCTCCTTCTTCCTTCATCAGCGTCGCTGTTTCTGAAATCTCTGACGAGTATTTCTCGTGGCAGAGCAATTCGGACAATCCATCACAGAAGGCACGAAGATTAACGGCAAGTCCCATATTGGCTTTGGTAGCAAGCGGAAGGACATTTCGTGCATTTTCAAAAGCGAGTTTTTTGATATCAGATTCACTTTTATCAGGATAGCGCTCTGCGAGTAGGATTTGAAATTCTTCTTGCAATTTTTCATATTCCTTGAATGTATAGCGGCAGAAGTCGACATAGGCCTCTTTGAGTTCAGGCTTCTGATCCAGCTCTGATGGAATGATAAAATCTTTGGGCGGATTATAACGCAAAGAATACTCAATGTATGACCAATATTGATTGTTATGAAGGGTTTCTATGATCTCTGTAAACCAACGGCTTCGGTTTTCCAAGCACATTTGGATGTGATCAAGTTCCTTAATCGAAGAGTGTCCATAATTGACACCCCATTTTTCCATAAATCCGTTAGCAACGACAAAAGATTTTTTAAACTGCGAAAGAACGTCTTGTTTGGGCAAATTCACAAGATCATCTTCCACCATATGAATCAAATCATCGCGAAAGCCTTCCTTTTGTCTGCTGACTTTACTCATCAACATGGCGTTAAGAACCGAAGGTCCTAGCGGGATAAAGACGTCTTTGTCGGGATTGGTCATTAAATTGCGGTATTCTTTTTTCATTAAAATTCCCTCCTCATGATAGCTGTCTATGTGATATTATATAATAAAATCTTAAAGAACGAAATAAACGAAAGTAAGAATTGAGGATAATCGTATGCAAATTTTAGAAGGCAAGGTCTCGATTGAGGCGGTATTGGAATCTAGGTCACGAACCATTTCATCGATTTGGATTAATAAAAACAAAAGAAGAGATAAATTTCGAAAGGTATTAAAATTGGCCAAACAGAAGAGTATTCCAGTTGAATATGTTTCTGGAGAAAAACTGGCGGAACGGGCAACGGGGAATTCTCATGGAGGCATCGTTGCAACGGCAAGTGCGCGCTCCTTTATGCCCATTGAAAAGATGATCAAAGGGAAAAAGAATTGCTTTATTGCCATGATTGACGGGATTGAAGATCCCTATAACTTTGGATTTGCCGTGCGAAGCTTGTATGCCGCTGGATGCGATGGATTGATTGTGCGACCAAGAAACTGGATGGATTCTACAACCATTGTGGCGCGCTCGTCGGCTGGAGCAACGGAACGAATTGCCATGAGTGTGATGGAAACGGCAGAGGAAGCGGCAAGCTTTTTCCAAGCCAATGGATTCGAGGTCTTTGCAACTTCGAATACAGATGCTGAAGATCTTTATGAAGTCGATTTAACGGGGAATGTATTTTTATTTATTGGGGGAGAAAAACGTGGTGTTACGCGTTCTTTCTTAAGCCATTGCGATCGATTGTTGCAAATTCCTTATGGTCGAGAGTTTTCGCAGTCCATTTCAGCGGAAGCGGCAGCGGCTGTTATTGGATTTGAAATGAGCAGACAACGGAGGACAAAAAGAAAATGAAGTGTCGTTACTATGAAAGTTTAACCATGGATCCTTTTGAAAACCTGGCACTGGAAGAAGCTTTATTGGAGCAGGTGGGCGAGGATGAAATCTGTTTGTATCTATGGCAGAATGAAAAAACGGTTGTTATTGGCCGTAATCAGAATCCATGGAAAGAATGCCGAACCGAGATGCTTGAAGAAGCCGGTGGCAAATTGGCACGGAGATTGTCTGGTGGCGGAGCGGTTTTTCATGATGCTGGAAATCTGAATTTCACCTTTGTTGTTGGGAAAAAGCTCTATAATCTTAACAAGCAATTGCAAGTAATTGTGGACGGCCTAAAGCTTTTGGGCATTGAAGCTGAGTTTTCTGGACGGAATGATTTGCTCGTCAATGGAAAAAAGTTTTCGGGGAATGCTTTCTATTTTGGAAAGACCATGGCCTATCATCACGGAACCTTGATGTTTGATGTGGATCTGGATCATTTGATGACCTATTTGCAGGTTTCGAAATTGAAGATTCAGTCGAAGGGAATCGATTCAGTCCGTTCGCGGGTAACTAACTTAAAAGTAGAGAACCCTGAAATCACCTTAGGGCTATTAAAAGATGCATTGAAAACTGCTTTTCTTCAGGTATACGGTCAAGAAAGTTTGGAGAGCATTGAGATTGCAGAGAACAGAAAGGCCGAGATTGAAGCAAAGTATGCGTCGTGGGAATGGCGATTTGGAGAGACACCAAAATTTGACCTTGCACTAGAGAAAAAATTCCCTTGGGGGCTTGTCGATTTTAATGTTCAATTAAAGTCTGGTAACATTGAGAACGGCGTTTTCTATTCGGATGCCATGGATGTTGGCTTTGTTCGTTCTTGTTCTTTAGCAATAAAAGGGATTAGTTTCGAGAAGGATGCCATTTGCAATCAGCTGGCAGAGCTGGAGACAGAAGATGATTTGCAAGCGACAATGAAAGCCGATTTGATCGATTGGATAGCCATAGCAGAATTTTAAATAAATAAGGTGCAGGCCTCTCCGTCTTGAAGAGGCCTGCACCTTTGTATTCATAAGAATCTTCAAGGATTTATCTTGGAGATTTTTTTGTTTATTTTGCTGTTAAAGCAAGGAATTCGTCAACATCAGCCTTAAGAATTTCAAGGGAACCGATCCAGAACTCCGGATCATGAAGATCGATACCGATGGAAGCAGGTACGTCGTACACTGATTCCTGGCCGGTAAGTCGAAGCAGTTGAACATATTGATCAACAAAGGCTGGTCCCATATCTAGCGATTTTCGATACAGCCCTTTGGCGAACAAGAGACCAAATGCGTATGGGAAGTTGTAATAATTCATGCCAGCTTCATAGTAATGGGACTTGTTAATCCACATAGCTGGATGTTTTTCTTCAGAAAGTGCCTCTCCATAGGTTCGGCTTTGTGCGTCTAGCATGATTTCATTGAGTTCGGAAACGGATAAAGGACCCGATGGTCGTTTTGCAAAGACTGCATCTTCAAAGTAGAAACGGCTTAAAATATCGACAATGACTTGAGTCGCATCCTGAAGACTGGATTCTAAGAGCATTAACTTTTCTTTTTCGCTTGCTTCTTTCAATGCAGATTGCATAACGATAGTCTCTGAGAAGATCGATGCGGTTTCAGCCAAAGGCATAGGGTAATCTGCATTGAGTATGGATTCGTTCATCAAAACATGGGAATGAAAACCATGACCAAGTTCATGTGCCAGTGTAATTACATCACTGAAAGTGCCTGTAAAGTTGGACATGATTCGGGATTCTCCGATGGGATGAATGCTGGCGCAAAATGCTCCACCAGATTTTCCGGCTCTCGGTTGAGCATCAATCCAGTTTTCTTGGAAGGCGCGGCCCGCAAAGGAAGATAAATCTTCACTGAAGGAACTGAAGTTTTCTGTAATATAACTTTCGGCTTCCTCGAAAGTAAACGTTTTTGAACTTTCACCCATTGGAGCAAAAAGATCATAAAAGGGCAGGCCTTTGGAATGACCGAGTATTTCACCCTTTCGTTTTAGGTAGCTGCGGAAGACAGGTAGGTAGGATTCCATGACTTCAATCATGGTGGCAAGGGTTTTTTGATCCATGCGGGAAACAAATAAGGTTTCGTCCAAAGGTGATTGAAAACCACGCATGGAGCAAACGGAAAGCACTTCTCCCTTGATGCTATTTAAGGCTGCGGCAGCACTGTGCTCGATTTTCTTATAGCTTTTCAGTTCCGCTTGGTAGCCGACTTTTCGTACCGAAGGATCGGGATCATAAGCGAGGTTTCTGGCAACGGATAGGGGAACAGAGTCCTTTTCGGGATCTTCAAAATCCACCATGAGATTTGCAGTGAGGTTACCGTGTAATTGTGTCCAAGCATTGGAACCGGTCAAGGCCAGCTTGGAAAGCAAAACTTCCTGCGCATCTTCCAGCATATATTGCGATGCTTCATAGACTTCTTGCAAGTGGTAGCTGTGAGCTGTGAGTTCTTCTGCTGAAAATTTCGGCAGCGCGACAGGCCATTTCGCCTTCATCCAACGCTTGAATTGAACACTCGGCAGGGTAAGCTCTGTTAAAAGGGTTTGTAATTGATCAACCTGTTTTTGTGCCAAACTGTGATTGACATCAACGCTCAAAGTCAGATAACAATAATTCAGCAATTGACTGGCGAGGTTTGCAACCTTGTCTTCATAGGCCAAGTATTGCATAAGTGTTGGTTCCGATGGTGAATCAGGTTTTAATGCAGCACTCCAATCTGTCCATGCGTTAATCGATTGGGCCAATTCTTTATGATCTTTTTTATAGGCTGGATCATCAAAACCTGTATATAATGCATCTAGATTCCATCTCATTATGAAAGTCTCCTTTTCTTTTTATCATAGCACAGCAGACCAATTTTATCAGTCAAAACCTGCATGGAGCAATCGGAATATTTGATGGCATACTCACACCCTTAGGAGAGACCATAAACGACTGTCGGCTATGTATGACGCTCACAAATTCGAGGATGCTGCATTTGCCTTCACTAGGGGCTATAAGCGACTTAATGGTTTTTCGACACATTGTGCTACACTATGAGTCACTGATTACCTGCTGGCCATGTGTGGGTCACACAAGTCAGCCATAGGGGTATGCTTACAAGTCGGGAATAAAAGTATGCGTCTGTCAACCGCCCACACGCCCGCTTTGCGGGCAGCGACACATGAAAAGCTAGACGAAAAACCATGAATGCTTTTTTGTCTCAATGTTCATTGTTGCCCACAAGCCTGTATAGAATACTTGTTCGCTTATAGAATTATTGATATAATCAGGTCATAGAAAAGTTTGAGGTGATTAAATGACAGCTAATAAAGTATATAACAATGAAAGTATTTCCTCGTTGAAAGGCGCGGATCGAGTGCGGAAACGTCCATCTGTAATCTTTGGCTCTGACGGATTAGAGGGATGTTCGCACTCGTTTTTTGAGATACTCTCCAACTCAATTGACGAGGCTCGTGAGGGTTTTGGTCAGGAAATATTGGTGGTTCGCCACCAGGATCGATCCATAACCGTTAAGGATCAGGGGCGAGGTTGTCCTGTTGACTTCAACAAGAATGAAGGAAAATTCAACTGGGAATTGGTATTCTGCGAGCTATATGCAGGGGGAAAGTACAGCCATTCTTCCGATGCAAATTATCAATATAGTCTCGGCTTGAACGGCCTTGGACTTTGCGCAACTCAATACAGTTCGGAATATATGGATGTAGAGGTTCAGCGAGATGGAACGCGTTACACCTTGCATTTTGAAAAGGGTGAGAATGTCGGCGGACTAAAAAAGGAAGCTATTTCAAGCCGTAAGACGGGTTCGTCATTTACATGGCGACCGGATTTAGAGGTCTTTACGGACATCAAGATTCCCCTTGGCTACTATCAAGAAGTTTTGCGTCGCCAGTCTGTTGTCAATCCTGGATTGAAATTCATCCTAGAGGATGAAGAGACAGGGGAGGCTTTTGAGTATTATTATCAGCAAGGAATTGTCGATTATGTCAAAGAGGTATCCGAATTTAAAGAATTCACCAATATTTTTTATTTCCAAAAAGAGGGAAAAGGCAAAGACCGCGAAGATCGGCCTGAATATCGGGTAAAAGCTGAGATTGCCTTTTTATTCAACAACCATATTAACATGTTGGAATATTACCATAACTCCAGTCATTTGGAGCATGGAGGATCGCCGGACAAGGCAATTCGTTCTGCTTTTGTGACGGCGATTGATCGAGAAATTAAAAAGCAGACCAAGTATACAAAGAATGAAAAGAAAATTCTTTTTATTGATATACAAGACAGCTTGGTTTTGGTGTGTAATTCCTTTTCGACCATAACCAGTTATGAGAATCAAACCAAAAAGTCGATTACCAATCGGTTTGTGCAAGAATTTATTACCATGATTGTTAAAGAACAACTCGAGATTTATTTTATCGAAAACCCCTTGGATGCAGAGAAGATCGTTGCACAGGTTTTGGTAAATAAACGGAGCCGTGAAAAGGCAGAGACAACACGGAAAAATATTCGAAAAAAATTATCGGGCACGGTAGATATGAACAACCGTGTAAAGAAATTTGTGAATTGTCGAACAAAAGATGTGGAAAGACGCGAACTCTTCATTGTGGAAGGTGACTCGGCGCTGGGCGCAACAAAACAAGCAAGAAGCGCTGAATTTCAAGCCCTGATGCCAGTCCGCGGGAAAATTTTAAATTGTTTAAAAGCGGATTATAATAAAATATTTAAGAGTGATATTATCATGGATTTGCTTAAGGTCTTGGGGTGTGGGATTGAGATTAAAAGCAAACACAACAAGGATTTGGCCTCCTTTGATTTGGATCAATTGAACTGGAATAAGATTATTCTTTGTACCGATGCCGATGTTGATGGCTATCAAATTCGAACCTTGATTTTGGCCATGTTTTATCGACTGACACCGACCTTGATTCAAGAAGGAAGAATCTATATCGCTGAAACCCCGCTTTTTGAGATTGAAACCAAACACAAAACATACTTTGCCTTTAATGAAAAAGAAAAGCAGGAAGTGATTAAGGCTTTGGGTGATGAAAAATACATCTTGCAACGATCGAAAGGTTTGGGTGAAAATGAGCCGGAGATGATGTGGCAAACGACCATGAATCCTGAGAGTCGTCGTTTGATTCAAGTTATGCCGGAAGATTTGGAAAAGACTGAGTCGCATTTTCAAATGCTCTTGGGAGAAGATCTTGCCGGGCGTAAGAGCTATATCGAAACCCATGGTGACCGATATTTAGAAATGATCGATATCAGCTAGGAGGACAAGTATGAAGTCATATATAGAAGAACAAAAAATATCGGACACGTTATTAGAAAACTATATGCCCTATGCAATGAGTGTCATTGTATCTAGAGCAATTCCAGAAATCGATGGATTCAAGCCCTCCCATCGAAAGCTACTATATACCATGTATCAGATGAAATTATTGAAGGGGCACCGAACCAAATCTGCCAATGTGGTAGGAACAACCATGAAGTTGAATCCCCATGGTGATCAGGCGATTTACGAAACCATGGTGCGATTGACAAGGGGCTATGATGCTCTTTTGCACCCTTATGTTGATTCCAAGGGTAACTTTGGTAAGCACTCTTCTCGAGATATGGCATTTGCAGCAAGTCGATATACGGAAGTAAAACTAGCGGGAATTGCCGCGGAGCTTTTCAAGGATATCGATAAGGACTCGGTTGATTTTGTCGATAATTACGATGGTCAAATGAAGGAACCGGTTTTATTGCCGACGACCTATCCCAATCTTTTGGTGAATGCAAATCGAGGGATTGCGGTGGGAATGGCGAGTAATATTCCTAGTTTCAACCTGAAAGAGGTTTGCCAAACGACCATGGCCTTGATGAAAGATTCCAATCATTCAATTAGTGATACCTTGATCGCACCTGATTTTTCAACGGGGGGCGAGCTGCTTTATGATCGCGGTGAAATGGAAGAAATCTATCGGACCGGTCGGGGCGGAGTCAGGCTGAGAGGAAAATGGAGTTTATCGAAAGACCGAAAACGCATTGAAATTAAAGAGATTCCCTATACCACAACAGTAGAGGCGATTATTGACAAGACCATTGATTTGGTGAAGAGCAATAAAATCAAAGGGGTTTCTGATGTTCGTGATGAGATGGATCTTAAGGGTCTTTGTATTGCCATCGATTTGAAACGTGGTGCCAATGTAGATGAAATCGTACAGCAATTGTATCGCTACACTCCTCTGGAAGACAGTTTTTCCTGTAACTTCAATCTCTTGATTAATGGCAGACCTCGGGTGATGGGTGTTAAAGAAATTTTAACCGAGTGGATTCAATTCCGAATGGGATGCATGAAACGCCAGCTGCAATTTGAGCGAGGGAAAAAAGCGGAAAAGCTTCATCTTTTGCAGGGTTTGGAACGGCTCTTGCTAGATATTGATCAAGCCATTCATATCATTCGAGAAACAGAAGCCGAGGCTGAGGTGGTTCCACGTTTGATGCAGGCATTTCGAATTGATGAATTGCAGGCTAATTATGTTGCAGATATTCGTTTGCGCCAATTGAACCGTGAGTATTTGGTGAATCGTACCCAAGAAATTTTCCAATTAACAGAGGCGATCGATGAGATTGACAAGACTTTGAAGTCAGAAAGACGTTTGAAGACTAAGATTTCCAAAGAATTGGAGAGAATCACAAAATCCTACGGAACTGAGCGAAGAACGAAGCTGGTTGAAAAAACGAAAATCTTGGAAGCGAAAAAGATCGAGGAAAGCATTCCCGATTATGATGTCAATGTGTTCGTAACAGAACAAGGTTATGTCAAGAAGATCACGACACAATCTCTTCGCATGGCAAGTGATCAGAAATTGAAGGAAGACGATCAAATTGCTCAAGAATTTGTGACAAGAAATATTGAGGAGTTGGTTGTATTCACCAATAAGAACAATGTCTACAAATTGAAATTGCATGAATTGTCGGATACCAAAGCAAGTGCCATGGGCGAGTATTTGCCAAGCTTGTTGGAATTCGCCAAGGGAGAATTTGCACTTTATACAATTTTACCCGATAAATATCAGGGATATATGTTGTTTGCCTTTGAATCGGGGAAAATTGCCAAGGTTCCAATGGAAAGCTATCAGACCGTCAATAATCGCCGAAAATTGGTGAAGGCTTACAGTGATCGATCCCCATTGATTTGGATGCAGCGAGTCGAAAAGGATTTTGATCTAGTCGTTTATCGGGATCACGGTCCCGAAGCGCGGGCCATGGTATTTAATACCTCCTTGATTAATCCAAAACAGACAAGGAACACGGTAGGTGTGCAAGTTCTTCGCTTGAACAAAACGAATAAAATGACCATGGTGGAAAAATTGGAAGACTCTTTGCTTGTTGGGGCGGAGAAATTCAGAAAAGATCGAATCCCGATGGCAGGTGAGTCTATCAAGGGAAAACGCCGAAGTGCCAAGCAAATGTCGATATTTTAGGAAATATTAGGATATCGTAATGAACATTTTAAGAATATTGTATTTGGTAAACGTTTGCTTTAAAAAATGCTATTTACGGGTAATTAAAAACTATGATATATTGATAAGGAATACTACTTAGGAGGAATTTTTGATGAAAGAAGCAAGTGTAATTTTGATTAACGCAACAGGTCTTCACGCTCGTCCTGCTAGCATGTTTGTTAAAGAAGCGTCTAGCTATGCGTGTGATGTAACAGTTGAAAAAGACGGAACAGAATATAACGCAAAAAGCATTATGGGTATTTTGAGCATGGGCGCAATGAAGGGTGATGAAATCACTGTACGTGCGAACGGCGAAGGTGAAGAAGAGGCAGTTAAAGCGCTAGCGGCATTGATCGAAACAGGATTTGGCGAATAAGCGTTAATTTGATCAGGTTTTACTCAGGGGGACAATGATGGTTAAAGGGATTGGAGCATCTCCTGGTATTGTTGTAGGGAAGGTGCTTGTTAAAAAAGAGGAAGAAATTGAAATCGCAAAGAAAACGATTGAGAGTTCCGAAACAGAAATTTCGAACTTGCGATCAGCGATTGAAAAGAGCCGTACTCAAATTCAAGCATTATATGACATTGCCTTGGTAAAAATGGGTGAAGAAGAAGCAAAAATCTTCGAAGCTCACCAAATGGTTTTGGATGATCCAGAAGTATTTGGTCAAGTTGAGAATAAGATCAACAATGAAAAAATTAATGCTGAATACGCAATTGAGCAGGTCGTTGCACCATTTATTCAAATGTTTGCAATGATGGAAGATGAATACCTGAAAGAGCGTGCGGCAGATTTGAAGGACGTAGCAGGCCGAGTGACCAAGAATTTATTGGGGATCGACATGGTCGATTTTTCAAATCTTGATAGCAAAGTGGTTGTTGTTGCGAATGATTTAACACCGTCGGATACAGCGGCAATGGATAAGGAAATGGTATTGGGTTTTGTAACGGAGATTGGCGGACGTACGTCACACTCTGCGATCATGGCGCGAACCTTGGAAATTCCAGCGGTTGTAGGGACAGGAAATGTATTGTCACAAGTTGTTACTGGCGATGTAATTGCTTTTAACGGCGACGAAGGTGTGATCTTTGTTAATCCGAACGAAGAAAAAATTGCAGAATTTAATGCAGAACGAGTCAAGTATGACGCATTCCGAACTCGCCTTTCAACTTTGATTGGTCAGGAAAGTGTTTCCAAAGATGGTGTTCATGTTGAATTGGCAGCCAATATTGGCACGCCAGAAGATTTGGATTCGGTTTTACGAAATGATGCGGAAGGTGTTGGCCTTTACCGAAGCGAATTTTTATATATGGATCGAGACAGTCTTCCAACGGAAGAGGAACAATTCGAGGCCTATAAGAAAGTTGTTGCTGGGCTAGAGGGCAAGCCGGTTGTTATTCGTACACTGGACATTGGTGGAGATAAAAAGCTTGATTATTTACCGTTGCCAGAAGAAATGAATCCCTTCTTGGGCTATAGAGCAATTCGCTTGTGCCTGGATCGTGATGATATTTTTAGAACGCAACTTCGTGCATTATTACGGGCAAGTGCATTTGGAAATCTGAAGGTTATGTTCCCGATGATTTCAAGTGTGGAAGAATTGCGAGATGCAAAAGCAATTGTTGAGGAAGAAAGAGTAAAACTTCGAGAAGAAGGAATCGAATTTGATGAGAAGATGGAAATCGGAATCATGGTTGAGATTCCGGCGACTGCAGTTATTGCGGATCTTCTTGCCAAGGAAGTTGATTTCTTTAGTATTGGAACCAATGATTTGATCCAATACACAACAGCGGTAGATCGCATGAATGAAAAAATTGCACATCTTTACAATCCTTGTCATCCTGCTTTGTTGCGTTTGGTGAACATGGTGATCCAAGCTGGACACAAAGAAGGAATTTGGGTTGGTATGTGTGGTGAGGTAGCAGGAGATCCACGATTGATTCCGGTGCTTTTGGGCATGGGACTTGACGAGTTCTCCATGAGCCCGATTTCTGTTTTGAATGCGCGTTGGATTATTGCGCAATTGAGCCAGAAAGAGATGAAGGTTGTTGCAGAAACGGCGATGAATTTGCCGACTGCTTCCGAGGTTGAAGCTTACCTTGCAAATATTGTTCAACTAGAAAATTAAGAGGATGCCCAATCGGGCATCTTTTTTTATAAGAAAATTTTATTCTTTGTTAATACAAGATTTAGGAAAATCAGGTATAATGAAGAAGAATATATTGAAAGGAGTGCGAATATGTCATATCGAATTATTACAGATAGTGCAGCAGATTTACCGGAATCGTTTATTAGTGAACATGAGGTAACCGTACTGCCCTTGATGGTAAACTGGAGAGGGAATGAGCATGCAGATCGTACGGTTGACCTTGATGAGTTCTATCAGAGTCTAGCTGCGGGAGAAGTTGCTAAGACCGCTCAAATACCGATACACGAATTTGATGCTTACTTTCGAGAATTTGCGAAAGTTGGCCAACCAATCATTTACATTGCTTTTTCGTCAGGACTTTCAGGAACTTATCAGACCGCTGTTATGGTTGCTGAGCAGATCAGGGAGGACTATCCGGACTTTGATCTGACGATTATCGACTCGAAATCTGCGACACTGGGTCAAGGCATGATTGTGATGAAAGCGATTCAACTGATGGAAAAGGGTGCAAGTAAGTCCGAGGTGGAAGAAGCGGTTCACTTTTATGTTGACCATATACAACATATATTTAGCGTAGGAAATTTAGATTATCTTTGTCGTGGCGGTCGATTAAGCAAGGCATCGGCAGTTGTAGGAACGATGTTAAATGTGATTCCAATTCTTCATATGACGAAGGATGGCAAATTAGAGAAGATCGACCAAGTACGTGGTCGAAAAAAATTACTGAAGAAGTTAATTGAAACTTGTAGTGCCAATGGAGCTGGGCATGCGAATAGAGAATTTGCTTTTGTTTACTCCCCGGATGTAAAAGAAGAATCTGAAAAGATGCAGAAAATGGCTAAAGAAAAATATGAGGGAACAATATTGGCCGCAAGAGAGTTGGGCGTTGTGATAGGTGCCCATACGGGCAATCAATTGCATTCTATGTTCTTTTTAGATATAGAAGATCCATACTTTCGATAGAAGCATTGCATGAAGAGAAAATAGAGCGTATCGTCATCGACGATACGCTCTATTTATATTTTTACTTTCGATTTCCTATTTCATCAAAATTCACTTTATGGCGAATGACAATACCAATCAGTAAAAGTAAGAGTAGTAGTCCAATCGACAAGTAGAAGTCCTGACTGCCGATAGCGGTGATCTTATCGCCAAAATTGACATAAGAAAACATGGCTGGAATAGCGCCCAAAACGGTAGCTAACAAGAAATCGCGATACTGGACGCTGGAAAGACCGGCAGCGTAACTGATGATGTCAAAGGGAATGGGTGTCAAGCGCAGCAGTAGGATGACAAGAAATCCCTTTCTTTCGATTTGTTTGGATAGGGTGTGGACACCCTCTTTTTTCTCCAAATATTTTTTCAGATATTTTCGGCCAAAGGTCCGTGTTAAAAAGAAGGCCAGACTGGATCCTAAAATAGCTCCGGCAAGGGCTAAAATAAATCCGTTTTTCACACCAAATGCAATACCGCCAGCCATGGCTAGAATAGAATCTGGGAAAAAGGTGAGGGGGACGATGGTGAAAAGGATCAAATAAACCACCGGCGCCCACGGGCCAAATTCAGCAAGCATGCGTTGAATGTCCTCGGTGCGGATGCCTCGGAACAAAAAGAAATTCATGATTAGAATCAAGCCTAGGATTGCCCCAATGATGGCAAAAACAAGGGTCGATTTTTTTTTAGGCAGCTTCATCTTCTACTCCAGGCCAGCTTCCAGCGCGTCGCAAATCTCCAGCCATACCCGTCCACTGGCATCGCTAGGCATCCTCCAATCTCCACGAGGAGATAGGCTGACGGTTCCAACCTTTGGGCCGTCTGGCATGCAAGACCGCTTGTACTGTGCCATAAAGAAGCGGCGATAGAAGGCTTTCATCCAATGAAGAATCTCTTTTTTCGAATACTTACCGGCATACGCTTTGTCGGCCATATAAAGAAGCTTGCCAGGGTGGGTGCCGTATTTCATTACATAGAACAAAAAGAAGTCATGAAGCTCGTAGGGGCCAATCAGACTTTCTGTCTTTTGGGCAATTTTATCATTTTCATCAGGAGGTAGAAGTTCTGGGCTGATCGGTGTGTCGACAATGGCTTTCAATACGATGGCCTCAGCTGGGTTATCTGTTTTTTCTGCACACCAGTTGACCAGAAACTTGACGAGTGTCTTAGGAATGCTGGCATTGACGTTGTACATGGACATATGGTCACCGTTGTAGGTGCTCCATCCCAGAGCCACTTCGGATAGGTCGCCAGTGCCAAGTACCAGGGCGCCCTGTTGGTTGGATAGGTCCATTAATATCTGTGTACGTTCCCGTGCTTGGGCATTTTCGTAGGTGACATCTCGAGCGTCTAGGGAATGACCGATATCCTTTAAGTGCTGTTCTGTTGCTGCCTTAATGGATATCTCTCTGGCGGTAACACCCAACTCACTCATCAGGGTGTGGGCATTGGCATGTGTATCTGTCGATGTGCCAAAGCCTGGCATGGTTACAGCTATAATGTTTTCTCTTGGGATATTCAGCAGATCAAAGGCTTCTGCGGCAACCAGTATGGCTAGGGTTGAGTCAAGTCCACCGGATATGCCGACGACGATTTTACCCAATCTCGTATGTTCCATGCGTTTGGCAAGTCCTGCCGCTTGGATTTGGAAAATTTCTTCGCAGCGTCTTTTAACGACGGCTGGATTGTTTGGAATAAATGGATTGGGTTCGATTACCCGATCCAGGGTTGTAGAACGACGCTTGAAGGCTTTTAATTCAACAAACTGATAGTGAGTGTCTGCTGTTTCGGCATCGGAGAAGGTGTTGTTTATCTTACGCTCTGCATTTAGTCGCTGCAGGTCGATATCACCATAGATGATCTGGCTAGTTCGACAAAATCGCTTCCCTTCTTTGATTTGTGTGCCGTTTTCATAAATCATTAAATCACCGTCAAAGACCAAATCAGTAGTGGATTCATGTACACCAGCAGAAGCGTATAGGTAGGCACAGGCCAGCTTGTCGCTTTGCTGGCTGACAAGTTGATGTCGGTCTTCTGTTTTGGCTACAAGGCCGTTGCTTGCCGAGAGGTTTGCGATAATTTGTGCGCCATTCAGTGCGTGCTGGATACTTGGAGACGTGGGTGACCAAAGATCCTCACAGATCTCCAAACCTAGGGTAAAGTGCAAGTCTGGGGAATGGAAGAGGAGTGAACCGAAAGGTACGTCCTCACCGAACAAGGGGATCGATGTGACCCGGTCTAGTAACTTTGATCCACTATGAAACCATCGTTTTTCATAAAACTCACGATAGTTTGGCAAATGGATTTTGGGAACAATGCCCAAGAGGCGTCCATGTTGAAGGACGGCACCACAATTGTACAATTCATTTTTGATGCGCAAGGGGATGCCAACAATTAGAATCGTATCCAAATCTTCAGATGCTGTTCGAATTCGCTGAAGCGCTTGTAGAGCAGCGTCTAGCAAAGGGTCTTGATGAAAGAGGTCACCGCAAGTATAGCCCGTAATGGACAATTCGGGAAACACAAGGATTTGCGCTTGATTTTTTCCCGCTTCTTTCGCGCAAGAGATTATTTCTTCAGCATTATAATAGGGGTCAGCCACTCGCAACTTCGGCGAGGAGACAGCAGTTTTGATGTAACCATATTGATTCATTATTTTCCCTTCTTTCCTAAGTCTTCTTTCCTGATTATATCAAGGAATCAAGAAAAATACAGCTAGTTCAAAGAGAAAATGGGAGAAATAGAGCTAAAATGCAAGAAGAATTTCATTTCATGCAAAATCACCGCAAAAATGCAAGAAATATTCCGAATTCGAGTGCCGTCTATGAATATTTCGTAACAATTTAAAAGACTTCTCTTCTTTTTCTTGAAGGATTCTCTGGAATTGGGATGAAAAGCCATAGGAAAACGATTGTCAGGACCTACATAAATTTGCAAGATTTTCTCCGAGTCTTGCAAGACAATCTCTCGAAAATAACCGGTTGAAATTGTTAGTGAAGCTTGTATAATGAGTATGAAAAACAAGAAAGAAGGAGAAAATATGATTGCTACCAAGCAACTTATTCATAAGAAAATTACGATTCCACCCGTGCTCGTTCAAGTAGGTATTCAAGTGAGTGCAAATCTAATTTGTGCCATTGCTTTTAATATGTTTTATATTCCAAATCATTTCTTAAGCGGTGGATTGAGCGGTATCTCCATCTTAATGGAGTATTTATTTGATATACCGACTGCAATCACGGTCTTTGTTTTGAATCTTCCCTTATTCTTGATCGGTGCGAGGAAGATCGACGGAGAATTCATCCGGAACACAATCATTTCAGTCACTTTATTTTCTTTGCTATTGAGTTTGACCAATCCACTGCGGGGTGCGGTGCAGATTGAAGACCCCTTGCTGATGGCAATTATTGGTGGAGCGATTAATGGAATCGGAATGGGTTTGCTTTTTCGACATAAGATGAGTCAAGGTGGATTTGATATCATTGCCGCTATGATTAAGAAAAAGCGAAATATAGAAATCGGAACAGTCTTAATGGGCTTGAATGGGATTCTGATCCTCATTTCAACGTTTATATTTGATCTTCGTTCGGCTATGTATACCTTGGTTGCCTTGTTTATTTCCTATCAAGTGATGGACCGCGTACGGAAGGGGACCAATCGAGAGAAGACCGTAATGATCATTTCGGATGAAACAGATGCCATTGCTCAGTCGATTCAACTTAAGCTGAATCGGGGGATGACATTTTTGAAAGGAAATGGCGGATATTCACGAGAAGAAAAAACCGTGATCTACACGACTGTATCCAGTGCTCAAATGTGCACCTTGCGTGAAATTGTCAGGCAAAAAGATGAAAATGCTTTTATGGCTGTTACTGAGGCGACGGAAGTGGATGGCAATGGTTTTGAAAGACAGTGGATCTAAAAAAATGCAAGATCTTGCAAAATTGCATCTATGCTTGTAAATTTATGGGATCACCCGGTATTTGCCGGGTGATTTTTTATGCTGCTTGTGCTATAATTCAACTGTTGTAGGAGGATAATATGGGACAACGGGAGCGACGATTAATTTACTTAAGTTTTCTATTCATGTGTTTATTTGCGGTGCCGGACAGTACCCGTGGTGTGTTTTTGCCTTTTATAAAAGCACAATACCAGGTGACGGATACCCAATTGGGGTTGATTAGCTCCTTAGCCAGTCTGTCTTTTTTAATCGCAATGCTTTCAGCGGCAATTATTGCAGAGCGCAAGGGATATCGATTTTTAATTCGAATGGGATTTTCCATTCAAATCTTATCAATTGTTTTGTTGCGGTTTGCCTCTAGTTTCACAATGGTACTCGCTTTTTACACCTTTCTCAGCATAGGCTGTGCATTGGTCCTTTATGCCATCAACACCATTATTCCGCAGCTCCCCATAGCCAATCATGCTTACTATATGAATTGGACGCATTGCATGTATGGGATTGTTGCTTCAACCTGTACCGTTGTTTTTGGCTGGGTCTTAGGAACTGGTGTTTATTGGAAAACACCTTACTATGCAATCGCACTACTACTCGTAGTTGGAATATTGGTGAATCAGAAAAGCGAATATCCAGAGATCCCGATCAGCAAGGGCGTAGAAAAAGGACCGGGCCTTTTACGGCAGCCGATTATTTATGCATATATTGTAATATTTGGATTCTTTGTGTCGGCAGAAGCAGGACTTATTTCTTGGAGTATTTACTATTACCATCAAGCTTATCAAATGGATACAGGAATTGCTTCTTTATTGGCTGCTGGATTTTTAATTAGTGTTTCCATCGGCCGTATTATTGGGAGTCGTTTTTTGGAACGTTTCAATCAGTTTCATATGGTTCAGGTTACCCAAATTATCGTAATCATCATGGTAACAGCGGGTTTGTTGCTTGGCAAAAACGGCGTGTGGCTCTTACCTCTGTCTGGATTGTTTTTCTCTATTAATTATCCGACCATGCTGGTAACCATCAGCTATAAGATTAAAAATCAAACCCAAAGAGCAGTCGGTTTGATTACTGGATTATCGGGTTCCATCGTTTTCGTTATGCATTTGGCTCTCGGCCGGATCAGTGACAGCTTCGGCATTCAAGTGGCCATGTTTGTTATTCCCTTCTCTCTGGCCATTTGCTTAAGTGTCTTTACTCTGGTGCAGAAAGGTATTATTTATGAAAAAATCGACTAAATTGGCATTTATTGCCATTACATTTGCATTCTTTGTTCATTCCTTTGTAAATGGGACAAGGGGTGTTTTTCTTCCGCAATTCAAGTTAACCTTTGCTTTAAGTGATACATTTATGGGTGGGGTGAATGGACTATTAAGCGCTGTGATGTTGGTATCCAGTTTGGTAGCCGGTGAACTTTGCGCACGAATTGGAAATAAAGGATTAGCAATTCTTAGTCTTGGTTTTTACGGGGTTGCAATTTTAGGCTTGCAGTGGGTATCAAGCCCACTTATGTTTGTTGTATTTTATGCCTTCACTGGCTTGGGGGCTTCTTCCATTGCTGTCGCGGTCAATACAGCAGTTCCAGCTCTGGGGTTAAAGCGGCCAGGTCGAGCCATGTCGATTATTCATTTTGCCTATGGAGTGGGGGCGAGTATCGCGCTTCTCTGGATGGGCGATCTGATCCCGAAAAGCGGCTGGCAAAGCGCCTATCTTATGATTGGAATGATTATTGGAGTGGCGGTTCTTTTTTTAACAGTAACCAAATTTCCTGTTTCAGATCATGCGGCAAGGCAAGCAAATGCTGGTCGTGGATTTTGGAAAGAAATGAATTTTTGGATGTTGGCTGGGGTATTCGGCTTTTATTTAACGGCGGAATTGGCGCTAATCAATTGGTTTCCAAACTATATGAAATTCGCTTTGTCTATGCCTCAAGGAAGTGCGTCAAAGATGGCAGCCTTGTTCTTTGTCTTTTTAACAATCGGGCGACTTGGTGGAAGTGTTTTTATTGATCGATTTTCTTATAAAAAGATTGCTGCCTTGTTTATGGGGCTAATGATCACCAGTATCGCTATTGGTCTTTTGATTCCTGCGATCAGTGCATTTATGATTGCTTTTTCAGGTTTATTTGCTTCGATCTGCATTCCGACCTTAATGTTGGTGATGAATGAACAATATCCAGATAACTCCATGCGTGTCATAGGAGCTGTGAATATGGTGGCTGCTATTGTGCGGATGGCAGGAGAATTTCTTGTGGGGACCATCACTCAGCGCAGCGGTGCTGCTGTTGGATTTTGGTTGATACCGTTTTTCCTGGTTTTATCGCTGGGAATACTAATAAAACTAATTAAGACTCCAAGGAGGAACTAACAAGATGGCAAGATTATTTGGAACAGATGGTGTGCGTGGTGTGGCAAATTCTGAGCTGACACCGGAATTGGCTTTTCAATTGGGCCGAGTTGCGACCTATGTGATTACAAAGGGTGTAAAACAAGGGAAAGTCATTGTTGGGATGGACACGCGTCGCTCCTGTGATTTATTGGAAGCAGCACTTGTTGCGGGGATCTGTTCAGTTGGTTCTGATGCCTTGTGTGTAGGCGTGGTACCAACACCTGCCGTTGCATTTTTAACACGAGAATATGAAGCGGATGCAGGTGTTGTGATTTCAGCTTCTCATAATCCGGTTGAATTTAACGGAATTAAATTTTTCAACCGCAACGGATTCAAACTTACCGATGAAATGGAAGATGAGATTGAGGCGATTATTGCAAGTGAAGAGGGAATTAGCTATCGACCAATTGGACGAGATGTGGGACAACGCATTGCGGTTCGTAA
The DNA here is from genome assembly GCA_036323355.1 of Gottschalkiaceae bacterium SANA. GTDB lineage: Bacteria > Bacillota > Clostridia > Tissierellales > GPF-1 > GPF-1. The sequence continues at coordinate 2,063,143 of AP028876.1, read as the reverse complement.
TGGCGTGGGTGAGTACCTGGACTTCTTGGAAAATGCATCGGACATTTCCTTAAAGGGTGTTAAAGTCGTTTTGGATTGTGGAAATGGCGCAAGCTATCAAGCCGCTCCAGCAATCTTTGAAAGATTGGGTGCAGAGGCGATTGTGATCAATCACTCACCAAACGGATTGAATATCAATGTGGAGTGTGGATCAACCCATCCTGATGGCTTGCAAGAGCTGGTATTGGAATCAGGTGCGGATTTCGGACTTGCTTTTGATGGAGACGCCGATCGATTAATGGGTGTTGATGAACATGGAAATTTAATTGACGGGGATCACGTTTTAGCAATTTGCGCGCGTTCATTGAAAGAACAGGGCAAGTTGAAGAACAATATGGTAGTGGGCACGATTATGGCGAATTTGGGCTTAAACCACTTCTTGGATGCTGAGGGAATTGATTTTGTTCAGACCAAGGTTGGGGATCGATATGTACTAGAAGCCATGCGAGCTGGTGACTATGCATTGGGTGGTGAGCAGTCTGGTCACATTATCTTCCTTGAGCATAATACAACGGGTGACGGCTTGTTGTCAGCGATAAAGCTTTCGGAAGCGATTGTGAAATCCGGCTTAACCGCTTCCGAATTGGCGAATTCTTTAACCAAGTACCCACAGGTACTTTTAAATGCGATTGTTAGCAATCAGAATAAGCACGCATATATGGAAGATGAGGAAGTTGCCAAGCGTATTGCTGAGATTGAAGCGCATTTCCATGGAGAAGGACGCGTTGTTATTCGGCCATCGGGTACGGAACCTTTGGTTCGTGTCATGCTAGAAGGTAAAGATGAGATAGAAATGCGAAAAATGGCGGCGGATCTAGTAAAACTCATTGAAACACGCCTAGGAAAATAGTACAATAGATGGAGGTCTTCGGATCTCCATTTTTTTATATGTAGAGCAAAGAGGGTCAATTTGAACAGTGTAAGAGACCGAATTCATTAGGTGGGGAGGGATTTATAAAGTAGATTACAAGCACACGCCAACAAAGCGCCTGAACATCATTTGATGTTGACGAGGACGAGGACATTCGAATTTCGGCGGGTACCTCGGGGTGTTTTCTGTTTTTTCATCTATAGAACTGCGACAAATATCAGGGGTGACCCTGGGGACAATAGCAGGGAAAAAAGACAGCTGTCCGGCCCACAAAATTTTGGACTGGAGGAAAATACAAAATGTGCGGAATCGTAGGGTATATTGGAAATAAGCAAGCAACAGAGGTTTTATTGGAAGGGCTAAGCCGATTGGAATATCGGGGATATGACTCAGCCGGGGTAGCGATCTTCGCGAATCAACACATACAAGTGGAGAAACGTGCCGGTCGCCTTGCAAATCTTGCCGGTGTGATTGAGCATTCACCGATCCAGGGGCAAATGGGAATTGGACATACAAGGTGGGCGACACATGGTGCGCCATCGGATCAAAACTCACATCCCCATACCAGTGAAACCCAGGAGATCGCCGTTGTTCACAACGGGATCATTGAGAATTACATGGACATCAAGAAGTGGCTCCAAGAAACCCACAAGATCGAATTTCGATCGGAAACAGATTCTGAAGTAATTGCGCATTTAATTGCGCATTATTATGACGATGATTTAAAATGCGCGGTTCAAAAGGCCATGGAACGCCTGCAAGGGGCCTATGCCATTGCAGTGATGAGCCAAAAGGAACCAAATCGTTTGATTGCGGTACGAAAAGACAGCCCGTTGATCGTTGGAAAGGGAGTCGATGAGAACTTTATCGCTTCTGATATTCCGGCTATTTTGAAGTATACACGTGATGTGTACTTCTTGGAAAATGGAGAGTTGGTCGATCTGAAACGTGATGGAATTTCAATCGTTGATGAGTTTGACCGTCCAGTTGATCGAGAAATTTTTCATGTGAATTGGGATTTGGCTTCCGCTGAAAAGGAAGGCTATCCGCATTTTATGTTGAAAGAAATTGAAGAGCAACCAACCGGTGTGAGAGAAACGCTGACACAGCGCTTGTCGGCAGATGGAAGTCTTCACTTGGAAGGCTTGACGATGACAGCTGAGGATTTTAAACAAATCAAGGAAGTTGTAATTGTTGCCTGCGGCACAGCTTATCATGCAGGTTTGATCGGCAAAGGCTTGATCGAACGCTACGCAAAGATTCCGGTAACGGTTGATGTTGCCAGCGAGTTTCGCTATCGCGACCTTTTTGTGAATGAACATACGCTCTTTATCGCATGCAGTCAATCGGGTGAAACCTTGGATACCTTGGCGGCCTTGCGGGAAGCAAAACGTCGAGGTGCTCGTGTTTTGTCTGTATGTAATGTTGTTGGCAGCTCAGTTGCGCGGGAATCTGACGATGTCATGTATACTTGGGCGGGTCCTGAAATCGCGGTGGCATCTACAAAAGCATTTACTACGCAATTGATGGCATTCCAGTTGATGGCTCTGCGATTTGCTGAGCTGAAAGGTGTTATGGATCCAGAAGAAATTCAGTCGGTGATTGAGGACTTGAAACGATTGCCTGAACAAATTCAAGAGGTTTTAAATACAAAAGAAGATCTTTCAAATTTAGCCAATCAGCATTTTCATAAAGATAAGGTTCTTTTCCTTGGACGTGGAATGGACTCCGATATTGCTTTAGAGGGATCCTTGAAATTGAAGGAAATTTCTTATATCAATTCATTTGCCATTGCGGCGGGTGAAATGAAGCATGGTACTATCGCTTTGATAGAAGAAGGAACCTTGGTGTTCTGCTTGGCAACACAGAGCCACGTTTACGAGAAGACACTTTCGAATATGAAAGAAGTCAAGGCGCGTGGTGCCTATGTGGTTGCCATCGTGGCGGAAGATGCGAAAGAGGTGGATGAAATTGCCGATGTGGTGATTCGATTGCCGAAAACAAGATCTACGCTCATGCCAATTTTGAGTGTGCTTCCCATGCAATTGTTTGCATACTACACATCCATTGAAAGAGGGAATGACGTCGATAAGCCGAGGAACTTGGCAAAATCTGTAACCGTTGAATAAAATTGGAAGAACGAAAATCTATGAATATTAGATTTTCGTTCTTTTTTCACATGAAGGATCTGGATCCAGAGCAAACTTGATTGGATTCAATGTTTTTTGGTATTTTAATCGATCTTAGTGGTATTCTATGGGAGAACAAGGAAATGGATTTTATGGAAGGGGTAGGGATATGAATTCAACATTGACAAAACAGATTATAATACGATCTGCGATTGAAACGGACGCGAAAGCCCTATTTTTATGGCAAATCGACGAAGACTTGAATCGGTATGATCCAAAACCATTGCCGTCAAGGAGAGAAGAACTGTTGGAGTCGTGTCAAGTGTTCGCTTGCTTTTTTAAAGACGAAATTATGTCGGATGAGACTGGGGAATATCAATACTTTATGATTGCCAATGAAAGCAATCAGCCTATTGGCTATATTAATGTTTTTTCCATTGACGAAATCAAAAAAGAAGCGGAACTGGGAATTATGATTGGCAATCGAAATTATCAGGGAAAAGGTGTCGCATCCTATGCTTTGAACAAAGTCCTTATGCAAATACAGGAGTATGGAGACTTGAAACGTATTTATGTAGAAACGAATGTAGATAATTATTCGGCTGTTCGATTATTCGAGAGAGCAGGATTTATTAAGGTTGGCATTGAAGATTGGGGAAAAGGCGTGTTTTTTCAGACTATGGAAAAACACCTTAAGTGAGGGCAACTATGAAGATTGGTTTAAGAAATATCAAAACAGCTGTAGCGGTAAGTCTGTGTATTATTTTGTTTCAATTGCTAGACAGACCTTATCCGTTTTACGCCTGTATTGCTGCAGTAATTTGTATGCAGCGATCGGTGGAGCATTCTTTTCGGGTAGGACGTGATCGGATGATTGGAACCATCTTGGGAGGCTTGATTGGCCTGGGTGTCTATCTGGTATTTGGTCCAGTTTGGTACGCGACAGGCTTAGGTATTGTAGTGGTTATTGCCTTGTGTAATTACTTTGGGAAGCAAAGTTCTGTGGCTATTGCCTGCATTGTATTGATTGCGATTACAACGAATTTAAAGGAAGTGACGGCTGTTGTATACGCAGCGAATCGAGTGATGGACACCTTGATTGGCATTGTGATTGCCTTGGGAATCAATCGTTTGATTCCTAGCAGAAAACCGATTGTGGAGGGAAAGACATCATGAAATTTCATCGATTAAGGCGAGTGGAAGATCGCTATTGGGAAGAGAGTTGGGAAATTTATCAATCTAACTTTCCTTCTGGGGAACGTAGATTACTCGAAGATCACAAACGTGCACTTGAAGATGACCGCTATCATTGTATGGCGATATTAGAAGACAATCAAGTGGCGGGTATTCTTTTTTATTGGAAGCTGCCACACTTCACTTTTGCTGAATATCTTGCAATTGGAGAGGCCTCTAAAGGGCAGGGAATCGGGAGTGAGGTGGTGTCACGATTAAAAGAGCAAGCAGGACGATTGATTCTCGAAATCGATCCGCCAGAAGATGAAATAGCTGTTCGTAGATTGCGTTTTTACCAACGAGAAGGATTTGTTTTGAATCCATATTTGCATCTTAATCTGCCTTTGCGTATTGGACAGGAAAAATTGCCCTTACGGATTATGACGGTGGAGGAAATAGTAAGCGAGGCGGAATATGAGGCGTTTTCAACGATCCTCATGACAGACTTAATTCAATATGGTGAAGGATACCGAGAAAAATAAAACTTGTCATTTGACAAGTTTTTCGATATATATGAAGAGAGGTGGTGGCGTGATGGTGGGTTTGCTCAGTCAAGAACTGATTGAAAAGTTAGGACTGATTTTTTTATTTGCTTTTATTCTTTCAAAAACGAAACTCTTTCAAAATTTCATATTACAGGAGAAAACACGGTCCATTGAAAAATTGATTTTTATGGTTGCTTTTGGTTTGGCGGGCGTATTGATGACCTATTGGGGTACGCCGATTTCAGGCGGCATTGCCAATTCACGAACCATTCCTGTTTTGGCAGCGGGTATTTTTGGAGGTCCATGGGTAGGACTTGGCGCTGGAATTATCGCAGGCTTTCATCGAATGTTTCTCGTTGTCGGTGGTGAATTGACGGCAGTGGCATGCGGAATTTCGACGATATTGGGCGGCTTAATTGGTGGCTTTACCAAACCGTGGTTAGAAAAGAAAACACGGCCATGGATTTATGGTTTTTTTGTAGGACTGGGTGTGGAAGCAATACAGATGGCTTTAATTTTATTGATTGCACGCCCCTTTCCCGAAGCGCTTCGCTTGGTGAAAGTTATTTTCTTGCCTATGACGGTTCTAAATGCAGTTGGAATTGCTTTGTTTATGATGACTTCTCAGCAAATTTATGATGATCATGAAAAGGCGGGGGCTTTAAAGGCGCAATTGGCCTTGGATATTGCAACAGAAACCCTACCGGTATTGCGTAAGGGGTTTAGCAGAAAGAGTGCGGAAGAAGCGGCAGAAATTATTCGTGCGAAAACACAAGTAGCTGCAGTTGCATTTACCAATATGCATGAGGTACTCGCCCATGTTGGGGTGGGAGCTGATCATCATATTGCTGGTAATGAGATTGCAACGAAAATGACGAAAAAGGTTTTGAAAACGAGTCGATTAGAAGTTGCACAAAACCGTCAAACCATTGATTGTAAGGTAAAAGGATGTTTGCTCAAGTCGGCCATCGTTGTGCCGATCATGGCAGAGGATCAGATCATTGGAACCTTAAAATTGTATAAAAAGATCGAAAATGGGATTATGCCATCAGATATTGTGTTGGCGAAAGGGCTAGGAAGCTTATTTTCTTCTCAAATTGAGTTAAGTGCGATTGAATACCAAAAGAAGATGCTGAGGGAGTCTGAGTTGAAACGACTTCAGGCGCAAATCCATCCTCATTTTTTATTTAATGCATTGAATACCATTGTGTCATTGGTGCGAACTGACCCGGAGATTGCACGAAAATTATTGCATGAACTTAGTCATTTCTTGAGGTCTAGTTTTCGCCACCAAGAAGCGTTTATCAGTTTAAGTGAAGAGGTGCGTACATTGGAAGCCTATCTCTCCATTGAAGCGGCACGATTTGGGTCGCGATTGAAGGTGAGGATCGACGTGGAAGAGGGACTTGAGTGTAGAATTCCACCATTGATTTTACAGCCATTAGTTGAAAATGCAGTGAAGCATGGTTTGTTGCTTAAAAAAGAAGGTGGCATGGTTGTGTTATCTGTCAACCGGGTTGATCAACACATTATATTTACCGTGATGGATAATGGTGTGGGTATTCCTGTTGAAGAACAACAAGACTTGCTGGAAAAGAAAAAAAGCGGAGGAATTGGTCTGCGTAATGTCAATGAGCGGCTGAAAAGTATTTATGGTGAAAGCTTGGTTATAACGAGTGAAGAGGGGCGAGGTACCGCAATCTCTTTCCAAATCCCAGAGAGGAGGATGTCGAGTGATACGAGTCATGTTGGTTGATGATGAACGACCGTCCTTGAATGAACTTAGCTATATTTTAAGCCAAATCGACGGAGTAAAGGTGGAGGCACAGTTTTGCCATGCAATTGATGCACTGCAAAATTTTGCGGCCATTGATCCAGATGTTGTTTTTTTGGATATTGAGATGCCTGAGCTGGACGGCTTAAGTTTAGCCGAAGAATTGATTCAACGGAAGCCGGAGTTGTCAATTGTGTTTGCGACAGCCTTTGATCACTATGCCCTGCAAGCCTTTGAACATCAGGCCATTGATTATGTTCTAAAACCATTTGAGAAAGAGCGAATTAAAAAAGCAATGGATCGGATTCCCGAACGAGTTGGACGTCGAGAGGAACCCGAGGAACGATTTGCTCAGATTGAAGCCTTCCGACGTGACGGATTTCGGGTGAAGCGTATTTCTGTTTGGGTCAATGATCGAATTGTTTTGATGCCACTGGAACAAATTGCTTACTTCGTTGCGGAAGAGGGAACCGTTTTTTTAGTTGAAGGGGATCATCGACATGAATTACATGCAACCATGGCACAATTGGAAGCTCGATTTCATGGAGACGGTTTTTTCCGATGCCATCGATCTTTCTTAGTGAATCTTTCTCGTGTTGAAGAGATGATTCCTTGGTTTAACAATACCTATGTCTTGAAAATTTCAGGACAAAGCGAAGAGGTTCCAGTGAGCCGGTCAAGGGTGAAGGCCTTAAAGGAACACTATCAAATTTAATGAGCATCAGTCAGATGCATTTGAAGAGGGCGAATCGACGATTCACCCTCTTTTTTTGTCGTTCTAGCCAGTAACGGGAAACCGTTTCCTCGTTTCTTGATAAACTGAGGACAATAAAAAAAGGAGGACAACAAATGGTATCTTTTTTATTATCAGTAGTGGCATTGTTGGTTGGATATTTGGTTTATGGAAAATTTGTTGAGAAAGTCTTTGGGGCAGACGAAAACAGAGAAACGCCGGCTGTTGCGCAAGCAGATGGTGTAGACTTCGTTGAAATGGGTTGGAAAAAAGCGTTCTTGATTCAATTCTTGAACATTGCTGGGCTTGGTCCGATCTTTGGCGCCATTGCAGGAGCCCTTTGGGGACCGATTGCATTTTTATGGATTGTCTTGGGGTCCATCTTCGCAGGAGCCGTTCATGATTATTTCGCAGGGATGCTTTCTATGCGACATGGTGGCGATACAATTGCCGAAATCGTAGGTCGTTACTTGGGAACAAGTGCAAAACAAGTGATGCGCGTATTTTCAGTTTTGCTTTTAATTCTGGTTGGTGTTGTTTTTATCAACGGACCAGCAGGGCTTTTGCAAAACATGACTGGAATCAATAAATTTATCTTCTTAGGAATCATTATTGCATATTACTTATTAGCGACTGTTTTACCAGTAGACAAGGTAATTGGAAAGATTTATCCGATTTTTGGTGCCGCTCTTTTGATTATGGGTGTTGGTATTATCGGTGGAATTATCTTAAAGGGATACACCATTCCAGAAATCACATTAACAAATATGCATCCGGCTGGAAAATCAGTCTTCCCATTCTTGTTTATCACCATTGCATGTGGTGCAATTAGCGGTTTTCATGCGACACAGTCACCAATTATGGCACGCTGCTTAAAGAACGAAAAGCAAGGTCGCCGTGTATTCTATGGTGCTATGATTGCAGAGGGTTTGATTGCTTTGATTTGGGCTGCCGCAGCTATGAGTTTCTTTGGTTCTGTGGAAGCGTTGAAAGAAGCAGGTTCTGCAGCGGTTGTTGTAAATACAATTTCTAGTTCATTGTTAGGACCTGTAGGTGGCGTATTGGCAGTTTTAGGTGTTGTTGCAGCACCGATTACGTCGGGTGACACAGCCTTTAGAAGTGCACGTTTGGCAATTGCTGATGCTATAGGATTGAAGCAAGATGCATTTGCAAATCGTTTCAAGGTAGCGATTCCATTGTTTGCAATAGGCTTGGCATTGTGCTTTATCGACTTCTCGATTCTTTGGAGATATTTCGCATGGTCAAATCAAACTTTGGCAACGATTATGCTTTGGGCATCAGCAGCATTCTTGGTGAAAGAGAAGAAATTGCATTGGATTGCAACAGTTCCAGCAACCTTTATGACTGCGGTTATCACAAGTTATATCTTGGTAGCGCCTGAAGGTCTACGCTTACCTGAGTCTTTCGGTGTTCCCGCAGGGATCGCAGTTGCGATTGCAACATTTGTTTTTTTCATGATGAAAGCAGGAAAAGCATCGCAAACAGAAAATGATGAATCAAAAAATAAAAAAGTAGCATAGAATTAGTGTAAAACTAGTTTACCTAAAAGGGATGGAGCGATCTTATATGCTCCATCCTTTTTTTTGCATGATATAATAAAAATAAAAAGGAGAATCTTCATGTTGTTAAAAGGCAAAAGGATTTGTGCATTGGTGCATCATGATTTTGAGGACCTGGAATTATGGGTGCCGGTTTATCGTTTGCGAGAAGAGGGTGCGATTGTAGAATTGGTCGGAGAAGGGGCTGGAATCAAGTACAAAGGGAAATATGGGGTTCCTGCAATCTCGGAGTTCTCTTTTTCTGATGCTCTGGACAAGGAATACGATGGTATCTTGGTACCGGGCGGATGGGCACCGGATAAGCTTAGGCGGTTTCCAGAAGTCTTGGAATTGGTAAAAAAAATGGATGTGCAAGAAAAAACAATCGGTCAGATTTGCCATGCGGGTTGGGTCTTGATTTCTGCAGATATTTTAAAGGGAAAAGTGGTGACGAGCACTCCGGGAATACGGGATGATATGCAGAATGCAGGGGCAATTTGGAAAGACGTACCGGCCATCACAGATGGACATATTGTGTCGTCTCGCAGACCACCGGATTTACCTGAATACTGCAGGGAATTGATCGAAAATTTAAAATAGTCACTTGACAACAAAGAAATTGCCTCTTATAATTGGTTTATCATTTGATTGGGCAAAGGCGTCCAGGGTTAATCCCCTGGACGCCTATTTTTGTATCCGGATACAAGTAAACACCTGCAGATGAAAAAAACGAGGAGGCATGAGAGATGAATGAATTAATCACTTCAATTGATACCGTATGGGTTTTATTTGCAACAACCTTGGTGTTTTTCATGCAAGCCGGGTTTGCAATGGTGGAAACTGGGTTTACGCGAGCAAAAAATGCTGGAAATATTATTATGAAAAATATTATGGACTTTTCTGTTGGCTCAGTCATGTTTTGGGTTCTGGGATTTGGACTGATGTTTGGTACTTCAGTCAATGGATTTATCGGTATTCCTGATCTATTTGTAAAGGGAACTTATGACTTTGGCATACCAACTTTTGCATTTTTGATCTTCCAAACGGTATTTTGTGCAACAGCAGCTACAATTGTATCTGGAGCCATGGCGGAAAGAACCAAGTTTGTTTCTTACTTAGTCTATAGCGTCTTGATTTCTGGATTGATTTATCCGGTGGTCGGTCACTGGATCTGGGGTGGTGGATGGTTGTCGCAACTTGGATTTCATGATTTTGCCGGTTCTACCGTTGTTCACTCGATTGGTGGATGGGCAGCCTTGGTTGGCGCAAAGATCTTGGGACCTCGAATTGGAAAATTCAATGAAGATGGTACGGCGAATACCATCCCTGGACACAGTTTAACTCTTGGAGCCTTGGGTGTATTCATCCTTTGGTTTGGTTGGTTTGGATTTAACCCAGGTTCGCAGTTAGCCGCGGCAGGAACAGATAATATGTTGGCGATCAGCAAGATTTTCGTGACAACAAACTTGGCGGCGGCAGTCGCAGCGATCTTCGCTATGTTCTTCACTTGGGTTCGATCTGGGAAACCGGATGTAGGCATGACCTTGAATGGAGCCTTGGCAGGTCTGGTTGCAATCACTGCAGGTTGTGACATTGTTACACCGGGCGGTGCGGCAATTATCGGTGCATTTGCAGGTGTTTTGGTTGTTGTTGGCAGCGAGTTTGTGGAAAACGTGCTAAAGGTTGATGACCCGGTTGGCGCGGTGGCTGTACATGGAATTAATGGTGCATTTGGTACTTTGATGGTTGGTGTATTCGCAGAAAGCGGTGGATTGCTGTACGGTGGCGGCGCGGGATTACTGATCACACAAGCGGTAGGCGTTGGGGCGGTAATGACTTGGACGGTTGTTATGGCATTCCTTGTATTCAAGACAGTTGATCTTACAATTGGCTTACGTGTGACGGATACGGAAGAAAATATCGGTTTGGACTTGGAAGAACATGGGGCAATCTCTTATGCGGATTTTGCTCTAAAAGAACAAGCGTAATTGGTAAAAACCGAAAGATTTGAAGTGCTGGATGAAAATCCAGCACTTTTTTTTGTAAACTTTTTATAAAACAAGGAGTTTTTCCGTTTTTGTTGTATATATATAATAGGTGGAAAGGAGTGGACTTGATGAATATTCGACAAAGGATAGAAATGAGAGAACATGAATTTTTATCGCCTTTCGCAACAAAAAGCGATGAAAGCTTGGGGCGAAAGATTCAGGAAGACCCATGTGAGATTCGAACCATCTTTCAGCGAGACCGAGATCGAATTCTTCACACAAAAGCCTTTCGACGACTTAAGCATAAGACTCAGGTATTTATATCTCCGGAAGGGGATCATTACCGTACTCGTCTTACTCATACCTTGGAGGTTGCACAAATATCACGAACGATTGCTCGTGCTTTGACTTTGAATGAGGATTTGACAGAAGCGATTGCTTTGGGGCATGATTTGGGACATACACCCTTTGGACATACGGGTGAGAATGTTTTAAATCAACTTCATCCGAATGGGTTTCGGCACAATGAGCATAGTCTTCGAATTGTAGATGAACTAGAGAACCATAAAGGGAAAGCTGGTTTGAATTTATCGGAAGAGGTCCGCGATGGAATTCTCAACCATACAGGGTCTGATTTGCCCCTTACCCTTGAAGGACAGATTGTAAAAATTGCGGACCGAATTGCTTATATCAATCATGATATCGATGATTCCTTGCGAGCAGGTGTTTTGCGCAATGAAGATTTGCCACAAAAGTCGATTTCCGTTTTAGGGGAATCTCATGGACAAAGGATTGATACCCTGGCGAAAGATATAATTGAAAACAGCTGGGACAAGGACCGGATTTATCAAAGCATAGAAATTGCAGAAGCGATGCAAGTCCTGCGTAAATTTATGTTTCAACGAGTCTATTTGCATTCTTCGGCAAAGCAGGAAGAAGGAAAGGCAATTAATCTATTAAAAGAGTTGTATCAGTATTATTTGCACCACCCAGAGGAAGTACCACAGCCCTATCATCGATTAGAATACTCAATTGATGACAGTGTTTGCTATTTTATTGCGGGCATGTCCGATCGATATGCTTTGAATCGCTTTTCGAATATTTTCATTCCTCGACCATGGAATGGTTGAGAAAGAGGATGCAATTCGCATATAATAGAGATTAGGTGATTAGATGAAGACGCGATTTACAGACGAATGGATAGAAGAAGTACGAAGTGCAAGTGATTTAATTGATGTAATTGGAGAAACAGTACCCCTGAAAAAGGCGGGCGCCAATTACAAAGGATGCTGTCCCTTTCATCATGAAAAAACGCCTTCCTTTATGGTCTCTCCAGAAAAGGGCATTTATAAATGTTTTGGGTGTGGAGAAGGCGGCGATGTAATTGCTTTTGTGATGAAAACACAGAATATGAATTTTGTAGAAGCCTTGGAGTATTTGGCCAACCGGGTTAACATTGAGATCCCGGAGCAATCGGATGAAATTGATCCAGATCAACAACTAAAAAAACGATTGTATGAATTGAATCGAGAAGCAGCGATTTATTTTTATCTCAATCTGAAAAACGCAAGGAAAGCTTACGCGTATTTTCGCAAACGGTCTCTGTCTATTGAGACCATACAAAAATTTGGTCTTGGGTACGCATCCGATGAATGGCAGGTATTAAAAGAAGCCATGTTGGAAAAAGGATATACGGAAGCGGAAATGTTAGAGGCAGGTCTTTTGTCAAAATCCGAAAAAAAAGGACGGACTTATGATCGCTTTCGAGGACGAATGATGTTTCCAATTCAGGATTTGCGGGGTCGAATGATTGGTTTTGGCGGTCGTGTTCTGGATCAAGGCGAACCCAAATACTTAAATTCTCCGGAAACGAAGATTTTTAACAAACGATTTAATCTTTATGCCTTACATCTTGCAAAAAAAGACGCACGTCACCAGGGTTTAATTTTGGTAGAAGGATATATGGATGTAATTGCTTTGCATCAGGTTGGTCTTACAACAGCGGTTGCCTCTTTGGGAACGGCCTTAACAAAGGAACAAGCCCATTTAATCAAGCGATATACCGATCAAGTGTATATTTGCTACGATTCGGACTCTGCTGGTCAAAAAGCCACAGAACGTGCCATTCAGGTATTGTTGGATGCGCAATTGGAACCTCGAATCATTTTGTTAGGGACTGCTAAGGATCCGGATGAATGGATACAGCGAGATGGTGTTGAGTCGTTTCAACAGGCGATCAAGACCGCTAGCTACTATGTTGATTATCAATTGACACGGATTCGATCGAAATTCACCGTCAAAGATGATGAACAAAGGGTATTATGTATTAGAGAGCTGACGCAATATTTGAAGGGCTTGAAGGATCGAACCACTCGAGAGATTTACGCAGAGCATTTGGCTCGTGATTTCCAGGTACCAAAAGGCTTGTTTTTGGGAAGAGACGAGGATGTATCGAGAGTGAAGCAAAGAGAACGATCGCCAGTGAGTCAAAGAGAACGGTCGCCAGTGAGAAATCAGGAAAATTCGAGCAAATCCTTGACGCATAGAGAACCCTTGGTCTTAAAAAGCAATTCGAGATCCTTGTTTCAAGAATTCTTGATGATGGTTCATGATCAACCAGAGTTATTTGGAAAGTTGAAAATCCAGCCAATGGTTGTTGCCTTTATTGGCAGTGGGTTTGAAGAGTATGTGTCTGAATTATTTCCATTCTTATCAGAAGGGAATATTCATGATAAAGAGGAAATTAGTCATTACTTCAAAGAACGATTTGAAAAAGAACGGGAGATGCTATATAATAGTAGAACTGAGTTCAGTGGGGAAGTCTCACTAAAAGTGCTCACGGATTATATGAAAAAGATTCATTTACAATATTATCGTGGACTTAAAAAGGATCGAGAAGGTTTGTTACAGTCGATTCCGTTACGTGATGATGAGATGCGAAAGATGATTATTCTTGAGATTCAAGAGATCATGAGGAAAATGAATGATTTAGGGACTATGTAATGGGAGGCGTACGATATTGAGTAAACTCGATAAGAAAAGCCAAGAAGTGGTTGATAATTTAATTGAAACAGCAGTAAAGGACAAAAAGATTACTTTTAAGAAAATTATGGATACGATCTCCGATATTGACTTGTCAACGGAACAGATTGATACGATTTATCAAAAAATGGAAAAGAAAAAAGTGACAATCATCGATGAGTCAAGCGATGAACCAGTAAAATCGAAAGCGAAGAAAGAAACAAAACCAAAGAAAAAGAAGAAAAAAGCCGCAAGTTCAAAGAGCGCCGATCTGGGTAAATCAATTAACGTAGATGATCCGGTTCGGATGTACTTGAAAGAAATCGGAAAAGTTTCTTTGCTTTCTGCGCAAGAGGAAATCGAACTTGCCAAGCGGATTGAAGACGGAGATGAAATCGCCAAGCAAAAATTGTGTGAGGCAAACTTGCGTTTGGTAGTCAGCATTGCGAAACGTTATGTGGGTCGTGGCATGTTATTCTTGGATTTGATTCAAGAAGGAAATATGGGTTTGATTAAAGCGGTAGAAAAGTTTGACTACCGAAAAGGATATAAATTCTCTACCTATGCAACTTGGTGGATTCGTCAGGCCATTACGCGATCAATTGCCGATCAGGCGAGAACCATTCGAATTCCTGTTCATATGGTGGAAACCATCAATAAATTAATGCGTGTATCGCGCCAATTGTTGCAGGATCTTGGACGAGAGCCAAGTGCGGATGAGATTGCAACAGAGATGGGTATGGATGAAGACAAGGTACGCGAGATCATGAAGATCGCGCAAGAACCAGTTTCGTTGGAAACGCCAATTGGCGAGGAAGAAGATAGCCATTTGGGTGACTTTATTCCGGACGAATATGCACAAGCCCCAGCTGATGCGGCAACATCGACCATGCTTCGCGAGCAATTGGTTGAAGTGTTGGAAACTTTGACACCGCGGGAACAAAAAGTTCTTCGCTTACGTTTCGGCCTAGACGATGGTAGAAACAGAACCTTGGAAGAAGTGGGTAGAGAATTCGATGTAACCCGGGAAAGAATCCGACAAATTGAAGCGAAAGCACTTCGAAAGCTAAGGCACCCAAGCCGAAGCAAGCGATTGAAAGACTTTTTAGATTAAAGATTCGCGTAAGCGAATCTTTTTTATAGGAGGAAGTATGCTAACCCCAAGATTACAAGCAATTGCAGAAATGATACCCCAAGGCGCAAGTCTAGCGGATATAGGCACCGATCACGGATATTTACCCATCGCTTTATTAAAAGAAGCGCAGATTCCTTTTGCGATTGCTGCAGATATCAATGAAAAACCCCTTGCTTCTGCCAGAAAGAATACGGGAGAAGCATGTTTAGATAAAATGCAGTTTCGATTGGGCAATGGAATCGAACCAATCGAGCCCGGTGAAGTAGATCTTGTTGTAATTGCGGGGATGGGCGGTGAACTGATCAGTGAGATTTTATCGGCTGATTGGGAAAAAACGCGCTCCATACCCACATATATTTTACAACCCATGGTGAAGGTGCCGGTTCTTCGTAAATTTTTACATGAAAACCATTTTCGCATTCTCGATGAAGAGCTTGTGCGTGAGGGGAAAAAATTCTATCAAATCATAAAGGTGGTTCATGGTGAAGAAAATGACTTTAACCCGATTTATGAGGAAATAGGTCCAGTGATTTTAAGAAAATCGGGACCTGTTTTACAGGAGTATTTGGATTTTCGTATTGAAAGAATAGAAATCATTCAAGCTCAATTGCGCGGATGTCTGGAATCAAAAAAGAATGAAATACTGCTTTGGGAAAAGAAAAAACATGAATTTTTGGAGGTGAAGGACAATGTTGGCAAGTGAAATCATTGATGGAATCAATCAACGGGTCCCGGAAGGTCTGCAGGAATCCTGGGATAATTCCGGTCTTCAATTGGGTGATAAGAATCAATCGGTAGAAGGCGTGATGGTTGCGTTGGAAGTGACCGATGGGGTAATTGACGAGGCGATTGAAAGAAAATGTCAAATGATCATTACTCACCATCCTTTCTTTTTTTCTCCGATTCAGAGTCTGGATTTTACGAGTTTTCGTGGGAAATTAGCGCACCGTTTGATTGAAAACCAAATACTTGTCTATTCTGCTCATACAAACTTGGATCAAATGTCCTTTGGCATTAGTCGTGCGCTGGCCAAGCAATTAGGCATGGAAAATTGCAGCTTTCTGCAAAGTACATCTGCGATTAAAGGATATAAGCTTTCCACTTTTGTGCCGGAGAACTATTCAAAAGAGGTTTTGTTTGCCATGTTGGAAGCTGGAGGGGGAACCCTGCGGAACTATACGCATTGTTCCTTCTCGACTGAAGGAATTGGAACCTTTCGGGCGCAACATGGTGCGCGACCATTCTTGGGAGAAGTCAATCACTTAGCTGAATTCAAAGAAATTAAGCTGGAGGTTCTGGTGACGGATCTGAATCGGGATCAGGTGATTGACGCAATGTTGAAAGCGCATCCTTATGAGGTGGCAGCCTATGACTTGTTGGCCATGGAAAACTCTCTGGATGAAACGGGGTACGGCATGGTAGGAGAATTGGTAGAGTCACGTTCCATTGCTGACTATGCGGATGAAGTGGCAAAAAAATTTGCATGTCCTGTACGGATTCACGGGGACCGAGATAGGTTGGTGAAGACCGTCAGCTGTTGTGGCGGAGAAGGTGCGGACCTAATTCCCCTGGCCGCTGCGCATAGTGAGTTATATGTGACGGGTGACATTAGAGCCTCTAAGGCGCAAATGGCGATAGAAGCTGGATTGGCCTTGTTGGTGCTGCCTCATAGGGAAACGGAAAAACCGGGAGTAGATCACTTTCGAACCTTGTTGAAAGAGTGGTTCGTTGATCTGACTGTTTTTGGAACAGAAGCGGATGATGTGGTTGAGACATCTTGGACAAATTCACTTGCAGACTGTTAATAATTGTGTTAGAATGCAGAAGGTCAAGAGTAAGTCGGATAATCGCGTGTGTAAACATGAGGAAAGTCCGAACTCCATAGGGCAGGATGCCGGATAACGTCCGGTGGGGGCGACCCTAAGGCTAGTGCAACAGAAATATACCGCCTATGTAAATAGGTAAGGATGGAAAGGTGAGGTAAGAGCTCACCAGCAATCAGGTGACTGGTTGGCTATGTAAACCCCATCTGGAGCAAGACCAAGTAGGGAATGAAAAGGCAGTTGCCCGCTGCTTCCCGGTGGTAGGTCGCATGAACCAATTGGCAACAATTGGTCAAGATAGATGATTATCGAAACAGAATTCGGCTTACGGACTTACTCGCGATTCAGAAAGCGTCTCAATTGAGACGCTTTTTTCTTATAAAAAGAATTGAATTTGCCCGGGCAAAAGGGTATAATATTTAGAGCGACGTCTCAGCAAGGAGAATTTGAGAAATGGGAGGTCTCCATGCAAAACGAGAGACTCAATATTCATGTAATTTCAGACTCCATTGGAGAAACTGCTCGGCAAATCTCGCAAATTGCGATTGAGCATTTTAAGGGCAAGAAGTATCGAATCAAACGATACTCTTATGTTCGAACCGAGAAGCGAGCAAGGAAGATCTTAATGGATTCAAAAGAAATCGGTGCAGTCATTGTACTCGCGACATTAAACGAGGCTCTGCATCGCTTTGTTGTGGAATCCTGTCAGGAACAAGACCTTGTTCTGATTGATTTACTCATGCCTTTTGCTGAAAAGTTGGAAACCGTGGTCGGGTCAAAACCCATGGAGGAATCTCACGAAAGCAAGATGATTGAGCAGGAAAATATGAATCGAATTGAGGCGTTGGAATTCGCCATCAGCTATGATGATGGAAAGAATCCAGGTGGCATTTTAGAGGCAGATGTGGTGTTGATTGGGGTTTCCCGTTCATCGAAAACGCCTTTAAGCATGTATCTTGCGTTCCAAAACCTGCGTGTGGCTAATGTGCCCCTAGCGAAAGAATTACGAATACCAGAGGAGTTATACCAGGTACCACCGGAAAAGATTATTGGATTGAGCATCGACCCCAATGAGTTGGCGATGATTCGAACCGAACGTCTGAAGGAACTGGGCTTGGGAAGCAATGTTAGTTATGCTGATTCGAATCGGATCTTGGAAGAATTGGAATATGCAGAAGAAGTGATGCGCTCATTACAATGTCGAATTATACCAGTTTCCAATCGTGCGATAGAAGAAACAGCTAATGATATTATCCAAAAAATATCAAAGAATTAAAGAAGGGGTGTTTTTCAATGACAAAGTTTGTATACTTTTTCGACGAAGGTCGAAAAGAAATGAAGGATCTACTTGGAGGTAAAGGCGCAAATCTATCAGAGATGACAGTTATGGGTCTTCCAATTCCACAAGGTTTCACTGTTTCTACAGAGGCTTGTAATGATTACTACGCGCAAGGAAAAATGATTTCTGATGAAATCAAAGCGCAAATTGAAGAGCAATTAGCAAAATTGGAGAAAGTATCCGGAAAAAAATTTGGCGATACTGAAATGCCATTGTTGCTTTCTATCCGTTCTGGCGCACGTGTTTCAATGCCAGGCATGATGGACACTGTATTGAATCTTGGTTTGACTGATGTTGCGGTTGAAGGTTTTGCGAAAGCAACTTCTAACCCACGATTTGCTTATGACTCTTACCGTCGATTCATTCAAATGTATTCTGACGTTGTTAAGGGTATTTCAAAATCCAAATTCGAGCGCGTTTTGGATGAAATCAAAGAGGCTAAAGGCATTGATGATGATACAAAAATGTCTGCAGATGATTTGAAGCAAGTTGTTGAAGAATTTAAAGCTCTTTACAAGGAAGAAATGGGTCATGCTTTCCCTCAAGATCCAAAAGAGCAATTATTTGAATCAATTATTGCAGTATTCAGTTCATGGGACAACCCTCGTGCGGTGATTTATCGTCGTATGAATGGTATCGCCAGCAACTGGGGAACTGCCGTAAACGTACAAATGATGGTATTTGGTAACATGGGTGATACTTCTGGTACTGGTGTTGCATTTACACGTAACCCAGCAACTGGTGAAGCTGGAATCTATGGTGAGTATTTGATCAATGCTCAAGGCGAAGATGTTGTTGCAGGTATTCGTACACCTCAACCAATCCGAAAACTTGAAGAAGATATGCCAGTGATTTACAAGGAATTCATGAAAATTGCAGAGGGTCTTGAGCTTCATTATAAAGACATGCAAGATATGGAATTCACAATTGAAGATAAAAAATTATACTTCCTTCAAACACGTAACGGCAAGCGTACAGCAGCCGCTGCTTTGAAGATCGCAGTTGATCTAGTGGAAGAAGGAATGGTTACAACAGATGAAGCATTGATGAAAGTCGATCCTAATCAATTGGATCAATTGCTTCACCCAATGTTTGATGGAGCAGCTTTGAAAGCAGGCACGATTGTAGGTAATGGTCTTCCAGCATCTCCGGGTGCGGCGGCAGGTCAGGTTTACTTTACAGCTGAAGATGCGGCAGAGGCAGCAGGACGTGGCGAACGTGTTATCTTGGTTCGTTTAGAGACTTCACCAGAAGATATCGAAGGCATGTATGCAGCGAAAGGTATTTTGACAGTTCGTGGTGGTATGACTTCTCATGCGGCCGTAGTTGCTCGTGGTATTGGTACTTGCTGTGTATCTGGTTGTGCTGATATTAAAATCGATGAAAAAGCAAAAGTATTTACAGTAGCCGGACAAACAATCAAAGAAGGCGATTTCATTTCTCTTGATGGTTCAACTGGTAACATTTATATCGAGGATATCAAAACTGTTGATCCTGAAATTTCAGGTGACTTTGCAAAATTCATGAAATGGGCTGACGAAGCGCGTACAATGAATGTTCGAGCGAATGCAGACACGCCTCGCGATGCAGCGAAAGCGGTTGAGTTTGGAGCAGAAGGAATCGGTCTTTGCCGTACTGAGCACATGTTCTTTGATGAAGAGCGAATTGCAAAAATGCGCATTATGATTCTTTCAGAAAAAGAAGAAGCTCGTCGCCAAGCGTTGAGTGAATTGCTACCATACCAAAAAGCTGACTTTATTGGTATCTATGAAGCAATGGAAGGTCGTCCAGTAACCGTTCGTTTGTTGGATCCGCCTCTTCACGAATTCTTGCCTCACGAAGATGCAGATATCAAAATTTTGGCTGAAGAAATGGGCGTATCTTTTGAATCTTTGAAAGAAACAAAAGACAGCCTTCACGAATTCAATCCAATGATGGGTCATCGTGGTTGCCGTTTGGCCGTTTCTTACCCAGAAATTGCTGAAATGCAAGCGCGTGCCATTGCAGAAGCGGCAGCATTCGTAAACAAAGAAAAAGGCTTAAACGTAGTTCCAGAGATCATGATTCCACTTGTTGGCGAAGTGAAGGAACTGAAATACGTTAAAGAGATCGTTGTACGAACTGTTGAAGCTGTTAAAGCAGAAACAGGCGTTGATTTCAAATACATGGTTGGTACCATGATTGAGATCCCTCGTGCGGCATTGACTGCAGATCAAATCGCTGAAGAAGCTGAGTTCTTCTCATTCGGAACGAATGACTTGACTCAAATGACATTCGGCTTCTCTCGAGATGATGCTGGTAAATTCTTAGCGGATTATTACGCAAAAGGCATTTACGAGCAAGACCCGTTTGCACGCCTTGACCAAACTGGTGTTGGCCAATTGGTTGAAATGGCAACGAAAAAAGGTCGCTCAACTCGTGAAAAATTGAAAGTTGGTATTTGTGGCGAGCATGGTGGAGAACCAACTTCAGTTGAGTTCTGTCATAATGTTGGTTTGGATTATGTGTCTTGTTCACCATTCCGTGTGCCAATTGCACGTTTGGCGGCAGCGCAAGCAGCAATTAAAAACAAATAGAAATTTTAAAAGAGGCTCTGACGAGAGCCTCTTTTTTATTGGGAGTGATTCAATGCTGAAGAAATATCGCAATTTACCGAAGACGGTGTGGGTCTTGTTTTTTTCCAGGTTGATTAACAATCTAGGGAATTTTATTGCGCCCTTCATGACTCTTCTTTTGACAACACGGTATGATTTCTCTATTCAATCGGCAGGATGGGTCATTATGGTTGTCAGTGCAGTTGGATTGATGGGAGCGGTGACAGGTGGTAAAATCGCAGATCAGTTTGGCAGAAGACGAGCTTTTTTACTGTTTTCTTTTTTAACGGCAGTTTCTATGTTCCTTGCGGGAATAGCCAGTCAAGCAGGGTGGGTTGCGTTCTTTTTGATTCTTCGATCTTTTTTTGGAGGTATCGCAGGTCCTTTTATCAATACAATTGTAACGGATGTTACAAGGGAAGAAGAGCGAACTGAGGCCTTTAGCCTGATGTACATTGCAATGAACATCGGATATGCGGTTGGCCCTCTATTGGCAGGACTTCTATTTGCCTCCCATACGCAGCTTTTATTCTTCGGTGATGGCCTAACAACCCTTGTATCTGTTTTGTTGGTTGCAAAATATGTACCGGAGACAAAACCTAAGGAAAGTAATCGAGATGAGGAAGAACAGGGAATTGATGAAAAAACACCCTTATGGGAACTCTTAATGAAACAACCAAAGTTTTTATGGTTTTGTTTTTGGATTATGGGTCTGTTTTTTGTTTTTTCACAATTTAACTTTGGACTCCCCTTAGAGGTGAATAGGCAATTTGGAATTGGAGGAGCAAAATTTTATGGGGCATTAATGACAATCAATGCCCTCCTTTGTAGTGTATTTACAGTAGTCATCACATCCTTGTTGAGCCAATTTTCGCCAGCAAGCAACATTGCCATTGCAGCCATGTTCTATATGGTTGGCTTTGGTATGCTGGGATTCGTTACGACCATGGCTGGTTTTATTCTATCGACGATCTTGTGGACCATTGGTGAAATTATCATTGCGACAAATACGAATGTCTATATTGCTAATCATGCGCCTCTTACACATCGCGGTCGTTTCAACGCGATCTTCCCAGTTATTCGGCGGGTTGGATTTATTCTTGGACCTCCCTTTGCGGGCTGGGTATCAAAAGGGAAAGGATTAGAAATGGTTTGGTCCATCAATGGCGTGTTTGCCTTGTTGATTGCCATGGGTATGGTTTATCTGAGGGATAAAAAGGAATGTACTTAGCATAGATTCTATATAAGGAGATACGTATAAGCGTCAGCCTGGTAGGCTGAATGCATATGCGTATCTTTTTTGTTGTGAAGGGTTGACATTATTTGCCGTTAGCAGTATATTATAAATGTGCATATGCACAATTGAAAGAGGAGGAGATGAATGAAGGGGCCATATAAAAAACGATATTGTCGGCGTTTGGACAGGGAAAAGATCTTTCAGCCTCTCGGCATGGGTGATTCTGAAGATGCATCTGTTCGAATTAGTTTGGATGAATTTGAAGCCATGCGACTTTGTGATTTTGAAGGAAAGAATCAAACGGAAGCAAGCAAGGAAATGAAGGTATCGCGTGCGACAATCCAGAGACTTTTGCAGACTGGACGTAAAAAAACAACCGATGCCTTATTAAACTACAAGACCATCGTTTTAGAAAACGAAACTAAAAACATTCGACTTAAAGGAGAGAATAATATGAATAAGGAAGCACAGAAAAGTTTAAAGTTAGCATTGCCAACAACGGACAAACAAATGGTTGACGAGCATTTTGGACATTGCAAATACTTTGCAGTTTATCAAGTGGAAGGCAATCAAATTATGGAGACATCTTACTTAGAGGCACCCGTTCATGCACCAGGCGTCCTTCCAAAGTTTTTGGGTGAGAATCAAGTGGATGTGATTATTACCGGTGGAATGGGACAAATGGCAATTAATTTGTTCAAGCAACAAGACATTGAAGTGATCTTAGGCGCCAGAGGCACCATTGATGAAAATTTGAAAGTATACTTAGGCGGAGATCTTGTATCAACCGGGGAAGCTTGCAAACACGACCACGAGCACTAAGGAGGAAAAGAAAATGAAAATTGCAGTATGTGCCAAATCACTAGGAATGGAATCGATTGCGGACGATCGATTTGGTAGAGCGGAATATTACGTAATTTTTGATACAAATTCACTAATGGACGAAACAGTTGAAAACACAGCAAAAAATGAGTCTGCGGGTGCTGGTGGATCTGCAGTGCGTTTGTTGAGTAAGAGTAATGTGGAGGTTGTTTTGGTTCCTGAACTAGGACCGAAAGCCGTTGATGCTGTTAATGGTTTTGAGATGAAGGCGTATCGTTATGCGGACCGCAAGACTGTACGTGAAACCATTGAAGCTTATCAAGCAGGTCAATTGAAGCAGATTGAGACCAGCACAACAAAAAGCCACAGCGGCTTGAGAAGAGCATAGAGGACAGTCATATGAAAATTGCAATTCTGAGTGGAAAGGGTGGAACAGGAAAAACCACCCTTGCAACGAATCTTTTTAAAACGAAAAATCAAGGAATTCTGATTGATGTCGATGTTGAAGAACCCAATAGTCATTTGTTTTTAAAGCCCCTTATTTTAGATCGGATTACCATAAAAAAAGGCTATCCTGTTGTGGATGCGGCGGCGTGCACCCTTTGCGGCGCATGCGGTGACTTTTGTCGCTACAATGCAATTCTGCCAACAAAGAAGAAAGTGCTTGTTTATCCAGAACTCTGCCATGATTGTGGTGGTTGCCAGTTGGTTTGCCCAACGAATGCCATTCATTATGATAAACGAACGATCGGCAATGTGTTTTCAGGCAAGACTGAATCGGGCTTATCTGTTGCCTATGGCGATTTGCTAGTTGGCGAGGTTTCAGGGGTTCACATTATTGAACACTTGCGAGAGATGACAGATCAAGAGCCATTGGTCTTTATTGATTCGCCACCGGGAACAGCTTGTTCTACGGTTGCGGCAGTTGAAGGTGTCGACTATGCGATTATCGCAGCAGAACCGACCCCCTTTGGTGTCAGCGACATGAAATTGGTTGTTGAGATGCTTAGCGGGTTTTCTATTCCAATGGGTGTTGTCATCAATAAGGCGGGTCTTGGCGATCAAGAGATCTACGAATACTGCAAGGAAGAAAATCTAACAATCCTTGCAGAAATTCCTTTTTCAAAGGCTTATGCGAAATCGTATGCAAGCGGCAAAATGCTGTGTGATGATTTTCCAGAGTTCAGGGAGAATATGGAAGAAATTTTGGATCAGATCATAAAAGACTGAAGGAGTACGGAATGGAAAGAAAAGAAATAGCAATACTTTCAGGGAAGGGCGGTACGGGGAAAACCTCGCTGATCGCTTCCATGATTCCCTATTTTGAAAATTTGGTTTTGGCTGACTGTGATGTAGACGCACCCGATTTACATATCTTACTGGATGAGAAAAATCGACAGTCAAGAGATTTTGTCGGTCTTCAGCGCCCGGTGTTTGACATGAATAAATGCATACATTGTCAAGAATGTGTAAAGCACTGCAATTTCAATGCCATAGCGGATTCCATTGAATTAATTGCGAGCAAGTGCGAGGGGTGTGGGGTCTGCCAACTGGTTTGTCCAGTGGATGCGATTAAAATGGAAGATTATGTAGTTGGCAAGGTTTTCGCCAGTGATACTGAGTATGGAGAACTAGTCCATGCGCGATTGATTCCTGGAGAAGAAACCTCGGGAAAATTGGTGTCCGAGGTCAGAAAAACAGCAAAGCAACTTGCGGATGAAAAAAATCGGGAATGGATCTTGATCGACGGCTCCCCAGGGATTGCCTGTAATGTAATTTCATCGGTTACCGGTGTTTCCAAGGTGATTCTGGTCATTGAACCGACCCTTTCGGGCTTGCATGATTTAAAAAAGATTGTGACTTTGGTTCAGGGATTTCAAATTCCTCTGCTGGTCGTCTTAAACAAGTCTGATCTTTCTACTGAAGGTAAAACTGAGATTCAGGGATATTGTCGAGAAATTGGGATCGAGATTGCCTTAGAGATCCCCTTTGAAGAGAATATGGTTGCCGCAATTGTTAATCGGGTCATGCCTTCTATTTTTGATCGTGCCTTTTTTGATCGAATTGGATTTGATCAGTTCATCAAGCAGATCAAGGAATAAGGGAGTAAGTAAACAGCTGCATGTCATTGAAACGATCACTCTTAAGTGGAATCGTTTCGATGACATGCAGCTGCTTTTTTATTTCTTTTTCTTTTTCAGAATCGATTTAATCTTGGGCAGTCCGTTTGTGAATAGCCAATAGGAGACGGGACGAAGTACCGCGTCAAATTCTCCGATATACTCGACGAATTCTCCTTCAAAGCCTCTCTTAAAGCGATATAAGCCATAAAGGGGATGATCGGGAGAGAGGTTTCCAGATACGCCACGGAAGTCATAGATTTCAGCGCCCTGAGATTGGGCGTATTTCATCATTTCCCATTGAATCAAATAGTTGGGCATTCTATCTCGAAAACGATTGTCACTTGCACCGTAGAGATAGCATGCTTTTTTCCCAGTTGTCATTAAAATAGCACCGGAAAGAATCTGTTGATCGGCAGGCAGGGTTTGGAATTCATGGAGTGTATCAAGTTCTGCCTGTAATTTTTCGATGCGATTCTTCGAAAGGGTTTGTTTTTTTATCAACTGTGCCTGTTTTTCTTCTTTTTCCTCTTCGATCGCTGAGGCAAGTTGTACATCGTATCGTC
The DNA here is from genome assembly GCA_036323355.1 of Gottschalkiaceae bacterium SANA. Lineage (GTDB taxonomy): Bacteria > Bacillota > Clostridia > Tissierellales > GPF-1 > GPF-1. The sequence continues at coordinate 2,037,675 of AP028876.1, read as the reverse complement.
CTGATGCAGCCTCTTCCTTCTGAAGAGCGCTAGAGGCGTCTTCAATGGCTTTCTCTGCGTTTAGGCGAGCCAGAAAGAGTTGAGCCTTTCCTGTTGGATTCATATCACTTAAAAGTGATTCAAAGTAGGAAAGGGGGCGTGTGCCGAATCCATCGCGGTTGCCAGTGACTTGCATCATCTCTGCAAAGCGCGGAAGATCGTCCTTTGTGCCTTGAATAATTTCTATTCCCTTTCGTTCAGCGAGTCGAATGTTGTATTTCCACTTTTTATGGAATCCTGCAAGTAGATCTTTTTCTGTCATGGCGATGTTTTGCCAGAAAACATATCGAGGTTGCCAACCGTCGAAATCCAAAGAAAAGCCCTGATGGGTAAAATTCATTTTCTCCATTTGAGGGATTATCCATTCGTTGTTTACGCCTTCAATGGGTTTTCCAGCATGATCGATGCTGGTTCGGCGAATGGCTGGATCCATGCGGAAAAAAGCGGCATTATGTTTTTTGCAAAATGCAAGAACGGACTGGCTAAAGCTTGTTAGCAATTCTTGATTGTTATAGTCGAGGACAAATCCCCGGGGCGCATAGGCGATGCTAGCAGGCAGTCCAGGGATTTTACGAAACAAGATCATGGTACTCGCAATTAGTTGATCTTGATCCTTGATGCCGACATAGGTTGGCTTCCATCCGTATCGGCTTTTGAATGTTCCCCATTCGGAATTTTGCATAAAAGTTCCGGCGGAGTGCTGGTTAACAAAGGTGTCGTGTTCTTGGGGGGAGAGGGATTCGATCCACTGCATGGGTATGCTCCTTTATTCGTAAATTCGTATGATGTTTGGACCAACAAAGAAACTGGACATATCGATTTGCACATAGGTGCCAATTTCGATTTCTGGATGTTGGGTGAGGTCAATCGTGGCATATTGCATATACTCTCTGCCTAAAAGAGGCAGGCTTTTTCCTTGATAGCGAATGGGAGAGAGGGGTTTGAAATATCGAACTGTAATTCTTCCCAGCTCTCGAATCAATGCTTTAAAATGAAGCGGCGCAAGTTTTCGGCCTATGTTCAAGCCGTTTTCGAATCCAAAAGGAATCAGTCCGATCCGCCTTGTTCCTTTTGTCTGATAGCTACCGCCGTAACCGATTTGAAGACCGGATGCGACTTCTTGAATTTTAAGAACTGGTACGTCTAAGCGATCCGGTTTTTTCAGGGGAATTGGTGTCTTGGTATGGGCTTTTCCATATAAGGCATTTCCGATTCGAACAAGATCTAGTTGACTTTCTGGGTAATCGATAGCGGCTTCTCCATTGGCGATATGGCGATGGGGAATTTTGATGCCGGCCCCTTCGATTCTTTTGGTCATCTGTAAAAAGCTTTGTAATTGTTGTTTGGTTTTTGATGGACTTTTCACACTTTGGAAATGAGAAAATACGCCTTCTAGACTGGTCCAATTCGAAGTCTTAATTCTTTCGATCATGGGATCAAGCTGATCAGCAGATAGACCAAATCGAAAAAGACCCGTTTCAAGTTTCAGGTGAAAGGGAAGAATCCGTTGATTAGATTTCCCGATCGTTTCCAGTTGGGATAATTGATCCATAGATTCAATGCTGGGAATAAAGCCATAGTCAATAACATTTTGCGGCTCAAAGATTGGACTCATCAATAAAACGGGTTTCGTTATTGCAGGATCATTGGCCAAGGAAATGGCTTCTGATTCAAGTCCGACACAGAGACCGTCGACTTCATCGTGAATGGCATGAGCCAGAGGAAGCAGATCAAAGCCATAGCCGTTTCCCTTGACGACGGGGTAAAGCTTAGCCTTTGGTATGGTTCTTCGCAAAGTCTGTAGGTTTCCTAAAAGTATAGGGATAGAGATAATTAATTTTGCTTGCATGAGTCACCCTCCTCAAAAGAAAACTAAGCCTGCCAAGGCTTAGTTAATTGTTTTGGTCATCAATTCCTTCTGTCGATTCTGATTCATCTGGCATTTCAGTTCCATCCGGCGGCGTTGTCTCATAAATCACATTGCCAAAGAGATCATAAGAATAGCCAGTCATCGTCAATGGATTGTGCAAGTGACATTTTTCGCTTGGTTTTTGATAGATATAATCTTTTGGAATAAAGCCCAAATGATCACCAGGATCGTAATCGCGATTTAAGAAGACGCGAGATTCTGTAATACCAGCAGGACACAAGGGTGTTGCCTCTTCATACGGAGTTCGGTATTGAAGGGCACCCGGTATTGGATTTCCAGCTGCATCGAGAGCGGCTTCGACTAAAACGTCTGAATACGCATAGGGGTCGATAACAACTTCGATATGAATATCATCAAAGGTTGTCGGCTCTGTTCCGGAAATGAATTTCTCCAAATAAACTTGAGATCCGCGGGGGTCTCTCGCACTTAAAGAGGTTGGCAGTTTTCCAGAAACACCGTCGACATAGACTTCTTTGATGCCTTCTGGAATGGGGAAGTCTTTGGGTTCAAGGTTCTCATGGGCTGCTGTCATAATGGGTTTCCACAGATATTTTGCTAAACTGCTGCTATAGTCCAGTTTAAGACCAAGATCATCATTGCCAATCCATGATGCGCTGACGTAGTATGCTGAATAGCCAACAAACCAGGTATCAGCATTATTTTGTGTGGTTCCAGTTTTCCCGGCAACAGGCATACCTTTATTGTCGTCTGTCAGTCTCGCTCTTGTACCAGTACCTGTATTGACAACATCGTTTAAGATATCCGTCATAATATAGGAAACCTGTGGAGTAACCACTGTATTTTTCTCGGGTTGTTTGGATAGAATTACTTCACCATTGGCATCTAGTACCTTTGTGTAAACGATGGGTTCCGTGTAGGTACCTTCATTTGCAATGGCGCCATAGGCTGCTGTCAGGCAAAGATTGGTGATGCCATCGGTTAATCCACCCAGGGCAAGAGGGGCTAAGCCTTCATCATTTTGAGATGGATTTTCAAACTTCTGTATAAAGGTATCCTCGCTTGGAGAACGTGTATCGATAACATGAAATTTCTTCAGGTATTCCATGGATGCATCGATACCGATCTGTTCCAGGAAGGAAACGGCAGGTACGTTCATGGACCATTTTACGGCCTCTCGAAGGGTAACATAGCCGTTGTAGTCATCGCCTTTATTGGTGTTGCTTTGTCCGTACCAGTTGCTTGGCCACATGATTTTTGAATATTGATCAGAAGTACCAGGCAAGGGACCACTGCTTAGATCATTGATATAGTGGGGAATATCTTCCGCCATAGAGGATGCGGTGAAGCCACTGTCCAGAGCCGGTGTATAAACCGATAATGGTTTAATGGAAGATCCGGGTTGTCGGCTGGCATCAATGGCACGATTGTATATTTTTGCACCTTGCAAGTCGCGACCACCCATTAAGGCTGTGACATAGCCTGTGCGGTAATCCATAACGACCGAAGATGCCTGGGGTTGAACTGCACCAGTTGTATTGATGTAGAGGTAACTTGGTGATATCAAAAGCTCGCCGGACTCACGGAGTGTGTAAAAATCCGAGTTGTCCGTAAGAAAGGTTTTGAAAATGGTAACAGACTGATCATCACTGTTGGACCTGTAACTGTCATCCTCTAGTTTTCGAATGTAGCCACGGCTATGGGTCGTAAATTGCGGATAAGCGATGACTTCGGACTCACTATCCTTTCGGTAGTCTTGATAGGAATCGTTGATTCTTTCCAGATCAAGATCTGCATAAGAAAGGATCCCTGTTAATAATTGGTGATTGATTTCATCCAACATTGGATAGGTGAAGGTGTAGTAATTGGTTATATCAAGATTTCGATAGTTAATCCTATTGCTGGAGATAACTAGATTTCCTGATTCGTCAAAACGATATTCGTCTTCTGGAATGATCAACTCACGATCAGCCGAAAGGAAATTTTCGTTGCTGTATCGCTGTTCGATTTGTCTGATTTCTTCGTTATATACATACTCTGATTCAACGAAGTAGTAGAGAATACTGCTCTTCTTTGCAGAACGCCCCGCTTCTTCTCGAGCTGCCCGCTCTGAGCTGGTTTCGAACTGTGTATTCAAGAGATCACCCTGATCAGTAACTCGATTGGCAATGTATGGAATATCGTTACGATCGGTCTTTTCTCGGTAGTCGTAAAGGACTTTGTCGAAGTTGGAATAAATATCTTCCACCTTTCGTTGTAGTTCCACATCCATGGTTGAATAAATGCGAAGGCCACCGGTATTGATCAGATTTTGTGCATATTGACGAGAGTAGCCATATTCCTCTATCAGATCATCGATAACTTCATCGATGAGGTAGTCGTTGAAATAGGAGGTATTCACTTCATTGGTCTTTCGATTACCAGGCTGCATGGCTTGTCCAATATCTTCTTCCAATGCAAGCTGATATTGACTGGCATCAATAAGTTCCTGGTTTTTCATTTCATTTAGTATAATTTTTTGACGATCTAATGCATTTTGATTCAGAATAGCCACATAAGAGGTGCCGAGAATTTCAATTTCTCCGACAGCAGTCATGGTTGATGGATCGTAGTTTTTTGGTGTAACTGTTTTATAGCCTGAATATTTTACAGTCCCTTTGGTTATTCCGGCAATAAAGGCGCTTTCTGCAACGGTCAGGTCGGATGCAGACTTCGAAAAGTAGGTTTGAGCCGCTTCTTCAATGCCGTAAGCCCCCTGGCCGAGATAGATGGTATTCATATAGGCTTCAAGGATTTGATCTTTTGAGTAGTATTTTTCTAATTCAATTGCAAGATAAGCCTCTTTGATTTTTCGGTCGACGTCTTTAAATAGGTTTTTTAATGTGCCATAGTCTTTGACTACATACTCTTGCAGGTACAAATTTTTCACGGTTTGCTGGGTGATGGTACTCGCCCCTTGAACAACTTTACCCGCTTTAATGTCTGCAACCAATGCACCGACAATCCGTTTTAAGTCGATTCCGTTATGTTCTTCGAACCGCTTGTCTTCGATGGCTACAAAGGCGTCTTGAGCAGGTTGCGAGATGTTTTCCAGAGTCACGATAGTTCGAAATTGTTCGGTCTGGATCTTTTCGATCAGATGGCCGTTTTGATCAACAATCTCGGAATGCTTGTCCAACAAGTGGGTTCCAGATGAAAAATCAACAGCAGGTACCGTGTTAACGGACGCAAAAAACAAGCCTAAAGCTGCCGCGCCACCAAGCAAGCAAACAAGGATCAAGGATAGAAAGGTCCATTTTAAGATTTTCAAAGGAATTTTTACATATAAGTGTGATGGGCGTTCCCCATTCTTTTTTTTCTTTGATTGATTCGTCATAATCTCCTCCAAGGTCGGTAATGTTCGTTTAAATCTTTAGTTATTATATCATATAAGCGTTTTGTAGGCATTAAAATTTTATGTGAACACAATGAGTAAAGGCTTGGAATAATGCGGGTTTGACATAGCGGAATACGTGAATTGATATTCGTTAAAGTTGGAATTGCAAAAGCAAGCAATTGTAAGAGGACGAGACGTATTATAAGGATCGATGGACGTGAAATTGGAAATATAGCTTGGTGAGAGACGTCGCTTGATGACATTTATTTATTGGGGGGATCCGTACTTTCATTTGCATGGATGGATAAAGATTCGTACAATAAGAATAAGGAGATGGCCATGAAAACAAATTATTTGACGATTTATCAGGAAGCAGAAGTGGAATTTGTTGAAAAAAAATCTCGTTTTATTGGCTATGCCAACCCCATCCAATCGGATGAAGAAGGGGCTGCCTTTATTGAGAAAATCCGTTCTATGCATAAACAAGCCACCCATGTCGTTCCCGTGTATGTATATGGTGACAATTATGAATGTCAACGGTATTCCGATGATGGCGAGCCAAGTGGTACAGCAGGAATTCCCATATTGAGCATGTTGAAGCAGCGAAATATAAAAAACATCGCCATTGCAGTGGTTCGATATTTCGGGGGGACCAAACTTGGAACAGGCGGATTGGTGCGCGCCTATACCCATAGTGCTCAGCTGGCCATTGAGGAAGCTCTTTTAATCGAACAGGTTCAAATGGACGGCTATCATTTTTCCATTGATTATACCAAATATGGAAAACTCCAAAATGAGTTGGAAACCAGACCCTATGAAATTGTGAGTCAAGATTTTATGGACAGGGTGAGTGTTGAAGTGGCAACACGCACGGAGAACCGGGAAGCACTTTACGCATACTTATTGAATTTTACCCAGGGGAAAGAAGTCTTAGATGCACTTAGACCACGGTTTGTTGCGTGTAAAGAGGGCAAGGTTGCCGGTGAGGACTTTCTAATAAGCGAAGATTGGGTTGAAAGTAGGTAGAATTGAAAGAAAGAGAGAAATGTGTTACAATTTTTTCGTAGAAATTGAAGGAGGAACTTATGTCAGGACATTCAAAATGGGCAAATATTAAGCATCGCAAGGGGAAACAAGATGCGGTGCGTGGCAAGATGTTTACAAAAATCGCACGTCAGTTGACCGTAGCGGCGAAAGACGGCGGTATTGATCCAGAATATAACGCAGGATTAAAATCAGCGATTGAAATGGCGAAAGCGGCCAATATGCCAAACGACAATATCAAGCGCGCGATACAAAAAGGCGCAGGCGGTGCCGATGGCGTGAATTATGAAGAGATTCGCTACGAAGGATATGGTCCCAATGGGGTAGCTGTGATCGTAGATTGCTTGACAGACAATAAAAAGCGTACGGTCGCTGATATTAAATATTATTTTGATAAAAATGGCGGCAATATGGGAACGACTGGTTCTGTAGCGTTTATGTTTGATCGCAAGGGGATTTTGTTGATCGATCGTGATGCGTTTTCTATTGATGAAGATGAAATGATGATGCAAGCCTTGGAAGCCGGAGCGGAAGACTTTGAAGCCACGGATGAATTCTTTGAAATCATAACCGATCCCAACGATTTTTCAGCGGTGCGTGACGCTTTGTTGGCGGCAAAAATTTCTTTTATCAAAGCAGAACTGACGTATATTCCACAGATGCAAACGGCTATACCGGAAGAATCCTATAAGAATATGAATCGCATGCTCGATGCAATGGAAGAAAATGATGATATTCAAAATGTCTACCACAACTGGGATATGCCAGAAGAGGAAGAGTAGCAAGAGCAAAGCGCCCGAAGTTCGGGCGCTTTTTTTAGACTTCCTCTATAGCATCCTCCTCCTTGTAGACGAGGGGTTGCATTAAACCCATAATGGTATCAAGGGGATCCTTGAAGTAGGCGAGACGACCAACTCCAGGAATCTCTTGGGGAGGCATAATGATGCTTCCACCATGATTGGCAATTTGTACGAGTTTTTCATCAAGGTCTTCTACATTGATGGTTAAGATGATTTTTTGATCAAAACTTTTTGCAGGCATAAAGCCACCGTTGATGCCAGAAGCGTCTTTTCCAGTATCGATTTGATGATAGTCCAATTGCTCATAGATTTCATAGGTCCAACCGAAACATGCTGCATAAAAATCTTTCGATGCGTCAAAATTGCTAGATTCAATTTCAAAGTGTACAACTTTACTCATAGGGTCCTCCTTTTTGAATTTTTCTTCATTATATATTTATCCGAAAGGTAGAAAGATAAACGGGTGCCAATGTGCATGCAAACATACGTTTGTGCTATAATGAAAAATAAGGAGGTGCTGTTATGTTGGATTATATTATCGGCCGCGTGGAAGAAATTCAAGAAGGTGCATTGATCATTGATCGAGATGGATTGGGGATCCTTGTGCATAGCGCTGGTTCAAGTTTGCATCTGCTGCAGACTGGAGAAGAGGCAAAATTATATACGGAGTTACAGATTCGAGACGATCAAATTCATTTGGTCGGCTTTTTAAGTCGAGAAGAGAGAACCATGTATCGATTGTTGCTGAGCGTTTCAAAGGTGGGGCCTAAGGCTGCCATGGGATTGATGACGGGACTAGCCTTGGATACCCTTCAAGGAGCGATCTTGGCAGAGGACGACAAAGCGTTGTCATCTTGTCCTGGGATTGGGAAGAAAACAGCTGAACGCATTATTTTTGATCTCAGAGGGAAAATTGAAGGATGGGTTCCAACTGGAAATGCCCAGACATCCATGGAAATTCCAGCAATCACAGAAGCTACCGAGGGCTTGATGGCACTTGGCTACTCGAGAACGGAAGCCTTACATGCTTTGAACAGCATAGAAAAAATGACAGAAGAAAGTACGGCGAGCCAATTGATTCGCGCTGCGCTTCGGAATCTGGTTCGATAGGAGGATGAGATGGACGGATTGATCAACAGTCGGATTACAACACAAAATAAGCGATCGGAAGATCGTCCCATCGAGAAAAGCCTTCGCCCGTTGCGGATGGAGGAATATATTGGGCAGGACAAGATTAAAAGCCAATTGCGTATTTTTATCGATGCGGCAAAAGCGAGAAGTGAATCCTTGGATCATGTGCTTTTTTATGGTCCTCCTGGTCTTGGGAAAACAACCCTTGCGAGCATCATTGCCCATGAAATGGATGTGCAGCTGAAGATTACATCGGGTCCTGCAATCGAAAGACCGGGTGATCTGGCTGCTATTTTAACGACCCTCGAAGAAGGCGATGTCTTGTTTATTGATGAGATTCATCGTTTGAATCGTGTGGTTGAAGAGGTACTATACCCAGCCATGGAAGATCATGCCATTGATATTATTGTGGGTAAGGGTCCCAGTTCTCGTTCCATTCGGTTGGATTTGAACAATTTCACCCTGGTCGGCGCAACGACGCGTGCGGGTTTATTGAGTTCACCTCTTCGAGATCGATTCGGCATGATTTGTAAATTGGATTTTTACTCCCCCGAGGAGTTGGCGATCATTGTGACGCGATCTGCAGATATTTTAGATGTGGAGATTGATGTTAAGGGTGCCGTTCAAATTGCGCGAAGGTCTAGGGGAACACCTCGAATTGCCAACCGTTTGTTGAAACGGGTTCGCGATTATGCACAGGTGGTTCATCAGGGAGCCATTACCGACGGTATTGCTGCCAAGGCCTTGGAATTGATGGAAGTGGATGCTATGGGACTCGATCATGTAGATATTCGCTTGCTTCATACAATTTTACAGGATTTTGCAGGCGGACCCGTTGGTTTGGATACCCTTGCAGCTTCAATCGGTGAAGATTCTTCTACAATTGAAGACGTTGTAGAACCCTATCTTTTGCAGATTGGTCTTTTACAACGGACCCCTCGCGGCAGGGTTGTAACCGTCAAGGGAAGAAAATATTTTGGAGAAGTGCTTGATTCCGACCTGATATCAATGTTAAAATAAATATTTGCAGAAGACGATAAAAGGATGAGGATATGAATAAAGGATTAAAGCGTTCAGATTATGATTTTGATCTACCCAAAGAATTAATTGCACAAACCCCATTGACCGAGAGAACGCATTCTCGCTTAATGGTCGTAGACCCGGAAAAATCCGGTGTTGACCATCGACGGTTCGATCAAATTCTTGATTATTTGGAGCCGGGAGATTGCTTGGTCTTAAATAATACACGGGTCTTGCCTGCAAGGCTATTTGGCCGAAAGGTAGGCAGCGGCGGCAAGGTCGAATTGCTCTTATTGAAACAAGAAGAGGGAGACTGTTGGGAAACCCTTGTCAAACCAGGACGAAACGCCAGAGTCGGACAGCGTATTGAATTTGGAGATGGACGATTGCAGGCCGTGGTGGAAGGCTTGGGGGAACAAGGTGCTCGCATGATTCGTTTTGAATACGAGGGTATCTTTGAAGAAATCTTAGATTCCCTGGGAGAGATGCCTTTGCCCCCATATATTACGGAGCGTTTGGAAAATCAAGAACGCTATCAAACCGTATATTCGAAGGAAAAGGGATCGGCTGCCGCACCAACAGCAGGTCTTCATTTTACGGAAAATTTGATGGATCAAATCCGAGAAAAGGGCGTAAAAATTGCCTTTTTAACCCTTCACGTGGGACTTGGGACCTTTCGTCCCGTGAAAGAAGATAATATCTTGGATCATGAGATGCATGCTGAGTTTTATCGATTGGATGAAGAAAATGCTCGCTTGATCAATGAAACAAAGGATGCAGGACATCGCATAATTGCCGTGGGAACGACCAGCACAAGAACCCTAGAATCCGTTGTCGACGACCAGGGACGGGTAGCGGCGGGAAGTGGATGGACGAGTATCTTTATCTATCCGGGCAAAGAGGTTCGCCTTGTTGATGCCTTGATTACAAACTTTCACTTGCCGGAAAGCACGCTTTTGATGCTGGTCAGTGCAATGGTAGGAAGAGAACGTGTTTTGGCCGCGTATCAAACTGCGGTAGAGGAACGATATCGCTTTTTCAGTTTTGGAGATGCGATGTTGATCACAGGAAAGAAGAGGAATCAAGATGGACAGTAGCATTCGTTTTGAATTAATTAAGGAAGAAAAAGATACCAAGGCGCGTTTGGGGAAATTGCATACGCCGCATGGTGTAATTGAAACACCGATTTTTATGCCGGTTGGAACCAAAGCGACGGTAAAAACCATGACTCCGGAAGAATTGAAAGAAATCGGTTCACAGATTATTTTGAGTAACACCTATCATTTGTATTTACGACCGGGCCATGATTTGGTTAAAGAGGCTGGCGGGCTTCATAAATTTATGAATTGGGATGGTCCAATTTTAACCGACAGTGGTGGATTTCAAGTTTTCAGTTTAGGTGATCTTCGAAAGATTACAGAGGAAGGTGTGAATTTTCAGTCCCATATCGATGGAAGTCGGCATTTTATTTCACCTGAGAAATCAATTGAGATTCAAAATGCCCTCGGTTCTGATATTGCCATGGTATTTGATGAATGCGCCCCTTATCCTGCAGACCATGATTATGTAAAAAAATCCATGGAGCGAACGACCAGGTGGGCCAAACGCTGTATAGAAGCCCATGACAATCCCAATCAAGCCTTGTTTGGTATTGTTCAAGGCGGCATGTACAAGGATCTACGTGAACAAAGTGCCAAGGAACTGGTTGCCTTGGGTTTTCCAGGCTATGCCATTGGCGGATTGAGTGTAGGTGAACCGGCGGAAATGATGTATGACATGCTGGATTTCACCGTGCCATTTTTGCCGAAAGACAAGCCCCGTTACAATATGGGCGTTGGCACGCCTGATTACTTGATTGAATCGGTTATGCGTGGAATTGATATGGCTGATTGCGTATTGCCTACTCGGATTGCTCGAAATGGAACATTTATGACGTCTCGGGGTCGTGTTGCCATTAAGAACGCCAAACATCAGAGGGATTTTACTCCGGTTGATCCAGAGTGCGATTGCTATTGCTGCAGAAATTATTCAAAAGCGTATCTGCGTCATTTATTCCGCGAAAAGGAAATTCTTGGTGCTCGATTGGCTACGATTCACAATCTTCACTTCTTATTGAAATTGATGGAGAATGTCCGAGAGGCAATTCGGAATGATGAATTGTTGGCATTTAGAGAAACATTTTACAAAAAGTATGGCTATGAGTTATAATAACCTAAGTAGACATAAGGAGGGGTTAAGATGGATTTGATTTATCAATTGGGACCAATACTTTTAATGTTGGTGTTGTTTTACTTCATGCTGATTCGCCCGCAACAAAAAAAGCAGAAAGAAACACAACGCATGCGTGATGGAATTAGTAATGGCGATCAAGTTATTACAATTGGTGGCATTTACGGAACCGTTACTGCAATTAAAGACGAGCAAATTACGATCCAGGTCGGTGCAGACAAATCTCGATTTGTTGTAGCGAAGTGGGCAGTCGGCAGTGTTGTTGCAAAAAACGAAAAAGAGAATGCGTAAACGAACTTTCCGCAACTTTGCGGAGAGTTTTTCTCTTTTCAGGATGCTGTGAGTATGATATAATCACAATCGTAGAGCAAAGGGGGTTAGGAGATGAAACATATTCGATCTTTAAACAAAGCGAATCAAAAAGCGACGGCTGCAAGCGGCGGATGTGGCGAGTGCCAAACTTCTTGCCAATCAGCATGTAAAACATCATGTACGGTCGGTAATCAGACTTGCGAACAGCTATAGAAACGATGAAGTAGTGGCTTGCCACTACTTTTTTCATGTTCATAGAGAGGAATGAGTTTTTGGAAAAAATAGGTAATCAAAGAAATCAGAATCAAATTCATTGTTTTGAAAATCAGGGATATCAATTGGTTTTGGATATCGCCTCAGGCGCTGTTCATGTGTTTGACAAACTGGCATTTGAATTGGTGCAGGAATACACGCTTAAGACAAAGTCGGAATTGATGGAATCTTATCTCGATTCATATTCAAAAGAAGAATTGGAAGAAGCAATTCAAGAGATTGAAGCTTTGATCGCGGACGATCGCCTCTTCAGCCAAGAAGCTGTTATTGATCGAAAACGATTGACCCATCAGAATTCTCCCATTAAGGCGATGTGTTTGCACGTTACCCATGACTGCAATTTACGCTGTAAGTATTGTTTTGCAGATGGCGGCGATTATTCGATGCCTAAGGCCTTGATGACTGCGGAAGTCGGAAAGAAAGCCTTGAAGTTTTTGGTGGATCATTCACAAAATCGACGTAATTTGGAAGTCGATTTCTTTGGCGGTGAACCCTTGATGAACTTTGAGGTTGTTAAAGAACTGGTCACCTACGGCCGTGAATTGGAGAAAGAATACGACAAGAATTTCCGATTTACCATTACAACCAACGGTGTATTGTTGACGGATGAGATCGATGAGTATATGAAAAAGGAAATGAGCAATGTGGTTCTTAGCCTTGACGGGAGACCGGAAGTGAACGATCGCATGCGACGAACACTCAATGATCAGGGAAGTTTTGATGTTATCGCGCCAAAATTCCAGCATTCTGTTGCCGCAAGGGGAGACCGGGATTATTATGTGCGGGGTACCTTTACCGCCCACAACCTAGATTTTTCTAAGGACGTGGAATTCTATCACGAGATGGGCTTTGTTCATACCTCAATGGAACCAGTTGTTTCTGATCCAAAATTCGATTATGCATTGAGAGAAGAACATTTGCCACAGATTATGCTGGAATATGATCGTTTGGCGGCCAAGTATGTAGAGTGGAGAAAAGCAGGAAAGAAATTTTCTTTCTTCCATTTTCATGTGGATCTTGATCGAGGACCTTGCATTATTAAAAAAATGATTGGTTGCGGAGCCGGCAGTGAGTATGTTGCCGTTAGTCCGGAAGGCGACTTGTTCCCATGTCATCAATTTGTCGGAGAAGATGATTTTAAGATGGGCACAGTGGATACAGGTATTGTGAAAACTGAGATCCCTGCACGCTTTTCAGATCTCAATATTTTCACTAAGGAAGCTTGTCGAACTTGCTGGGCACGATATTTCTGTGGAGGTGGTTGTCATGCTCATGCCTACTACGCGAACAATGATTTGAAAAAACCATTTGCAGTGGCCTGCGAGATGGAGCGTAAACGGGTTGAATGCGCCATTGGGATTCAGGCAGCGTTAGCCATGGGGGATGAAAGTAATGAATAAGGACAAGATGATGCAGAAACCTGTCATTCATGACACGGTTTATCTCGCACCCGGTGCTCGTGTAACGGGATCTGTTGTCATTGGGGCGAATTGCACCATCTGGCCTGGAGCTGTCTTGCGTGGCGATGAAGACGATATTGTCATCGGTGAGCGATCTAATGTTCAGGATAATGCGGTTTTGCACCAATCGATCGGCCTGCCAGTGATCATTGGCAATGATGTAACGATTGGCCATTTAGCCATTGTTCATAGTGCAACAATCGGGAATAACGTTTTGATTGGTATGGGTGCAATTGTATTGGATGGCGCTGTTGTTGAAGACAATGTATTAATTGGCGCGGGTGCGCTGATTGCGCCAAACAAACGGATTCCATCGGGAAGCTTGGTTGTTGGATCTCCCGGTCGTGTGATAAGAAAACTGACGGAGGATGAAATTGCTGGCATTAGTAAGAACGCTGCGGACTATGTAGCTCTTGGCGAGGCATATCAAAATGTGGAATAATATGCTATAATCGATAAGTGACTGAATTGCAGAAGGAGGAGTAACGACATGAACGGAAAGAAAGTAGCCATTCTGGTTTTGGTAATCGCTATTATCCTTGGAATAACAGGGATTAGTGTACAAGGCCTTACTTTGGGCGAAAATTCCGTCTTGCCGGTAGGCGATCAAATCAAACAGGGTTTGGACCTAAGCGGCGGGGTTTATGTGGTGCTAGAAGCACAAACGGACTCAACAGGCGATGAATTGGCTCAGAAAATGAACGAAGCAAAATTGATTATTGAACAGCGGGTAAATGGTTTGGGTGTGAGTGAGCCGACTGTTGTAATTGAAGGTGAAGATCGAATTCGAGTGGAGTTGCCAGGACTGGACAATACACAAGAAGCGATTAGTCTGATTGGACAGACTGCGAAACTTGAGTTTCGTTATCTGCCGTCATATGTGAATTTAACAGAATTTGCAGCCTTGTCGGTAGAAGATCAACAGGCTTACTTCAGCGAAAATAGTGTGGTTGCCATAACTGGTGATCAGGTCACCAAATCAGAAGCGGGCATTAATGAAAATGATCTTGGCCAATCGACTCCTGTTGTGACTTTAGGTTTGAACGACGATGGCGCTCAAGCTTTTGAAGAAGCAACGCGTGAATTGAATCAGCGGGCAGACCGAAACTTACGTACCTTGTTTATTATGTTAGATGGTGTCGTGATTTCGTCACCAGAGGTACCGCCAGGATTGGTGATTGATGATGGTAAAGCCATTATCGAAGGTGGATTTGCGACTGTAGAAGATGCAGCGAATCTTGCCATGCTAATCAAAGCGGGTTCTTTACCTGTTGACTTGGTGGAGATTCAATCCTCGGTAATTGGACCGACTTTGGGTCTGGAATCCATGGAGAGAAGTGTAAAAGCGGCCTTGATCGGCATGGCGATTATTTTCTTGTTTATGCTGATTGTTTATCGTGTGCCAGGATTTGTTGCAGACTTGAACCTTTTGGTTTATATCTGTATCGTATTGTGGACCATGGCGAAGATTGGCGCGGTATTAACCCTTCCAGGAATTGCCGGTATGATTTTATCTATCGGTATGGCAGTCGATGCGAATGTTGTAATCTTTGAACGGATTCGCGAAGAAATTCGCAATGGAAAGACGCCGCGGTCTGCTGTAGACAGCGGATTCAAACGAGCCTTGCGCACTGTGTTGGATGCAAATATCACAACATTGATTGCCGGGGTCGTCTTGTACGCCTTTGGTATGGGTCCAATTAAAGGATTTGCAGTAACCTTGATTATTGGTTTGATTGCGTCATTGATTACAGCGGTATTCTTGACACGTTTTGTCTTGAATCTTGTAATCGATACAAAACTATTCAATTCCAAGACAGCATTTGGCGTGAAGTAGACGGGGAGGAAGAATGATGAAGATTCAAATTATTAAAAGAAGAAAAACATTTTACATCCTTTCTAGCCTGGTAATCATTGCTGGACTTGTGATGGGAATGATCAATGGCTTGAATTATGGAATTGATTTTACTGGTGGAACCCTGCTTCAGATCAGTTTGGGGCAAGAAGTGAGTGTTGATGATGTTCGGGTAATTACCGATGCTTTTGATACGGAAGCCGAGGTGGTTCATGCAGGTGATGTCAATCAAGAGGTCATGATCAAAACACAGACGAACTTAACGCCGGAACAGAGAACGGCGGTTTTTAAAGAATTCCAAGCAAAATATAACTTACCGGATGATGCTTTTATCAAATCTGAGAAATTTGGACCTTCCGTTGGGGAAGAAATTCGAAGAAATGCCTATCTTTCAATCGGTATTGCAACGCTATTAATGCTCTTGTATATCACCGTGCGATTTGAATTTAGATTTGGCGTGGCGGCAGTAGCGGCATTAATCCATGATGTTTTGATCGCATTGAGTGTCTATTCGATTTTCCGACTACAGGTTAACAGCTCATTTGTAGCTGCGATTTTAACGATTGTCGGGTATTCAATCAATGATACGATCGTCTTGTTTGATCGAGTGCGTGAAAATCGCAAATCGATGAAGCGTGGAGAATACGAAACATTAATTGACTCGAGTATCGGCCAGACGATGACACGAACCATCAATACATCGATAACGACCTTGGTTGCGATTCTATGCTTGTACATCTTCGGTGTGACAGCCATTCGAGAATTTGCACTTCCATTACTCGTAGGTGTTATGGTGGGAACCTATTCATCAATCTTTATTGCAAGCCCAGCTTGGTATGAGATGATGATTCGAGACAAGCATCAGCAAAGATCGTACTCAGGAAAAAATGCTTAAGAAAAGGCGCGTGCTTGCACGTGCCTTCTTTATTGGGAGGAATTGATCAATGATTGAAAATCCAATTTTGAAGCTCCAAGATCCGCTTGATCTTCCTACAGGGAAAAGGGATCTTTTGACACGCATTTTATGGCAACGTGGCATTCGTGACGATCATGAAGTAGAAGCTTTTTTGTCGCCTAAGGTGGAAGACCTTCTTGATCCCTTTTTATTGAAAGGGATGAAAGAAGCAGTTGATCTTGTTAAATTGGCATTGGAAAGAGGAGACACCATTTGCATCTATGGAGATTATGATGTAGATGGCATGGTTTCCACTTCGCTTATGACACGGTTTTTTACGGATTCTGGTTACGCGGTTCAACACTATATTCCCAGTCGTCATGAAGAAGGATATGGATTAAATGCACAGGCGATTCAACAATTGGCTGAATCTGGGATTGATTTATTGATCACGGTGGATTGTGGGATCACTTCTGTTGAGGAGATAGGCCTTGCGCGTTTACTTGGTATGGATGTCATTGTAACGGATCATCATCAGTGTCCTCCGATTCTGCCTAATGCCAATGCCATTGTGAATCCTCATCAGCCAGCTTGTTTGTATCCCAATAAAAATCTTTGTGGAGCGGGCGTCGCTTTTAAATGGATCGAGGCTTTTTCGAAAGCACAGAATCAAGAGATGAATCTTCAACGCTATCTGCCATTTGCCGCTTTGGCCACCGTAGCCGATGTGGTGAAATTGGTTGGAGAAAATCGCGTGATTGTTAAGTTGGGGATTCCTCTGATGGAAAAAAATGAGATCGCTGGATTTCAAGCACTGCTGAAGGAGTGTCAAATTGTACCAGGGGAACTCAACGCCGGTCACCTTGGTTTTCAGATTGCTCCGCGGCTGAACGCCGTGGGTAGACTTGAAAATGCTGAATTGGCCATTCAACTGTTAACGACAGATGAGATTGACCAAGCAGAGGCAGCTGCTGGTGTCTTAAGCGGACTGAATGAAGAGCGAAAGCGTTTAGAGAAAGAAATTTTAGAAGAGGCTGTTGCTCAGGTTGAAAAGCAGGCGCAAGAAAAATTGCCGAGTTTTCTGGTTGTGGATGGACAAGGGTGGAATGAAGGTGTGATTGGGATCGTTGCCTCCCGATTGGTGGAACGGTATTATCGGCCAACCATCGTTTTTTCACGTGGAGAGGATGGAATCGCCAAGGGGTCTGCCAGAAGCATATCTGGACTCAATGTGTTTATCGCTTTGCAAGAGCAGGAAAAACTACTTCTGCGATTTGGTGGCCATGCCCAGGCAGCGGGCTTGTCTTTGCCCGTAGCTTCCATAGGGGATCTAAGGGAACGTTTGAATGCATATGCCAACAAGCAATTGTCAGCGATTGATTTTCGACCTGAAATCAAGTTGGATTTCAAAATTGAACCGGATCAGGTAAATTCTTCTTTGGTGGAAACCCTGGATCAAATGTCACCCTTTGGCTTTGGAAATCCAAGACCGGTTGCATATTTACCCAAGGTTGAACTGGTGAATCTTCGTGCGATTGGAAAGGGCAAGGAACATCTTTCTGGTCAAATTCATACAGGATCTTCAGAGACTTTGGCATTTGTTGGTTTCAATCAAGCAGGATATGTCGAACAACTTCATATGGGAGAATGCATCGACATGGTAGCGACGGTTGGAGTCAATCGATTTCGAGGACG
Source organism: Gottschalkiaceae bacterium SANA (assembly GCA_036323355.1). Taxonomy (GTDB): domain Bacteria; phylum Bacillota; class Clostridia; order Tissierellales; family GPF-1; genus GPF-1. The sequence goes on along the minus strand of AP028876.1, from coordinate 2,019,658 downwards.
AGAAACGATTCAGCTTCAAACGAAAACCTTGATTTCAGCTGATCGAGACATGGTTAATGATTTTGAACGTGCGCAAGAAGCCATTGTGCAATATATTTTACAATTTCAAAATTCGACAAAATATGATAAAATAATATGGTTAATGACAATGATTCCAGATACGGCAGAAATCGATGGTAGTCGATGTCTTGTGGGTATGGATTCATTTGAAAACTGGTTGCAGATGAAAGAGAAGATTCGCCTTCGCGGAAGAGAGGGATGGCTGGACCATGCATTTCGTTTTGGAGAACCGGATGTCCAAGACAAAGGTTTGATATTTACCTATCTGCCGAATGAACGCTGCTCAAGAGATCTTTGGGATCAATGTGTTTGGCTATCGAGAGATTCAAACCAAGATGCGCGTATTCAATTGGATTGGGTACCTGGTATTGAAAGCCTTCGTTTGATTTATCGATGGTTTTTAGACGAAATGGGACCGGATGGGATTAAGAAAAAGGATCTGTATCGCATGATGAGAGCGGAATCGCTTTATGAATTGGAAGCCTGTTTGTTTGCAATGTGGATTTTTATGGATGTAGGTTTTCTTGAGCAAAAAGGGGATCGTGTGACTCGATCTCGAAATCAAAAAAAGATTGACTTATCGAAACATCCCTTGATTCAAAAATCACAGCAAATCATAAAAGAATTTTAGGAGGAAATAATGAACTTAAAAGAATATGTACGTGAGATTCCAGATTTTCCAAAACCAGGAATTGGTTTTAAAGATGTTTTTGGTATTTTTGGTGATCCCAAGGCCTTGAAGGATTGTATCGATCAATTAGCCGCAATTGTTTCACCAGATGATTATGATGTAATTATTGGACCTGAAGCCCGTGGATTTTTAGTGGGTATGCCCGTTGCATATCTTAAAGAAAAGCCCTTTGTTCCTGTACGAAAGCCAGGAAAATTACCTGGAGAAGTTGTATCCATTGAGTACGAACTAGAATATGGAACAGATCGTCTTGAAATGCAAAAGGATTCAATTCTTCCTGGACAGCGTGTATTAATATTGGATGATTTGCTAGCAACCGGAGGAACAACCAAGGCCATGGTTAAAATGGTAGAAAATGCTGGAGCGAAGATTGTCGCATGTTGTTTTGTGATGGAACTTGATTTTCTTCAAGGTCGCAGCGAATTGACTGGATATCCGGTGCATAGTTTGATTCATTATGACGCAGAGTAACGAGGGTGAGGATAAATGGAATTAAGCCAATTGCTAGATCGAATGGAAACTGCATCTTCTGAAGAAAAAAAGCTGATTGAATCAGCGTATCTCTTGGCGAAAGACGCCTATGAGGGACAAAAAAGAAATTCTGGGGAAGATTTTATTATCCACCCGCTGAAAGTTGCTTACAACCTTGTTGAACTGAGCATGGATGTACCGACGATTATCGCGGGTATTTTGCATGACATCATTGAAGACACCGATGTAAGCTATGAGCAATTGGCAGAGATTTTTGGCCAGGAGGTTGCAGACCTTGTTGAGGGCGTAACCAAATTGACTAAAATTCAATATAAGACGAAGGAAGAACGGAAGGCGGAAAATCTTCGGAAGATGGTTATTGCCATGTCCAAGGATATTCGTGTCATCATTATTAAACTAAATGACCGTCTCCACAATATGCGAACACTTGAGTATATGTCGGAGGCGAAGAAGAAGGAAAAAGCAACAGAAACCTTGGAAATATATGCTCCGATCGCCAATCGGCTGGGTATGTTTCGAATTAAGTCGGAACTTGAAGATTTAGCGCTGAAGCATTTGGATCCAGAAGGATACTACGACTTGCGTGAAAAAATCTCCATGAATAAGGCTTCTCGAGAAGCGTATATTGAAAAGATTGTCTCGCAACTGCGAGAAAAATTGGATGAAACAAGCGTGGAATATGCCATTAAAGGCAGACCCAAGCATTTTTACAGCATTTATAAGAAAATGGTCTATCAGCATAAATCTTTTGAAGAGATTTTTGATCTTATGGCGCTGCGAGTGATCGTAAAGACGGTAAAGGATTGTTATGGGGTTTTAGGCATTGTTCATACTCTTTGGAAGCCATTGCCGGGACGCTTTAAAGATTATATTGCCATGCCGAAACCCAATTTTTATCAATCTCTTCATACTACGGTAATTGGACCGAGTGGAGAAATTTTTGAAATTCAAATTCGAACCGAAGAAATGCACTATACTGCAGAGTATGGGATCGCAGCTCATTGGAAGTACAAAGAGGGCGTGCAAGGAAAAAGCGAGTTGGGCGAAAAACTGACTTGGGTTCGTCAGATGATCGAACTGCAAGAGGATTCTGATGACTCTAAAGAATTTATGGATTCCTTAAAATTGGATTTATTCCGAAATGAGGTTTTTGTTTTTACACCGAATGGAGATGTCATTAATCTACCGGCTGGTTCGACTCCGGTTGATTTTGCTTATCGTGTACATTCCGCAGTGGGAGATAAGTGTACCGGTGCGATTGTGGACGGGCGGATTGTTCCCTTAGATTATAAATTGAAAAATGGCAATATTATTAAAATTTTGACCTCTTCAAATAGCAACGGCCCGAGCAGGGACTGGCTGAAAATAGCCGCAAGTAGTCATGCGAAAAATAAAATTCGCCAATACTTCAAGCGAATTGACAGAGATCAAAACATTATTATTGGAAAAGACAAGATTGAGCGGGAAGTCAAGCGAGAAGGCTACCGCATGACAACACTTTTGAAAGATGAGTGGATGGATCAAATCTTGAAAAAACATAAATTCTCGAAGATTGATGAGTTATATTTGGCTGTTGGTACGGGTTCGGGTGCCATAACTGCAACCCAGATCGTTAGAATTTTGATTCAATTCCACGAGGAACTTACGAACAAGAAACAGCCTGAAACAAGTATTGAGGAAGTGTCATTTTCAGCGCCGCCATCACGACCGAGAAAACAAAACACCCAAGGGATTCGCGTCAAGGGCGTTGACAATATTAAAGTTCGATTTTCAAAATGTTGCAACCCAGTTCCTGGCGATGAAATTGTCGGCTATATTACAAGAGGACGTGGGGTTTCTGTTCATCGAATGGATTGTCCCAACCTTCAAGACCTCAGCAAAGATACTCGATTTATTGACGTTGAGTGGGATCATGGAGAACAAGCTTCTTATGCGGCACAAATTCAAGTTGTTGCAAGTGATAAAGCGGGATTGCTCAGCCAAATTACCCAGGTGATCTCCGAGGTGGAACTTACGGTTTCGTCTTTGAATGCAAAGACGAATAAGGAAGGGGTTGCCATTATCAACATGACGGTCGAGATCAAGGACGTGAAGCAATTGGATAAAATGATGAAACGAATCAAGTCTCTTTCTGAAGTGATTGATGTATATAGAATGACGACATAGGAGGAATCATGAGAGCGGTTGTGCAGAGGGTGAAAAGCGCTTCGGTTGAAGTGAATCAAAAATGCATCGGGAAAATCGAAAAGGGTTTATTGATTTATTTGGGGATAAGCCATGATGATGAAAGTTCAGATCTGGGGTACATGGCGGATAAGATTTCTCATCTTCGTATCTTTGAAGATGAGGATGAGAAAATGAATCGTTCACTCTTGGATGAAAAGGGCGAAATCTTGTTGGTTTCACAGTTCACCCTGTATGGCGATGTGCGAAAGGGCAGACGTCCTAGTTTTATTCAAGCTGCAAGGCCCAAGCAAGCAAGGCCTTTATATGAGGAATTGATTGCTTTGTTGAAGGAACGCGGTATCGTGGTTGCGAGGGGAGAATTTGGAGCCGACATGAAGGTTTCCAGTGTCAATGATGGCCCTGTAACCCTGTTATTGGATAGCAAAAAGGGGTTTTAATATGAAGTTGAAACGATTTACGGCACCGCCTTATATGACAAATACCTATTGTCTTTATGATACGGAAAGCCAAGAAGGAATATTTATTGATTTAACCGGCGATTTAACTGGTATTCATGCTTGGTTGGAAGCTGAGAAACTTACGATTCTTGCTTCCTTATTCACTCATGCCCACGGCGATCACTTTCCACAATCAGCACCAGCATGGAGTTTGAAATTTCCATGGTATGCCCACAAAAATGCTCTTGTGGCTTTCGAAGATCCTACAATTAATTTGTCGGAAGAAATCTATGGAGAAGAAGTTGTTTATACTGAAGTATTAGCTCTATCGGATTCCATGGAACAAAACATTGGAAAATTTCATTTCGAAGTCATGGAGACTCCGGGGCACACAGCTGGATCTGTTTGTTATCGATTCGGACAAGTCATATTTAGTGGTGATACCCTCTTTAAAGAAAGTGTGGGTCGTACAGACTTGCCAACAGGGTCTATGGTGATTTTAACAGATAGTCTAAATCGTATGTTTTCGCAATGGACGGAAGATTTTTTTGTTTATCCTGGTCATGGGCCACAAACGAGTATGGAGTATGAGCGACGAGTGAATCCGTACCTTGAGGGGAAAAGATGAAATTTTATGTAGATGAAAGACTGGTCTCTCATGGGGCGTATGAAATTTTCCGTGCGTTTTTCCGAGAAGAATTCGATCGGGTGCCTTTTGAAGTCCTGGAAAGTTGTCAGGGCTTTTTTGCTGCCCTTTGGTTTGATGATCGGATAGAAAACTTGAATATGGTGATTTTTGATGGCGTCAAGCGGCAGCAGGCATCAATTGCTTTGAAATCGGAATTTTCTTCGCGAGAATTTAAGCTCATCCAGCGACAGTTGGTGTATCGAACCGCACGAGACTTTTGTGGACACGAATTACCCTGGGGACTTTTAACAGGCATTCGACCGACAAAGATGATTGCGCAAGAACGTAACAAGGGCAAAAATGAAGAGGAGATTCGTAGCTATCTTCGAGACGTGCATTATGTTTCGAAAGAAAAGATCGATGTGATTTTCGAGGTTGATGCCATCGAACGTCCATTTCTAGAAGCAGTAAAAGCAAATTCATATAGTTTGTATGTGGGCATTCCATTTTGCCCGACACGATGTTCTTATTGTTCATTTCCTTCCTATGCACGAAATCACCATGAATCATGGGTGGCACCTTATCTGGATAAGTTGGACCTCGAGTTGCAGGAGACGGCTAATCTTTTTGAAAAGTGGACCTTGTCGAGTGTGTATATTGGCGGTGGAACACCGACGGCACTCCATGTGGATGAATTGAGACGGGTGATTCGTTTGATTCGGTCCTATTTTTCTGTTCCGGAGGAGCTTGAGTTCACGGTTGAAGCGGGACGGCCCGATACTTTGGACGATGCCATGTTAAAGATGCTTAGGGCAGAAAAAATCAACCGCATCAGTATCAACCCGCAAACCATGAACGATGAGACGCTGGTTCGCATCGGAAGAAGTCATGATTCGAAGGCTGTTGTAGATGTGTTTTATAAAGCGCGGAAATTTGGTTTTGAAGAAATTAACATGGATCTGATTGTGGGTCTTCCAGGAGAGAACAAAAAGGAGTTAGAAAGAACCCTTTTTGAAATCGGCAAGCTTCAACCGGATCATCTTACTGTTCATAGTTTGGCGGTGAAACGCGCGTCTTCATTAGGCGAGAAAGCCTATCGACATGAACATGAAGAAGGTTGGGCAGGAACTGATCAAGTTTTGTATCAATTTGCTAAGAAAAACAAGTATGTTCCCTATTACTTGTATCGTCAGAAGAATATTGTTGGAAATTTGGAAAATGTGGGTTTTACAAAGCCCGAGCATTTGAATTTATATAACATTTATATCATGAGTGATCAGCAAACCATCGCAGCATGCGGGGTGGGTGCAGTCAGTAAATTCGTTTATAGCGATCAGATCAAGCGGGTTCCAAATGCAAAGAGCATTCCGGATTATTTAAAAAATATGGAAGATAAGTTGGAGAAGAAAGCGAGCTTATTGACGAAGTTTGGTGAATATGATATAAATACAGGTAAGTTCATAGATAGCAATGATGAAGATGAGTAAGTCAGATCCTTATTTAAAGAGAGTCGATGGTGGTGAGAATCGATAGTAAGACTGAATGAAAGACGCTTTTGAGCTTATGTATCATTTCGAGTGGGAGAAATCCAACTAGGGTGGCACCACGGGTGAATAACTCGTCCCTACAGTGTAAACTGTAGGGATTTTTTATGTTGAAGGAGGAAAATACATGGAAACAATGGGTAATCTGCGCCGTACGCATTATTGCGGCGAACTGAGAGAATCAAATGTTGATGAAAATGTAGTATTAATGGGGTGGGTGCAAAAGCGAAGAAGCCTAGGCGGACTTGTATTTGTTGATCTGCGAGATACGGAAGGGATTTGTCAGATCGTTTTTGATCCAGATGATCAAGTCGATCTGTTTGAAAAAGCATCAAGCCTGCGCAGTGAATTTGTTATTGCTGTAAAGGGGCTTGTAAAACCGCGTGAATCCGTTAACTCTGAACTTCCTTCGGGGAAAATTGAGGTTGTAGCATCGGAATTGCGTATTCTTGATACAGCGGAGACGCCTCCAATCTACATCAAGGATGATGATCAGGTATCTGAAACCAAACGTCTGCAGTACAGATATTTGGATCTACGGAAGGCTTCCATGCAGAATCGATTGAAACTGCGTGCAAAAGTGGCTAAAGTCGTTCGTGATTTTTATGAAGAAAACCGTTTTATTGAAGTTGAAACTCCGATGTTGAACAAACCAACACCGGAAGGCGCACGGGATTATTTGGTGCCAAGCCGAGTCAATCCAGGTAAATTCTACGCCCTACCTCAATCGCCGCAAATTATGAAGCAATTATTGATGGTATCTGGGATGGACCGTTATTACCAAATCGTTAAATGTTTCCGCGATGAAGACCTTCGCGCCAATCGTCAGCCGGAATTTACACAAATTGACGTTGAAATGTCATTTGTAGATGTGGAAGACATTATTGAATTACATGAAAAGTTAATTGCACGTATCTTCCGTGAGATTCGAGGTATTGAATTTGAAACGCCATTTATGCGTTTGACATACAAAGAAGCCATGGAACGATTTGGGTCAGATAAGCCAGATCTGCGATTCGGATCAGAAATTACTGACTTAGGATCTGTTTTTGAAGATTCAGAATTCAAAGTATTTTCTTCAGCGCTCGAGGGCGGTGGAACGATTCGCGCAATCAATGCAAAGGGATGCGCAACTGCCTTTTCAAAAAAAGGAATTTCCAAATTGGAGAAGCATGCCAAGCTATATGGCGCAAAGGGTTTGATTTGGGTGAGAAGAACTGAAGAGGGCCTTGAATCATCCATTTTGAAATTCTTAAAAGATACAGAGATTGAAGCTTTGTTTGAAACAATGGACGCAGAAGCAGGCGATATGATTTTCTTGGTTTCTGGTGACTACGACACAACGGTTACAGCCTTGGGGCAATTGCGTCTAGAAATTGCGAGAAAAATGGATTGGTTGAATCCTGACGAGTTCAAGGTTCTTTGGATTACAGAATTCCCTGTCTTTGAATATTCAAAGGAAGCAGACCGTTATATGGCCAAACATCACCCGTTTACCCATCCGATGGAAGAAGATATCGAAAAAATGGAGACGGATCCGAAAAACGCTAGAGCAAAAGCCTATGATATTGTAATCAATGGTGAAGAGATCGGCGGGGGCAGCATTCGAATCAATAATGGTGAACTTCAAGCGAAGATGTTTAAAGCACTGGGATTTACAGAAGAAGAAGCCATGCATCAATTCGGTTTCCTAATCAATGCTTTCCGTTTTGGAACACCACCACACGGCGGGATTGCATTTGGCTTGGATCGCTTGGTGATGACGCTCTCGGGTACAGAAAACATCCGCGACGTTGTAGCCTTTCCCAAGACTCAGAGTGCCACATGCTTGATGACGGAAGCGCCAACGACCATTTCGCAACAGCAGTTGGATGAAGCGAATATACGCGTGGAAATAGAAGAAAAAGAGTAAATGAGTGCCCGGGGAACCGGGCTCTTTTATTCGTCCGAATTGTCGCAATAGTGGAATTTCCAAGGAATGGGTTGACATTTCAATTGGGGCTTGGTATTATAGACAAGCGGTCAGGAAAACGGGCCGAGAAAAAAGTGCTCTAAGCCAGATAATAAGCGGAAGAGAGCGAAAAAATGGCTCTTGACAAAGCGAGTGTCTGGTGCTAGAATAAGTAAGTCGCTAAAAGCGGAAACGCAAAGCGAAAACAAAAAGAAATAAAAAAAGACGGTTGACAGTATCTTCCAGATATGTTACACTAGTCAAGTCGCCAAGGCGGCGAAATGATCTTTGAAAACTGAACATGACAGCCTCGAATTTGACCTTTTGGTCAATGAAGAAGTAACAAGAAATACGCTAAATCAAGCAGTAATGCTTGGTTGGTAAAAGCACCCTTAGGGGTGGAAATATTTTTACTGAGAGTTTGATCCTGGCTCAGGATGAACGCTGGCGGCACGCCTAACACATGCAAGTCGAGCGAGAATTATTGGAAGGATCCTTCGGGTGAATGAAGATGAGGAAAGCGGCGGACGGGTGAGTAACGCGTGGGAAACCTGCCCTATACACAGGGATAGCCATTGGAAACGATGATTAATACCTGATAAGACCACAGCATCACATGTTGCAGTGGTAAAAACTCCGGTGGTATAGGATGGTCCCGCGTCTGATTAGCTAGTTGGTAAGGTAATGGCTTACCAAGGCGACGATCAGTAGCCGGCCTGAGAGGGTGAACGGCCACACTGGAACTGAGACACGGTCCAGACTCCTACGGGAGGCAGCAGTGGGGGATATTGCACAATGGGGGAAACCCTGATGCAGCGATGCCGCGTGAATGATGAAGGCTTTCGAGTCGTAAAGTTCTGTTCTTAGGGAAGATAATGACGGTACCTAAGAAGAAAGTCCCGGCTAAATACGTGCCAGCAGCCGCGGTAATACGTATGGGACAAGCGTTATCCGGAATTATTGGGCGTAAAGAGTTCGTAGGCGGTTCTTTAAGTCAGAAGTGAAAGGCAGTGGCTCAACCATTGTAAGCTTTTGAAACTGGGGAACTTGAGTGTTGGAGAGGAAAGCGGAATTCCTAGTGTAGCGGTGAAATGCGTAGATATTAGGAGGAACACCAGTGGCGAAGGCGGCTTTCTGGACAAATACTGACGCTGAGGAACGAAAGCGTGGGGAGCGAACAGGATTAGATACCCTGGTAGTCCACGCCGTAAACGATGAGTGCTAGGTGTTGGGGTAGCGATACCTCAGTGCCGCAGCTAACGCATTAAGCACTCCGCCTGGGGAGTACGGTCGCAAGACTGAAACTCAAAGGAATTGACGGGGGCCCGCACAAGTAGCGGAGCATGTGGTTTAATTCGAAGCAACGCGAAGAACCTTACCAGGTCTTGACATCCCGGTGCCCGGTCTAGAGATAGACTTTTCTCTTCGGAGACACCGGTGACAGGTGGTGCATGGTTGTCGTCAGCTCGTGTCGTGAGATGTTGGGTTAAGTCCCGCAACGAGCGCAACCCTTATCTTTAGTTGCCAGCATTTAGTTGGGCACTCTAGAGAGACTGCCGGTGATAAACCGGAGGAAGGTGGGGATGACGTCAAATCATCATGCCCCTTATGACCTGGGCTACACACGTGCTACAATGGTCGGTACAACAGGCAGCGAAGGAGCGATCCGGAGCGAATCTCAAAAGCCGATCTCAGTTCGGATTGCAGGCTGCAACTCGCCTGCATGAAGCTGGAGTTACTAGTAATCGCGAATCAGAATGTCGCGGTGAATGCGTTCCCGGGCCTTGTACACACCGCCCGTCACACCACGGGAGTTGGTAATACCCGAAGTCGCTGGGCTAACCCTTTTAGGGAGGCAGGCGCCGAAGGTAGGATCGATGACTGGGGTGAAGTCGTAACAAGGTAGCCGTATCGGAAGGTGCGGCTGGATCACCTCCTTTCTAGGGAGAAACGAGAACTGTCATGTTCTGTTTTGAGAGATCATAAGTCTTTCAAAGTTAAAAAGCTACTTGAAAGCGAATGTCAAGTAGGGTGCAAGGCAAGCGCAAGCTTGTGGGTGCACAAAAACCGTGGGGGTATAGCTCAGTTGGGAGAGCACCTGTTTTGCAAGCAGGGGGTCAAGAGTTCGAATCTCTTTATCTCCACCATTTTGTTCTTTGAAAACTCAATAAGAATCATCCAAGCAAAAATAAAAAACAAACACAGCACTAGATGTAAATCGAAGTGGGTGAATGTAATTTTTTTGTCTTTAGAATTCTCTTTTAAGAAACGGTCAAGTTATAAAAAGCATAGGGCGGATGCCTTGGCACTAAGAACCGATGAAGGACGTGGTAAGCTGCGAAAAGCTTTGGGGAGCCGCAAGCAGGCGTTGATCCAGAGATATCCGAATGGGGAAACCCACATACGGCAAACCGTATGTATCCTATGGTGAATACATAGCCATAGGAAGGGAACCCGGTGAACTGAAACATCTAAGTAGCCGGAGGAAGAGAAAGAAAAATCGATTCCCTGAGTAGCGGCGAGCGAAAGGGGAACAGGCCAAACCAGACTGGCTCTGCTAGTCTGGGGTTGCGGACCGATATAAGGGTACAAGTTGATAGCCAAATACCGCTGGGAAGCGGAACCGTAGAAGGTGATAGTCCTGTAGGTGAAATCAACGAATATCTGATCGGTATCCAGAGTACCATGGGACACGTGAAACCCTGTGGGAAGCCGGGAGGACCATCTCCCAAGCCTAAATATTCCTTAGTGACCGATAGCGCATAGTACCGTGAGGGAAAGGTGAAAAGAACCCCGGAAGGGGAGTGAAATAGAACCTGAAACCCTATGTTTACAATTGGTCGAAGCACGTTAAAGTGCGACGGCGTACTTTTTGTAGAACGGGCCAACGAGTTAAGGTGTGCAGCAAGGTTAAGGACTTCAGGTCCGGAGCCGAAGCGAAAGCAAGTCTGAATAGGGCGAATTAGTTGTATGCTTTAGACCCGAAACCGGGTGACCTATCCATGAGCAGGTTGAAGCGGGAGTAAAATCTCGTGGAGGACCGAACCCATATACGTTGAAAAGTGTTGGGATGACTTGTGGATAGCGGTGAAATTCCAATCGAACTCGGAGATAGCTGGTTCTCCCCGAAATAGCTTTAGGGCTAGCCTCAAGGAGAGTATCGCGGAGGTAGAGCACTGACTGACCTAGGGGCGTTTATACGTTACCAAAGTTTATCAAACTCCGAATGCCGCAGATATATACTTGGGAGTCAGACTGTGTGAGATAAGTTTCATAGTCGAAAGGGAAACAGCCCAGACCGTCAGCTAAGGTCCCAAAATATTAGTTAAGTGGGAAAGGATGTTGGACTACACAGACAACCAGGATGTTGGCTCAGAAGCAGCCATTCATTCAAAGAGTGCGTAATAGCTCACTGGTCGAGTGGTCCAGCGCCGAAAATGTCCGGGGCTCAAACTAATTACCGAAGCTACGGCTTGTATCTTTAGATACAGGGGTAGGGGAGCATTGTATGTGGGACGAAGTCGTACCGGAAGGAGCGGTGGACTGCATACAAGAGAGAATGTTGGCATGAGTAACGAAAGCGAAGTGAGAATCTTCGCCATCGGAAGCCTAAGGTTTCCTGAGGAAGGCTCGTCCGCTCAGGGTTAGTCGGGACCTAAGCCGAGGCCGAAAGGCGTAGGCGATGGACAACTGGTTGATATTCCAGTACCACCTTAGATTGTTTGAGAGATGTAGTGACACAGAAGGGTAGGTAGAGCACACTGTTGGTTATGTGTGTCTAAGCAGGTAGGCTAGTGTGCAGGCAAATCCACACACTATTAGGCCGAGACGCGAATGCGAGGGAAATTTAGTACCGAAGTCGCTGATCCCACGCTGTCGAGAAAAGCTACTATTGAGAGATAAGGTGCCCGTACCGTAAACCGACACAGGTAGGCAGGAAGAGAATTCTAAGATGATCGAGAGAACCATTGCTAAGGAACTCGGCAAAATGACCCCGTAACTTCGGGAGAAGGGGTGCCCTTGAGAGTGAAGTCATACGACGTAAGCTTTTGAGGGCCGCAGAGAAAAGGCCCAAGCGACTGTTTAGCAAAAACACAGGTCTCTGCTAAGTTGAAAGACGAAGTATAGGGGCTGACGCCTGCCCGGTGCTGGAAGGTTAAGGGGAAGTGTTAGCGGTAACGCGAAGCACAGAACTTAAGCCCCAGTAAACGGCGGCCGTAACTATAACGGTCCTAAGGTAGCGAAATTCCTTGTCGGGTAAGTTCCGACCCGCACGAAAGGCGTAACGATTTGGGCGCTGTCTCGGCAATGGACTCGGTGAAATTACAGTACTCGTGAAGATGCGGGTTACCCGCGGCAGGACGGAAAGACCCCGTGGAGCTTTACTGCAGGCTGGCATTGGATTTTGGTATAATATGTACAGGATAGGTGGGAGACTTGGAAGCCGGAACGCCAGTTTCGGTGGAGTCGCCCTTTGGATACCACCCTTATTATACTAGGATTCTAACCATAGGCCATGAATCTGGTCTTGGGACATTGTCAGTTGGGCAGTTTGACTGGGGCGGTCGCCTCCAAAAATGTAACGGAGGCGCTCAAAGGTTTCCTCAGCACGGTCGGAAATCGTGCGTAGAGCGTAAAGGTAAAAGGAAGCTTGACTGCGAGAGCTACAACTCGAGCAGGATCGAAAGATGGACTTAGTGATCCGGCGGTACCGAATGGAAGGGCCGTCGCTCAACGGATAAAAGCTACCCCGGGGATAACAGGCTTATCTCCCCCAAGAGTCCACATCGACGGGGAGGTTTGGCACCTCGATGTCGGCTCGTCTCATCCTGGGGCTGAATTCGGTCCCAAGGGTTGGGCTGTTCGCCCATTAAAGAGGCACGCGAGCTGGGTTCAGAACGTCGTGAGACAGTTCGGTCCCTATCCGCCGTGGGCGCAGGAAATTTGAAAGGAGTTGTCCCTAGTACGAGAGGACCGGGATGAACAAACCGCTGGTGCACCAGTTGTTCCGCCAGGAGCATAGCTGGGTAGCTAAGTTTGGAAGGGATAAGCGCTGAAGGCATCTAAGCGCGAAGCCCCCCTTAAGATTAGATTTCCCATCACTTTATGTGAGTAAGACCCCTTGAAGACTACGAGGTTGATAGGCTGGAGGTGTAAGGGCAGCAATGTCTTTAGCTGACCAGTACTAATAGGTCGAGGACTTGATCAGATTAGAAGAGAGTTTTAAAGCGGATGATTCTTGTTGAGTTTTGAGAGAGCAAATAAGCTTTCTTGACAAAAGAATCTGGTGACGATAGCAAAGAGGACACACCCGTTCCCATCTCGAACACGGAAGTTAAGCTCTTTAGCGCTGAAGATACTTGGTGGGAGACTGCCTGGGAAAATAGGACGCTGCCAGTTTCAACTATTCTTAGGTAGCTCAATGGTGGAGCAACCGGCTGTTAACCGGTAGGCTGTGGGTTCGAGTCCCACCCTGAGAGCCATAGAGTCGGACCTAAGGAAACGCAAGTTTCCTTGGGAGAACCGAAGAAAACATAATGTCGCGGGGTGGAGCAGTTGGTAGCTCGTCGGGCTCATAACCCGGAGGTCGCAGGTTCAAGTCCTGTCCCCGCAACCATATTTGGCGGCATAGCTCAGCTGGCTAGAGCGTCCGGTTCATACCCGGGAGGTCACAAGTTCGATCCTTGTTGCCGCTACCAAATTGGGCCCTATGGTCAAGCGGTTAAGACACCGCCCTTTCACGGCGGTAACCCGGGTTCGAATCCCGGTAGGGTCACCAATTTCATTCAAGTAAGACACAAATATGGGCGCTTAGCTCAGTTGGGAGAGCACCTGCCTTACAAGCAGGGGGTCATTGGTTCGAGCCCAATAGTGCCCACCATATTTGGCCTAGTAGTTCAGTTGGTTAGAATGCCAGCCTGTCACGCTGGAGGTCGAGGGTTCGAGTCCCTTCTAGGTCGCCAATTTTCACCATGAAACGGTTGAGTTTCGCTGGTGTATGAAAAGTATTATGCTGGTGTAGCTCAATAGGTAGAGCAACTGACTTGTAATCAGTAGGTTGTGGGTTCAATTCCTATCACCAGCTCCATAGAAATATTATATGGGGGGGTTCCCGAGTTGGCCAAAGGGGACGGACTGTAAATCCGTTAGCTGCGCTTTCACTGGTTCGAATCCAGTCCCCCCCACCAAAACCATGCGAAAGTAGCTCAGTGGTAGAGCTTCGCCTTGCCAAGGCGAAGGTCGCGAGTTCGAATCTCGTCTTTCGCTCCATTTGCGGGTGTAGCTCAGTGGTAGAGCCCTGGCCTTCCAAGCCAGTCGCGAGGGTTCAATTCCCTTCACCCGCTCCATTAGCACAAAAAAAGTATTGAGCCAGTAGCTCAGTTGGATAGAGCAACGGCCTTCTAAGCCGTGGGTCGGGGGTTCGAATCCCTTCTGGCTCGCCAATAATTTTTTATGGGGTATCGCCAAGCGGTAAGGCACAGGACTTTGACTCCTGCATTCACTGGTTCGAATCCAGTTACCCCAGCCAATAGTTTGACCCATTAGCTCAGTTGGTAGAGCATCTGACTTTTAATCAGGGTGTCCGGCGTTCGAATCGCCGATGGGTCACCAATTACATGGAGAGGTACCGAAGTGGTCATAACGGGGCGGTCTTGAAAACCGTTAGGGTGCAAGCCCACGTGGGTTCGAATCCCACCCTCTCCGCCACAAATATGGAGAAGTACTCAAGTTGGCTGAAGAGGCTCCCCTGCTAAGGGAGTAGGTCCTTTCAACGGGACGCGAGGGTTCGAATCCCTCTTTCTCCGCCATATTTGTCTAGGGGTATAGTTCAGCTGGTAGAACGTCGGTCTCCAAAACCGAATGTCGTGGGTTCGAATCCTGCTACCCCTGCCAATTTCATTTTTAAAATATCGGGGTGTAGCGCAGTTTGGTAGCGCATCTGGTTTGGGACCAGAGGGCCGCGGGTTCAAATCCTGCCACCCCGACCATGAATTTGGGCCTATAGCTCAGCAGGTTAGAGCGCACGCCTGATAAGCGTGAGGTCGATGGTTCGAGTCCATCTAGGCCCACCAAATTCAACTTCTTGGGCCTTTAGCTCAGTTGGTTAGAGCAACCGGCTCATAACCGGTCGGTCCTGGGTTCGAGTCCCCGAAGGCCCACCAACTACATTTTTGTATGCCCAGATAGCTCAGTCGGTAGAGCAGGGGACTGAAAATCCCCGTGTCGGTGGTTCGATTCCGCCTCTGGGCACCAAAGAAAAAAAGCAGTCTTTATGACTGCTTTCTTTCTGTCTAAAAATATTTTATTGGGTTAAGCGCCTTTGTGCAAGACCGACCAGCAGTCCTTATGACTGCTTTTTTTTGTCTATAAATATTTTATTGAGTAAAGCACCTTTGTACAAGACCGACCAGCAGTCCTTATGACTGTTTTTTTGTTCCTATTTTTCTGCTTTATTCTTTTTGAATATAAGTAAGAATTTCACGGCAGAATTGATGGATGCTTGAGTGGTCCACTTGCGTATCTGTGGACACTAGGAACAAGCCATCGGGAAGATCGATTGTTTGATCCTGTGATTGCATATTCGTTATGGGAAATGGATACCATGGTTGCGGTAAAGTGTGGTAGATGACTTCATTTTCTTGAATGGGAAGATAACGAAAACGGATCTCCAAGAATTCATTGTGGGTATGATAATCAACAGAAAAATTTTTATCTTGCTTGACCAGGGTTCGAGCCCGTGCCAAGTCGGAAGGCCAATAACGCACCAGGTAAAAATCTTTCGATTTTTGTATTTTTGAAAGGGTTAATAGCTCTGGATTTAGAATTTGCCATTTTTCCCGTAGATGAAACATTTTCCTTTCTAGATAAAGCAAGGCGATCAAATCGTCTTCATTGTGCTGGAAGCAGGTTAATGCGGCTTCGGGATCACCACCCCTTAAATGACTGCGTAAAAGATTGGGAATTTCTTTGCTTGGACAGGATTGAGGGGTAAACTCAGGGCTCGTGAGTGTACGCAAAGTATGATTTTCTGCATGAAGAAGGGGAAACCCTCCTTGATAAAAATCATAAAGGTCGAGGTGATTTTTGACTTGCGGTGGCAGGATGTGGTGTTTTTTGGCTCTCGACACCAAAAATGGCCAATCAAATCGCTTTCCATTAAAACTGACTAAAACCGAGTCTGCTTGGATCTCATCAAAAAATGACTGTATCAGAGCGGGCTCCTCTTCTTCTGAGTCAAGCAGCCATTGTTTGCCTTTTGGGGCTTCGCCTGGCGTCACAATCAATAGTCCAATCATTACAAGGGGATGAAGTCTGCGATGGAAACCCAGGGTCTCGATATCAAAGAACAGATAGGGTGTATTTTTATTTTTAAAATAGGGATTAAAGGATAATTCGGGTATTATCAACTGATTCACAGTAAGATCATGAGTTCTCATGTTTTTTACTCCTTCGTTTGGATCTCGTTCATACTCTCTTATGTTATTATACAAAAAGTTGATTCCAATAGTCCAGTATTTGCCATACGTAAAAGGCGTATTATGGATAACAATGTTGTTTTTTCCGAATGCTTTGCTATGCATATTTTTGTTTGACATTTTTGCCTGTTATTAACTCATAGATCTCAATAGACTCGGAGGTCTTTTTATTGCTGTGTTTTACGGTGTGATGAGAACGTCGCGTGTAAAGTATGCTTATCGTTTAGAATCGATATTCCCGCCTAGCTAGGCGTTTAAAAGGCATGAGGGGGTTGGTGGTTCATTGGGTCGTAAGCCCCGGATCAAGGCCGATAGGGAACCGGAATTTCTTTAAGAATCGAAAGCATGGGAAGAATGATTTGGACCCAGAGCAGGGAAGATGAGATTCAATTATGTGCGAGGAAGACATACTCGATGATCCCGAATATAGGAAGTTATTCGTTGCGAAACGAGCGAATAGTGAGATGACGGAATCCTTGGTTGATTATCTGAAGGTGATTCTTTTGCAAACAACAAAAGAGTAGCTTTGGTTTTTCAACCGGCTACTCTTTCACTGGGCTTTTTACATCATTGAGAAAGGAATGTATATGTAGTATGATCCCTTTTTCCATAAAAGCACAAGGGTATATTGCAATAAGTATAGTGACATTGCTTAAAGAAATATATGTGCGTAAAATTTGCTTCTGAGAGGTATATTGTAAAAATAAAAGTCGCCTTGCGAAATTTGATCTTCTGACAACGGAATAGCAATATTTGTATAATTATGGGTATAGGGAAACTATGGGAGCAAACAGATAAATAATTAACTAGAGAATGAACTGAAATGGGGATTACTTCTATGCTCTTATTAACATTTATTTAATTATTTCCATAGCATTTGCTTGCGGTGAGTAGAATAGTCTATAATGTTATGAGAAACAATGATAGAGTAAGGAATATTAAGTTTTTCAATATTTATAAAGTAACGGTTTACGTGTGCTCTGTCCGAATTTTTAGATCGGGAGAAACTAATTTGAAATAGTAATATTGCACAAAAATGAACGTTAAGGAAGAAAGGTGTTTCGTATGCGAAAGATAGGTTTTTTATTATTAATCATATGTCTGATCCCAATAGGTTTTACCGATCAGATCTTTTTTGACCTGTCTGATCATTGGGCTGTGACGTCAATTTATTGGGCATCAGAAAAGGGCTATGTCAACGGGTATCCCGATGGGACTTTTCGACCGGAACAACCGGTCACACGACTCGAGTTCTTGGATATCTATCAAGAGATTCTTATGAAAAATGGCGTTTTTGATAGTCGGTTACAAGCCGAAGATTATTTCTATGATGATTTGCTTGGAAATGAGTGGGGTCTTGGTGTTATTTCCTCACTGGAAGGAAACTTTCAACACAGTGGACGCAGTTTGAATGCTCTTTTTCCCCTGCCATTTTTAGCAGGGGAGCAAGCTCTTACCCGAGGGGAAGCCATTCAATTGCTTGCCTGGGTTGTACCGGAGAGTAGGGAGCAAGACGGGCTTGTGTTTCTTGATTTGATTGGAGATACGAATCGGAATGCAGTAGAACGTGTGGTTGCTCACCAAATTTTTACTGGTTATCCGGATCAAACGATTCGATTGAATGGCGGATTAACCCGAGCAGAAGCAACGATTGTTTTGCAGCGGCTTGATAATCAGTTGCAGATTATCAAGACACCGGAAACCTCGACCTTGATGATCCCAACAACCATATATGATGAGAGTTTTTTGGATTATGGAAATTATGAAGCCCTCTCTGAAAAAGATGGGGAAGGGAACCTTACGGATGACGGGCGCTATTTACGTTTGGTACGGACGCTAGAGTACTTATCATTTGATCAGCAAATCCCTTTTTCAGAAAAGAAACTCTATGATGAGCATCCGGTACAAACCCTGGTAAGTTTGCGAACTGGTGAGTATTGGAATCGCGTTGGCGTTGATTACTATTTGTTGCATGCTGCGGAATTTTCAAAAGAAGAGATACAAATGTTGGCGCGGGAAATGTTTTTGGATTATATGCTTCGCGATGGTCTTAGCTTTGTAGAAACCAAGCAATTGTTTCAACAATATTCGATGTCTTTAGCGGAAATCGAGTTGGCCGAAAATGCGTATGCATTCTGGAATACCCAAATCAAAAACAATCAAGAATTGTTTACTCGATATACCTTAGAAGCACGAGACCACTTGTCAAGAGGAGAAATTGTTGAAGCCAGGATGGTATATGAATGGATGCGTGAACAAGTAAATCCCGAAGCTACATCGGTTTATTGGATTTTTTCAGGCGAACTGCAGCGAATGTATGCATCTAATTTAATCTACTTGGATGATCTGATTGGTGGAAGAGAGTCTGTTGCTCATTTGATTAAACGTATGCAAGTTGAAATAGAAGGTTTGGAAATGACAGAAACCGAAAGGGAAAGCGCCCATGGATTAATTAATGAGCTGGCAATTCGGTATCAATGGGAAAAAACAAAGGTGCTTCAGTAGAAGCACCTTTAATCATTTTAGTATGGTTGCATTTCAAACATGGAGCGAATTTCCTGTACATTGGATGTAACGCTTAGTGCGACCATCAATTTGATCCGTGCTTTTTGTCCCGGTAGATTATAGCCAAAAATTGCTCCACGATCATGGAGTATTTTTCCAGCGCCTTCATAGCCGTATGTGTCCCGAACACGACCTGTTGGGCAACGAGATACGATTACCACGGGAACACCTTGGTCCAGTGCACGATAGATCCCCTCTGCCATTTCAGGGGGTACATTTCCTCGTCCAAGTGCTTCGATGACAATTCCTTTGTATCCCAGAGCAAGTGCATGGTCAATGAAATCAGAATTGGCACCAGCTGTTGATTTAAAGAGGGCCACACGACTCTCTAAGTGATCGATGGGGTAATGCTGATGGGGATCTAAGATTCGATAGTAAATGACCTCATCGTTGTCCACAATGCCTAGAGGACCGAATTCAGGTGATCGGAATGTATTTAAAGCCAAGGTATTGGTCTTGGTTACTTCTCTGGCTGCGTTCACTTCATTGTTCATAACAACAAGGACACCCTTGTTTTGGGATGCTGGTGAAATTGCGGTACAAATTGCGGCGGCCAGGTTGCTGGGGCCATCGTAGCCCAATTCGGATCCACTTCTCATGGAACCAACAATAACAATCGGTTTCGTCGGCGGAAGGATCAAGTCTAGAAAATAGGCGGTTTCCTCTAACGTATCTGTTCCGTGAGTGACAACGACACCGGTAATATCATCGCGATCGAGTTGTTCTTGAATTGTTTTTGCGAGAGAACACATAATGTCCGGCGTGATATGGGGACTGGGCAGGCGCGCAAAGTTGACGACTTCAATCGCTGAATATCGTTCAATATTGGAAATCATAGCTAAGATTTCATCGTTTGTTAATGCAGGAATCACGGCATTAAGACGCGGATCCACCTTCATGGAAATGGTACCGCCCGTAAAGACAATGGCAATTTTATTCTTCATATTTTACCCCCTGATCAATGATTTTCGACTTTATTCTATCATATTTGTTAATTGTATACAGTATGGTTCCAAAATAGTTGAAATCTTTTCGAAGACCCGGTAAAATAAGAAAGATTGAAAGGATGATGACAATGAATTATATGGATCATGCAGCAACTACTCCAGTTCGTGGGGATGTAATAGACGCTATGGTTGAAATGATGAAAGATCAATTTGGAAATCCTTCCTCCCTTCATCGAATGGGCCTTAAAGCGGAGCGTGCGATGGAAACGGCACGTAATCAGATTGCAAAATTTTTAGCCTGTAGACCGGAACAAATTGTTTTCACTTCTGGAGGAACGGAAGGTAACAACTTGGGAATGAGAGGCTTTCTGCCAATGGAACTTCCAGTCGGCAGCAATCTCTGCATTGGAGGCGTCGAACATAGTTCGGTTTTGAAGGTTGCCAGAGAACTAGAGCGACGTGGAGTAGAATGCCGGCTTTTGCCGGTTGATTGCCATGGACGTATTCTTATGGATGAAGCGGTTAAAAGGATCGATGAAAAAACGATCTTATTGTCCGTTCAGCATGTGAATAACGAAGTTGGTGGCATACAACCCATTGACTTTCTTGGGAAGCTTATTCGAAAGACAGCGCCTAAAGCACATTTTCATGTAGATGGCGTGCAAGCTGTTGGGAAGATCCCGGTTTCTTTGCGATCTTTAAATGTTGATAGCTATGCATTTTCGGGGCATAAAATTAATGCGACCAAAGGAATCGGCGGCCTGTATCTAAAAGATCCAAAAGCGATTCATCCCATTCTATGGGGAAGCAAGCAAGAACGTGGGCTGCGTCCTGGGACTGAAAATGTACCGGCAATTGTGGGCTTGGGTGTCGCTGTTGCAGCCTTGCAAGAGGAATTCCAAGCGCACCAAGCTTCGTATATCATGAGTCGTAACAGCTTGATTAAGGCCATGCAAGAGCGTATAGATGGGATCTTGATTAATACCCCTTTGTCCCTTGAAGAGGCTGCACCACATATTGTTAGTGTGTCTTTTGACGGGGTGAAGGCTGAAATTGTTTTGCATATGCTTGAGATGAAGGAAATCTACGTTTCGACGGGATCGGCCTGTTCTTCGAAAGCAAGAGGAAATCGAATTTTGGAACAGATGGGCATTGCTGCAAATTGGCGCGAAGGAACCTTGAGAATTAGCTATGGCTGGGAAACTCGTGTAGCGGAAATTGATGAATTGATGACGGCCTTGATTCAAGCCGTCGGCCAAGTAAGAGAATTGACGATGAGGTGAAAGATGAAACAGGTAATTAGTTTAAGTTATGGTGAAGTGGCCCTTAAGGGTGGAAATAGAAAATATTTCGTAGATAAGTTGATGAAAAATTTAAAACTTGCTCTCCGCGGTTATGCGACAGATCGTATTTATCAGGATCGGACAAAGTTTTATATTGAATGTCCCTCTGAAATTGCAGATGAAGTGTATGAACAGGCGCGGAAGGTATTTGGCTTTGTGGTTTCAAGTCGTGCGGTCGTTTATGACAAAGACCCAGATCGATTGGCTGACCAAGCCCTAGAGTATGTTTCCTCAATCTTGGAAAAAGATCCAACGATCAAAAGTTTTAAATTTGAAACAAAACGAAATGATAAAAAGTTCCCAATGAAATCAATGGATATTAATCCGTTTTTGGGTGGTGTAATCTTAAAGAAATTCGGAGATTTACATGTGGACGTACATCAACCAGATCTGCTGATACGAGTTGATATTCGAAATGCGGTCTACTTTTATTCGCAAAAGGAGCAAGCAGCAGGTGGACTTCCTATTGGCACGACTGGACGAAGTGTTTTATTGTTGTCTGGTGGAATCGATAGTCCGGTTGCCGGTTATATGATGGCGAAACGTGGGGTGGAATTACTCGCGGTGAATTTTAATAGCTATCCATTCACCAGTGAGCGATCTGATGAAAAGGTATTGGATTTGGTAAAAAAATTAACGCCTTACATTGGTTCAATGGATGTCCATCAAGTGAATATTCTTCCTATTCAAAAAGCCATTCGTATGAATTGCCCGGAAAAAGAGATGACGATTTTATCGAGACGGTTTATGATGAGAATCGCAGAACGGATTGCCAAGGAGCAATCGGCGAAGTCTTTGATCACCGGAGAGAGTCTAGGACAAGTCGCATCGCAAACCATGGAAGGCTTGCAGATGACAAATTCAGTGGTTTCTTTGCCGGTGTTCAGACCCTTGATTGGAATGGACAAGACAGAAATCATTGAAATTGCGCAAAGGATCGATACCTTTGAAACCTCAATTTTGCCCTTTGATGATTGTTGTTCGGTCTTTTTGCCGAAACATCCGGTGACTCATCCGAAATTGGGGCATATTGAGAACTCAGAATCGGCATTGGATATTGAAGCATTATTGAATGAAGTCATGGAATCCAGAAAGATTGTAACAATAAAAAAGGGCGATTAAGCCCTTTTTTTTGTTTCCATAATGTAATTGATATTATGTTTCGAAATATAATAGGTTTTGTTACCATCTTGATGGATAAAAAAGTTTGATTGTTCCGGGTCCCGCAGCCAAGATTTGAAGGCATCGGGATCGGTTAGTTTTAAATATAATGCCTCAGAACTATTATTGAAAAGAATCGTAAAGGTTGTCATAAGAGCCTCCTTTCATGGGTATTATATCACATTTCCTATGCTATAATAGGAAGGACCAAGGGAGGAAGACTGGATATGGAAATTATTTACGGCGCTTCTGGGAGCGGAAAAAGCAGATGGCTTTACCAAGAATTAACGAAATATGATTTAGATTTGTTTCGTGAGGTGAGACTGATTGTTCCTGAACAATTCACACTGGAAGCGGAACAAGACTACCTGCAGTCGACAGGACAAGCGGGAATTTTTAACTTTGAAATCATCAGTTTTTCTCGTTTGATTCATCAGGTTGTAGAATCGTATCAACCAGCGGCACAACAATGGATGAATGATTTAGGGAAGATCTTGCTTCTTGATCAAGTATTGGAAAGAGCTGGAGATGAGGTCGGCGATCTAAAAAGATTGCAGGGGAAACCTCGATTAATTCAGGAATTTTATCGAGATTTAATGGATGGAAAATGGGGAAGCGAGTCCCTTGAAATAGCAATCAGCGCATTGAAAGAGGAAGAAGAGGAGTTGGCGGACAAGCTTGACTCCCTTCGCACGCTTTTGGCCCGGTATGAAATGGAATTGGCCCAAGAAGGCTTGGTTGATGAAGTCGTTTACAGCCAAATCGCTTGCGAGTTGATTCGTACTTACCGTCCCTTTCAAGACGCTGTGATTTGGGTCGATCAGTTTTGGGGTTTTTCTGTATTGGAATTGGAGGTTTTAAAAGCCATATCCGAGCAGACAGAGTCGATTTACGTGGTTTTGACAAGGGAAGAGGGTGAGGGCATTTCTCTTTTTGAACCGGTGGAACAAACCATAGCAGCACTGAGAGACAGATGGCCTTCTGCGAAAGTAAGAGCTTTCGAGCTTTCTGATGAAGCCCAATCTAGCTTTTGTGGGATTAAGGAGATGGCAATGGGCGCCATGGTTCCCGAGAAAAAATATGACGGGGTGGGGATTGCCCTTCGAAGTGCCTTGCAAAGGGAAGAGGAGGTGCGTTTTTGCGCATCTTCGATTATCGAGTGGCATCGATCAGGAATGCCCTATGAAAGCATGCAGTTGGTCGTTAGTGAATATGAAGCATATTTACCCTTGATCCGTCGAATCTTCATTCAGTCTGAGATTCCGGTTCATTTGGACCATAATCGGAAAATTGCCGATTTCCCGGCGGCGCAAGGAATCTTGTCCTTACTTCGTTTTACCGAATCGCGGAAGTATGTAGACTTGTTCGCTGCATTGAAGACCGGGTATTTTTTTGTCAAAGATGAAATGATTGACCGATTAGAAATTATGACGATCCAGCGCGGGTGGATCTATTATGGAGAATGGCAATTGCCTGTGTTTCCAAAGGCGGAGGATGCCCTTGTTGATTTCTTGAAAGAATTGACGCAGACGAGCTTTGCGAATAAGGGAAAAGGAAGCAGTGAAGAACATTGGGAAAAATTGAAAGAAACGATGAAAATCCTGGGCTTTTTTGAGCGATTTCGACGTGCAGATCGAGAGATGAAACTTGAATCCAGCAGATTGGAACACCAGTCAATTTGGCGAGGAATGCAGGGGGTTGTCGAACAGATGGGTACCTTGCACCGAGGACGAGTGATTAGTCGGACAGCCTTTGTCCGTCAATTTATTTTGGGTTGCGAATTGATTCGTGTTGGGGTTCTTCCTGCAATTTGCGGCGAAGTGATGGTGCGTGATTTGGTTCGCAGTCGATCGACCGCAAAACGACTTACCTTCTTTTTGGGTGTCAATGAAGGTAAGTTCCCTCTGGTTGAGTCGCAGAATGGATTTTTTGATTTTGATGAACGAGAAGAGTTGGAAAAGCATGATTTGAAAATAGGTACGACCCAAACCCATCAACTTAGGATGCAAGAATTGGCTATTTATCAGATTATCGCAACGACGACGGAACAATTAATTTTCTTGTGGAGCAGGAAGAATCAAAACTATGAAGACCTGTTGCCGGCCGCATGGATCCGTGAGTTGGATCTTTGGCATAATGAATTGTCGATTCGTACCATCAATTGGAAAGACTTGATTTTCTCTAAGGGTGAGTCGATGCGGATCTGCAGGCGGGTATACCGAAAATTACTGGCGGGACAAGCTGTATCTTTGGAAGAACGAGAGTTTGCTGATCGTGCATTTGCGGAATTGGATGAGCAAAAACGAGTTCAATTGCGAAATTTGCTTCAATATGGGAATCAGGTGAGCACGCTTTCAAAACCACAGGCTGAGCTTTTATATGCAAGGGATGAAACTTCGATTACAGAGCTGGAAAAACAGAATGAATGTCCCTTTTCACATTTTGTATCCTATGGATTGCAGCCATTTGTTCCCCACCCTTATCGCATACAAGACCCTGATGTTGGGCAGGTCATGCATGATTTGATTGAAATCGGGTTTCAAAAACAGCTAGATGGTGAACTGGGTCCTCAAACGATAGATCTCGTTTTTGATGAATTGGCGGATCACTATTTTGAGGCTTATCGGGAAGGCATATTTAGAAAAACAAATACCTCCCGTTACATTGAAAAACAAATACGAGAAAGAATTGCAGCTTCCTTGCACCACTTGATCATGCAAAACAATTCCAGTGATTTTCAACCCATGGGACAGGAAATGGATTTTGGAGCCAAGGATGTCAATCTGAAGCCACTAAAAGTATCTCTGACAGAGGAACGAGAGATTTCATTACGCGGTCGAATTGATCGCCTAGATCTTTACGAGAAAGACAAGGAAACCTATTTGCGGGTGATTGATTATAAATCAGGCAAAACGGTAGTGGATGCGGAAGAGATGCATGCAGGCGTACAGCTACAATTGCCAGCATATATGAATGTTTTTCGAGAAAACTTCGACGAAGCAAAACCGATACCGGCAGGTTTGTTTTACTATTACCTCGATCAGCCTTTGCCCACTTTGCGGCAGGGAACCGATTTGGAGAAACAAATCCGTGAGTTTCACAAGATGCAAGGTATGTTTTTGGGAGAAGGGGATCTACTCAATGCTATGGATCATACCTTTCAAAATACGGGAACTGCGGATTCGATTGCCGCAAAGCGCTTGAAAAATGGAAATATTCAACGGAACCGCGAGATTGTGAGTCGAGAGGAAATGGACACGATTTTAGAAGAAAACCTTGTTCACATTCACCGGTCCATACGAGAAATTCACGAGGGAAAAATAACGATTCAGCCGTATCAAACAGCCAAGCGAGATGCCTGTAAAAACTGTAGCTATGGCGCCATCTGTCAGTTTGATGAGGCATTTCTTGAGAATCATTGCCGCGGAAGTGAAAGGGAGGAGTGCGAGTCATGAAATGGACAGAAGAACAGGCACGCGCAATCTATTCTTCAGATCGAAAGATTCTGGTAGCGGCAGCAGCTGGATCAGGGAAAACGGCTGTGCTTTCAGAACGAATCCTAACCTACTTGAGAGAAGGAGGCGAAGTGACGCAACTTTTAGTTGTCACTTTTACCAATGCGGCTGCGGAAGAGATGAAAGGGAGAATTAGAAAAAAAATTCAAGCGGAAATACAAAGTGAAACTGGAAATCTGCAATTTTGGAAACGGCAGATTGAGCAACTGGAATGGGCATCTATTCAGACCTTTCATAGTTTTTGTAAGAAGATCATTGATCAGAATTTATTTCTTTTGCCCTACGACAAAGGCTATCGGTTGATTCAGAATCAAGAGCGAATTAGGCTTCGAAAGGAAGTCATACGCCAGGTACTGGAGCAGTACTATCAGTCTGAGGATCCTTCAATTCAGGGGATTTTCAAGCAATTTAGAACGGCAAAGTCGGATGAGAACCTTCTTGATATCTTGGAAAGAGTGATGACTTTTTTGAGAAGTCAACCAGAACGTATCCACGCTTCTTTGGGGGAAGAAGAATGGGACTCTATTCTTAAGGGGGAAATGGCGATCGCTTTTCGATCCTTGGAGTTTGTTTTACAGGATCTGGAAACGGTCTGCGAATTGCCTGGGGGACCGATCAAGTATAAGGCGGCACTGGAGTCGGATCGCCAATTAATCGCCATACTCTTGCGATTTTTAGAAGAAAAAGACGAGGGTTGTTTTACACAGGCGAAAGAATGGAAATTCACAAGATTTCAGGCTATCCGAAAAGAAGAAAAGGCCCAATTGGATGAACAATTGATCGATCGCGTGAAAAAGATGCGTTCTTTTAGTAAAAAACTGATGAAAAAGTGGCTTGACGAATTTCTCATTCCCGTTTCGAATTGGTCTTTAAATACCACCATGGCTGCGCAGGCAAAAGCCTTGATGACCCTTGGTCGGGCGGCGGACTACGCGATAAAAATGCGCAAGATCCAGGAAGGTGTGATGGATTTTGATGATTTGGAGACCTATGCCTACGAACTCCTTCAACAGCCAAAGGTTGCGCATCGATATCGGAAACGATACGCGCAGATCTATGTAGACGAGTATCAGGATACAAGTCATATGCAGGAAGCGGTTTTGATGAAGATCAATCATGGAAATCAATTGTTTTTTGTGGGAGATGGCAAGCAAAGCATTTATCAGTTTCGGGGTGCGACGCCGGAATTGTTTTTGTCAAAAATTCGTGAAGAAGACCAGGGATTTTCAGTGATTCGCTTAAATCAAAATTTTCGTTCCAATGCAAGGGTGATTGATGGGATCAACGCTTTTTTCAATCGCTGCATGAAAGTGGAATTCGGTGGTGTTAATTATCAAAAAACCGACCAGCTGCAAATTGGTCAAATAAAGACAGGTGTGGAAAAACCTAAGTTTGTGGTGGTGAAGGATGAGCGGGGCATTGCCGCAGAGATTGATTGGATTGCCGATCAAATTCAACTTCTACTTGATCAAGGGAATCCGCCGGACCAAATTGCGGTATTGGCGCGTTCTCTCGCTTCGGTACAAGATGAGTTTCAACAAGTTTTTCAAAAAAGAGGGATTCCTTTTCAAACCAATACGCAATCAAACGCCATGAATGCAGTGGAAATCAGAATGTATCAATCCCTACTATTCTATATCAACGGTGCCATTTCTGATACAGTACTCCTCGCGGTCATGCGATTGCCGATTTGGGGATTCTCTGCTGATGAATTGGCGACAATTCGCGGATCTCAACCTCAAGGAAGGTTTGAGCTGGCTTGTCGTGCCTATTCAAAAGAAAATCACAATTCTCTTGGCAAAAAAATTCAAGGTTTTTATCGAAGAATTACCGAGATCAGGGCGCGGGCAAGGCTCATTCCCTTGGCTGATTTTTTAGAGGAATTATTGGAAATGGATGGTCTGATTGGTCAAATTTCCAGTTTGCCTGGCGGATTTCAAAGAGAACATGGATTGAAGTCTTACGTAATGAGTCTGAAAGCCCGAGTCCATGGGAATTGTGCGACCCTTCATCAGTTATGTAGAGTCATTGAGGAAGAACAGCGTGAGGGAATCGCCATGTCCCTTCCAATTCCTCAAACTGAACAAGGTGTGCGTTTAATGACGATCCATGCCAGCAAGGGGTTGGAGTTTGAAACGGTATTTATTGCAAATGCCAGTCAGTCAGTCAACCTTCGCGAATTGTATGAGCCTGTTCAGATTCATGATGAATTTGGTTTGGCAATGGCCTGTTACCATCATAAGGAAAAGGCTCTGGATATTCCCCTTGAAATGAAAATTGCCAAGGAGCGAATTCGAAGACAGCGAGTGAGTGAAGAGTTGAGAATTTTTTATGTGGGGATGACAAGGGCGGTTGAACGTCTGATTGTTGTTTCTCATGATCGATTTCCTGCGAGAACCCGAGAAAAGCAGTCTTATTATGCGACAATTTATGGGGGAATCGAATCGCCTTCTCTCTATCATTGGATGGTTGGAGCCAAGATTTATAGTCATCCGGATTGGACATATGAAGAGGTTGAATTTTTAGATGGCGTAGCGCAGGTTGATGCAGAAGATAAACTTTTTCTTGAAAAGCCGCAAGAGCAAGCCCTTGCTGAAACCGATGAGACTGCGTATTCTGTAAAAACACATAAAAAAAGAAAGGTAAATCTGACGGGGTGGATTCGAAGGGGCGAGGAAAAACAGATTGTCTTTGAAGAAAAGACGAAATGGATCGAATTGGGTATTGCATTTCACGAGGTACTTGAAAAATTGCCTCTGATTCAATTTATAAGTAAAGAGGATGCCTTAGAGGCTCTTGAAAAATTGCAGATATCAAGGCGGATTACGCAGGAAACAAGGCAAAGGGTAGATGAAGATTTGCTTTGGAAGTGGACACAATCCGATTTGGGTTGCCGGATTTTGCAATCGAAGCGGGTCTTTCGGGAAAAATCTTTTGTGGCTACCTTGCCAGACAACGACGATGCTCTGTATGCCCAGGGAAAACTAGATTGTCTCTTTTTTGAAGAAGACGGCTGGGTATTGGTTGATTATAAATACCGGATTCATGAGAGCCATGATCTGGCGGTTTGCCAGATCCATGCTTATCAAGAAATGCTTTCAATTTGTTTCAATATTCATGTAAAATCGGCGTATTTGTACGAATGGGTTTCCGGTGAAGCGATAGAAATTAACTTGGTTTGATTATTCCTAAGGAACGGTGGTATGAGTATTATACACGAATTTGAGGGAGGGATACGCATGCTATTTAAAACCTATTTGTCTCAACGGAAATCCTATCGGTCCTATCAAAAACACGATTTGGACGAAGGAAATCTGACACAGCTGAAATACTATATGGAACAATTGAACGAAGCTTTTGGAAAAGAGTGGTTTTCTTTGTCCTTTTTTGAAGATGGGCACGAAGTCATAGAAAAATTAAAAGGGGTGGCCGGATATCATGGGGTGATGATTGAAAGTCCGCATTATGTTGGGTTTAGCGTTAAGCAAGACACCTATGAAGCGTATATTTGGGGTGCCTTTGCCTTAGCGGCACTAGAGAAAAAAGCCTTTGAGCTCGATGTTGAGAGTTGCTGGATTAGCCTGCAGGAGGTTTCTGATGAAATCCGAGCGAGTGTTACTGCTGATCCAGAAGAAAAAACAGAGGCGATTTTAGCTTTGGGCCAGGGCAAAGACCACCTGCCATTCAGACCGAATGAAACCTCAAACCGATTGGCGCTGAATGAACTGGTATTTGAGAACGATTTGGATCATCCCTTTGATTTGGAGAAATTGACTAACTGGGGACTTGAAGATCTTTTCCATTATGTTCGAAATTCTCCTTCGGCATATAATCACCAATTATGGCGGTTTGTTATTCGTGAGGGGAAGGTTTGGTTGGCAATGAAGTCCTTTGACGAACCCAATGAATATTTGGATGCCGGAATTGTTATGTTCCTATTTGAAGGTCTTGCTTGCGACGACAATTACTTGGGGAAATGGCAATTGGAGCCTTTGCATGAAGAACAGGGCTATTCTTTTGTAGCAAGTTATCATTTATAATATTGTCATTTACAAATCCGACTGAGCGTGGTATACTTTTCATGGTTTATCCCTTACCGCGGCAAAAATTAGGGAGGTATTTTATACAATGGCAAGAATGAAAGGTCCACGTTTTAAACAATGTCGTCGTCTCGGATTGAACGTAGTAGGTCATCCAAAGGCGATGAACCGCGCCAAGCGCGGTACAAGTCGAGCAGACAAAAAGTTATCAAGTTACGGTGAGCAGTTGCTAGAAAAGCAACGTCTTCGCAACTACTACAATGTAATGGAGAAACAATTCCGTAAGTATGTTGAAAAAGCAATTAATGCAGAGGGTGTAACGGGCGAAGTTTTGGTTCAAACACTTGAGCGTCGATTGGACAACATGGTTTACCGATCAGGTTTCGGCAATTCAATCCGCCAAGCACGTCAAATGGTTTCCCATGGACATATCTTGGTTAATGGAAAGAAAGTCGACATCGCTTCATACATTGTTAAAGTAGGCGATGTGATCTCTCTTCGCGAAAAATCTCGCAAGAATGATCTTTACGTTGCAAACCTTGAGAATGCAAACTTTAGCGTGAATTACTTGACAGTTGATCGAAAAAACTTTACATCGACTTTGGCAAGCATGCCAAGCCGTTCAGAAGTTCCGATTCAGATCGAAGATCAACTTGTTGTCGAATTTTACTCGCGTATGTTGTAAAAAGAGAAGCGCTTTGCGCTTCTTTTTTTCTTTGCTCAAAACTATTACAAAATGATCATATTTAGATAGGTGGCAAACGATTTAGATTCGGTTATAATGGAAAAAAAGGAACAAATAAGGGGTAGCTATGGAGAAAGGTATGCAGACGAATACCAGAAAAGAAGGCTTGGATCTTCTTTTTTTATTGGTGACATTTGGTGGTTTTTTTCTCTTGACTGGTGTATCGATGGGTGTGAGTCAAATGTTTTCAACATTAATGGAAACCGCCTATCAGTTATTAGTCGAAACGGTCTTCTATATTATGGCGATTGCTGTTTTAGCTGGTGCTTTTGGAAAGGTTGCAGATGAATTTGGATTAATAAAAAAATTAAATGTGATTTTTTCCCCTTTGATGCGTCCGCTTTATAATCTTCCAGGCAGTGCATTTCTTGGGGTAATTACAACCTTTTTATCGGATAATCCTGCGATTATTTCTTTAACGCGGAACAAAGATTTTCTACGTTATTTCAAGCGCCATGAGATTCCTTGCCTTTGCAACCTAGGTACCTCATTTGGAATGGGCTTGATCGTGACAACATTTATGGCGTCGCTTGGATATGGAAAAGCTGCCGGAATTGGTTTGCTAGGCGCAGTGGTTGGCAGTATAGTTAGTGTACGATTGATGCTACGCCATACGAAGAAGTTGGTGGTCGATGATGGTCGACCGATGAAGGATCCTGATACGATGGAGGAGAGCCAGTTTTCACCCGTATCTGAATCTAGGACAGAACGCATGATGAGAGCCTGTTTGGAAGGCGGAAAGTATGGCGTCGAAATTGGCTTGGAAATTGTGCCGGGGGTGTTGATTATTTGCACCGTGATTATGATGTTGACCTTTGGTCCTTCAGAGACGGGCTACACGGGAGCAGCTTTTGAAGGGATTGCATTAATCCCGCGCATTGGCGAGCTTTTTGCTCCTGTCACATGGCTCTTGTTTGGTTTTACGAGCAGTGAGAGTATCGCAGTTCCCCTAACTGCTTTAGGTTCTGTGGGGGCTTCTTTGAGCCTGGTGCCAAAATTTTTAAATGAACAAATCATTGGAGCGAATGAGATTGCGGTTTTTACTGCAATGGGGATGTGTTGGAGTGGATTCTTAAGTACCCACGTTGCAATGTTGGATGCCTTGAATTTTCGTCAGTTGATTCCTAAAGCAATTTCTAGTCATTTGGTAGGTGGGATAGCCGCGGGGGTTTCGGCACATTATTTGTATCTGTTGTTTGGATAAGGAGGAACAATGAAAAAACTTGGAGAAATTGTTTTGGGGATCATATTTTCAATGGTATCCCTATTTTTTCTTGCATATGTAATGCTATTTCAATTGGGAACGGATCAAACCTTTTTTTTGCAGCAGATTGAATCCAATCAGCTGGAGCAGATTGTTGGCTTGGACAAATTGGAAATTGTAAAAGCCTATGAGCAAATTTTTGATTTCTCAAAAGGAGATCGGTTAACCCTAGCAGATTCCGAGGATCAATTCGTCTATTCGGAAAAGGAAACAGCGCATATGAAAGATGTTCAAGGGCTCTTTTTGCTACTGGAACGCATTGCTTGGATTGGACTTTGTGTGGGAATCGTTATCCTGTTTTTTGCCTTGACAAGGCGGGTTTCGGGTGCGACAATATGGGTGAGTTCCTTGAGCAGTCTTCTTGTTGTTGCGGTCTTTACGGGTTTTATGATGAATGAGTTTCAATCGGCATTTTTACGGTTTCACCAGCTGTTGTTCACGAATGACATGTGGTTATTGGATCCGAGTCGTGATTTTTTAATTCAAATCATGCCGGAATCTTTTTTTATCGAAGCAGCAAAGGTTTTGTTCCTGCGAATTTTAATAGCCTATGGATTGCTTCATGCATCGCTTGCAGCAATTGATAAATTAAATAGATATTGTGCGAGCAGAGTAGATCAATCGCGTTAAGTGTTTGGGGATGGGATGTTGCCTCATAACGAAGGAAATTTCCGCGATGATTGATCGCGTCCACTGCTGCATTAGAGGCCCTTTCTTTGATGCAGAGTATTGCTGCACAAAGGGAGGATTTTTTATGAATAATGAACGATCGTTGAAACGGATGATCAATGCGGCATTTCTTATTGCCATCAGTATTGTCCTGACAAGACTCTTGTCCATCACAACACCCTTTTTCCGCATTGGCTTTGGAGGCATTCCCATTATGATTGCCGGGATTGTGCTGGGACCCAGGTACGGTTTCGTGGTGGGGGGGATTGCTGACCTGGTTGGATTTATAATGAATCCTGCAGGCTCCTTTATGCCGGGGTTCACCTTGACGTCAGCGATGACAGGGGCGATTCCTGGTTGGATTTGGGGGATGACCGAGCAACGGGAGGAACGGGGGTTTTCAAGAACCCTATGGATCATTGTTGGCGTTTTTTTTGCTGGACTCTTAGCTTCCTTTTTTCGAGTTGGCCCACTTCGATGGGAAGGAAATCAATTGTTTGTTGGTGAAATCGCGATTTCATTGATTTATATTCTCGGAACCGTTGTTATCGGGTTCATATTGATTGCCGCCACCTATTTTCAGAATCAAAAAGGAAATCAGAATGGATCCATTGGGCGATTGTTTATGGTTGTAGCACTTACAAATTTTGTTTGTTCTATGGGCTTAAATACCTTATGGCTCAGTCTTCTTTTTGGAAAAAGTTTTTTGGTCTTGTTGCCGGGTAGAATCATTCTCAATTTGATCACTATTCCAATTCATACCATTGTGTTATTCCATTTATCGAGAACTTTTTCATATTTTGACAGATAATCAGCCTTTTGGCTGATTTTTTTTTGGGTTTTGTGGTAAGATATGGATAAGGATATATATATTGTTTAGTAGATGAGTATGAGTTTCACGATAAAAAAGTTGAAATTATTATAAAAAAAGGAATATAATAGGGCTATAAGAGAGTCGAAAAATCGTATGCAAGGAGATCAGGATGAAGAAAAATTCCCCGAGCGGTAAAAGTAAACGAAAATTAATGCGATGGATAGGCGGCATTTTGGTCATATTTATGTTGTCAGGGGCGAGTTTTGCTGTAACGACTACAAATTATGATGATTATGTTAATCATAACTATGAAAAACTTTCTATTGATATGAACCAGTGGGACATGATGGTTCGATCGTTCTCGACGACTGAAAAAATTACTCGCGAGGAGTTTGCGAAGTTATTGAGTTTGACCTTTCATTTGCAACCGCCGCAAGTGGTAGAACCAACATTTTCAGATGTGACACCAGAAGACTGGTCTTTTCAATATGTTGAATCATCGAAGGATTATTTGACGGGGTATTTTCCACCAAATGGAGAAGCTTTTTACTTGCCGACCGAATGGATGCGTCGAGAGGATGTTGCAGTAGCTTTGGTGCGTGTATTGGGCATTGAAACTGAAAATGCAGAGGTCTCTTCATCTACAATTAACGATGTTGATACGGTTCGCCTCAATTGGTGGATGAAGTAGAAATGGCCATTGAATACAACCTGATTACCACCAATACGGATGGAGATTTTAGGGGAACCAGTTATGTGGACAAGGAAACTGCAATTAATTTAGTTTACCGTTCCTTGAAATCATCATATACACAAAATTACATTGATAACAGCAAGGTTGAACTTGAAGTGAAAATGGATAAGGAAGTCTATGAGAATCTTTTTGAGATTACCGGAAGTGTTGACGAAGGCACAAGGGTTTATATCAATGACGATCCTGTGGATGTTTATGGCGGATCCTTCGAAGAAACGGTTCTCTTGAATGAAGAGGGTATTCATGAATTCCGGATAAAGGCTGTTACTTCAAATGGGAGAAGTCGAACGGAAACACGATACGTAGATTATATGATAGAAAATGCAAATATCGAGTTTTATCGATTTAAAAGTGTCTCCGATGAGCAAACCATTTTCTTGCAAGGTAAGGTTGAAACCAATGGTGTTCCGACGCGTCTTTATATTGACGATTACAAGATGCAAATTGGTTCCGATGGAACGTTTTTACTTCCATATCAGTTAGATATTGGTGACAATGTTTTGAACTTTGTTACAGAAAATGATTATGGAAAAACAACAAGTGTAAGAAAATATATTCGATTTGAACCTGCGGCGCCAGACTTGGTAGGGGTTGCTGAATATCCGGAAGTGGTCACAAGTAAGACCATTGAAATCCGTGGAGAAGTTCGGGATCTGAATGATGATGATCCAGTTCTGGTTGTTAATGACGACATCATTGCGGTAGACAGCAATGGCGAATTTGCTGTTAAGGTTCGATTGGTTCCTGGAAAAAACCGTATTTTGTTTGAGGTGAAAAACAAATACAATCAGTCTAGTGAATACGAGAAGATTATTGCGTTTGAACCGGAAGAACCAGAAATGGAACTTTACGTTGCAGAACAAACCTCTAAAGCACGTATTACAGCTAAGGCACGCATCACCAATATGGCTTATAGTCCAGCCTTGATGAAGGCGCGTATTAATAATGAATACGTGGAAGTCGACAGCAGTGGATACTTCGAAGCGCAGGTGAGCCTGGAAGAAGGCAGTAATACAATTTTATTTGAGGCTGAAGATCCTGATGGTTTAAAAACCTCAATTGAAAAAACCATTGTTTTCCGAATTGGAAGTCCAAAACTTTCTATTGACGATATCAAAGAAACCAGCAGTGGCGCCTTTATTGTCAGTGGGCATGTTTATGACGAATCTGACCGGAGCCCGGTTGTAACCGTTAACGGGGAATCGGTACGGGTTGATTACTTGGGCAACTGGAAGTATCTGTTGGAAACGGATGCACCAGAAAATGAAGTGATTGTTGTACGAGCGGTCAACGCCTTTGGAAAAGAAGCTATCGTAGAAAGTAAGATTAAATAGTTGATCAAAGCAATCCTTTCTTCGGAGAGGATTGCTTCTATTTTTGGAGGAAATATGAGTATAAAAGTTTTTGGACACATTAATCCGGATACAGACACAATTACAGCAGCAATTGTTCATGCTTATCTATTGAATCAAACGGGACAAAAAGCCAAGCCGTATCGTTTGGGTGAAATTCAGAAGGACACAGCCTTTGTACTTGGATATTTCGGCGTGGAAAAACCTGAATTGCTTACGGATGTTCGCGTTCAGATTCGCGATATAGCCTACGATCGTCCGCGGGGAATTTTGCCTGAAAAGTCCCTTTTGGCCGCCTATAGAAAGATGGAGAAGGAAGCCATTAAAACCCTTCCAGTTATTGACTCAGATAAACATTTAGTGGGTATTGTCACCATGAAAGATATAGCGATGTCTTTAATTCATGGTGGCATGGATTTTTTGAATACCTCAATCAACAATCTTTTGATTGATTTGGATGCCGACGTTCTTTCCGGGAAATTAAGGGAGATTCAAGGTCGTGTGGGAATTTTAACCTATGAAGAAGAGACGATTTATCAGACGAAGCTTCTCAGTCAATATGAAATTCTTGTGGTTGGAGACCGATACCGTCTGATCGAGGCGGCTATTATTGCCAAACCGGTTTGTTTGATTGTCACGGGAGGAGCAGCGATATCGAAAGAGTTGGTGGATTTGGCGGAAGAACATTCTGTAAATCTATTGGTAACGCCCTACGATACTTATAGAACAAGTACGGTTCTTCACCAAAGCAACTCGGTGGGAGCGATTATGAAGGCTAATCATATAATGCGGTTTACGGAAGCGGATTATTTGGATGACTTTTCTGAAACATTAAGTCACTCCAAGCATTCGAATTTTCCTGTCGTAGCGGAAGATGGTCGTTATAAAGGGATGTTGAGTCGCAAGCATTTATTTAATCCTGGAAGAAAACGAGTGGTGTTGGTTGATCATAATGAATATGAACAAAGCGTTGCTGGGATTGAACAGGCTGAGATTATGATGATTGTTGATCACCATAAAATTGGAAATATCTCAACCATGAAACCCATCCACTTTCGAAATATGACGGTTGGCAGTACAAATACAATTTTGTATCAGATGTACCAAGAAAAGCGGATTGAACCGCCGGACTGGGTATTGGGCCTGATGATTAGTGGAATTATTTCTGACACCCTCATGTTACAGTCACCAACAACAACCGAGTTGGATATTGAGACGGTCGAGGAAATTAATAAGAGGCTTCATTTGAATTTAGAAACATTCTCTCATGAACTGTTTTTGGCGGCATCACAGCAGATGGGGGATGATCCTAGCGAAATGTTGTCGCAGGATTATAAGGAATTCTTATGTGATATCGGTCGTTTTGGCGTGAGCCAGGTTTTCACCTTGGATGATGAAGGGATTCAAAAAAATCGAGATGCCCTACTTCAGTCGCTGGATCAAAAGGCAAAGGAACGGGATTTGGTTTTGGCTATTTTGATGGTGACGGATATATCAAAACGAGGCAGTTACCTATATTATTCGAAGAAGGCGCAGGATACTTTCGAAGGAATTTTTGAGGTTGCGTCTCAGGGGGAGTTCTTTGATGAGGTGGTGTCTCGCAAGCAGCAGATTATACCAAGGATCTTGCAAGCGATTCATTTATTATAAAAGAATATATGCCTATATAAACAAAAAGCCGGGAGCCACAATTAAATGTGGCTCCCGGCTTTTTGTTATACATTGAATCGAAATTCAACAACATCGCCGTCTTTCATTACGTATTCTTTTCCTTCAACTTGCAAGAGTCCAAGTTCTTTGGCCTTCACTCTTGATCCACATTCGACTAATTTGTCAAAATGAATGATTTCGGCGCGAATAAAACCACGTTCGATATCAGAATGAATTTTCCCGGCAGCCTGTGGTGCTTTGGTGCCTCGTTTGATGGTCCAAGCACGGGTTTCTTGCACACCTGATGTTAAGTAGGAAATAAGACCGAGAAGTGTATAACTGGCACGAACCAATTTGTCGAGACCGGATTCTGCCAGCCCTAACTCTTCTAAAAATTCATGTTTTTCATCCTCGTCCAACTCTGCGATTTCTGATTCAATCTTGCCGCAGATCGTAATGACTTCAGCATTTTCTTTTGCCGCACGGTCTTGGACCAATTGAACAAAAGCATTGCCATCTGCCAAATCATCTTCCGAGACATTACACACATATAGAACAGGTTTTGATGTGAGGAGATTAAAGCCACGCAGACTCAGTCTTTCATCATCGTCGAGGTTCAGGCTACGTGCAGGTTGCTCATCTGCAAGCGTATCTTGAATTCGTTTCAAAAGATCCAGCTCACCAAGCAAGTTTTTATCGGATTTGGCTAATTTTTCAGTCTTGGTGACACGTCGTTCAATCATTTCCAAATCGGACAAGATCAATTCTAATTCGATGATCTCAATGTCACGAATTGGATCGATGCTTCCTTCTACATGGGTTATATTTTCATCCTCGAAACAACGTACGACATGGACGATTGACTCAACTTCACGTATATGGGATAAAAATTTATTGCCAAGGCCCTCACCGTTGCTAGCCCCTTTTACCAGACCGGCAATATCGTAAAATTCGATAGCCGTTGGTACAATTTTTTTCGATTGATAGATCTCAGATAATACTGTCAGTCGCGGATCGGGCACTGCGACGGTTCCGACATTGGGTTCTATTGTGCAAAACGGATAATTTGCAGATTCTGCGCCAGCGGCGGTGATTGCATTAAATAAAGTACTCTTTCCTACATTGGGTAGGCCAACAATTCCTAGTTTCAAACCAATTCCTCCTTGTCTATAACAGATGAATTATATCGCAATCGGCTGGGTAGGGCAAGGGTTTGACTATTTTTTCTTCTGGCCCTATAATAGGAGAGACAAAAAGGAGATGAATTGATGGACCGAATAGCCTTTGAAATTTTTGGAATTTCTGTGATGTGGTATGGTGTTTTGATTGCATTCGGAATGGCATTGGGGATCTTGCTCGCCTTGCGAAGGGCAAAGAAAGTTGGATTTCTGGAAGATGATTTGCTTAATGTATTGTTGATCGCAATCCCAAGTGGAATCGTGGGCGCGCGAATTTATTATGTCGTGTTCAATTGGTCGGCGTATCGTGGAAATTTAGCAAAAATGCTAGATGTGCGTGGTGGTGGATTGGCCATTCACGGTGGTTTGATTGCTGCAATTTTCGTTGCATGGCTTTATTGTAAGCGAAAGCAAATTTCGATTCTTGAAATATTGGATATTACCGCGCCAAGCATAATCTTGGCTCAAGCGATTGGGCGTTGGGGAAATTTTATTAACCAAGAAGCCCACGGGGGACCGACGGATTTGCCTTGGGGTATTTTGGTTGACGGGGTGCGTGTGCATCCGACTTTTTTGTATGAGTCGTTTTGGAATTTAGCCGTATTTTTTATTTTGGTTCTGCTGCGTGATCGGGTATTTAAAAGAAATGGTCAAACCATTGGTGCCTATATGGTATTATATTCTTTGGGCCGTGTTTGGATTGAAGGTTTGAGAACGGATAGTTTAATGCTTGGACCGTTTCGGGTAGCACAATTGGTTTCGTTTGGAATGATTGCCCTTGGTGTCTTTCTGTATGTGAGAGGAAAAGAAAAATCGTTGGAAATCAAATAATTTGACGCAGGATAAGCAAATGCCTTTGGCCGATTTGGTTGAAAGCACTTGCTTATTTTTTTTGTGAAAAAACAAGACGTGGAGTATTCTGAAAATTCGAATTTTCATCGCGAGATTCCTTTACAAGAAATAGGAAAAGTAGTATAATGTGGTTAGAAGTGGTAGATTGTGTCACGAAATGGAAGATTGTTCAAGGGGAAGTGGTGATTTTTATGTTTATTGGCGAATATCAGCATGGTTTGGATGCAAAAGGGCGGATTATTATTCCATCTAAATTTCGCGCTGCGCTGGATGAACATTTTGTCATTACCCGAGGTCTTGATCAATGTCTGTTTGTCTATCCAAAGAAGGAATGGGAAACATTTGAGGAAAAATTAAAAGCTTTACCTTTAACAAAGAGGGATGCACGCGCCTTCACACGATTTTTCTTTTCTGGAGCGAATGAATGTGAATTTGATAAGCAGGGACGTATTTTAATTCCCAATAACCTGAGGGAATATGCAGAGATAGAGAAAGACGCCGTGGTCATTGGAGTGGCAAACCGTGTTGAAATTTGGTCTAAGAAATCTTGGGAAGCCTATAATCAATCGGACTTATTGAGTTCTGACAGCATCGCATTAAAAATGGAAGAATTGGGGATATAAAATGGAATTTTCACATATTAGTGTACTTTTAAATGAAACAATTGATGGATTGAATATTAAACCGGATGGGCTTTATGTTGACGGGACTATGGGCGGAGCGGGGCATACCAGAGAAATTGCCAAGCGTTTGACGACGGGTCGAGTCATCGGAGTCGATCAGGATCCGGATGCCATTCGAAATGCTAAGGAAATGGGAATTGAAGATGATGGACGTATCTGTGTCGTTGAAAACAATTTTAAAAATATCAAGATTGTCTTGAAACGATTAGGTATTGAAAAAATTGATGGTATGATTCTGGATTTGGGTGTTTCTTCTCATCAATTCGATACAACAGATCGAGGCTTTTCATATATGTATGATGCGAAATTAGATATGCGTATGTCTCAGTCGGGATTGAGCGCATGGGATATTGTCAACACCTATGAAGAGAGTCGATTAGCAGATGTGATTTTCCAATATGGAGAAGAACGCTATGCGAGACGGATTGCTAGACGGATTGTAGAGAGACGTCAAGAGGCGACCATCGATAGTACCTTGGCTCTGGTTGAGGTAATCCGTTCGGCTATGCCGGGTCAGGCCTTAAGAAGCAAGATTCATCCCGCGAGAAGAACCTTTCAAGCCCTGAGAATAGAAGTAAACAATGAACTAGGCCTCTTGCGCCAAGCTCTTGAAAATATTGTTGATGTTTTAAAGCCCGGGGGCCGAATTTGTGTAATTACCTTTCATTCGCTAGAGGATCGCATTGTTAAGGAAACCTTTAAATACATGCAACAAGATTGTATTTGTCCAAAGGAATTTCCAGTTTGCAAATGTGACAAGCAACAAGAGGTGAAAATTATTACAAGGAAACCGATTATCCCTTCGGACGCAGAAATTGAGGGGAATCGACGATCACGAAGCGCGAAACTTAGGGTTGCTGAAAAAATGGAGGTCGAGAAATGAAAAAATGGGGAATCACAATCATAATCACTTCGATTTTCTTCGGACTCAGCTTCGGCGTGATTACCTTATGTTGTCAAAGCGCAGAAATTAAGATTCAAAATGAAATTCGTGCAATGGATACCCAGATCCAACAATTATCAGAAAATCAAAAGGTTTTGGATGTGGAGATCGATCGAATTGCCAAGGCCATGGACCTTGAGAGAGTTGCAAAAAAAATCGCCATGGATTATCCCAGCTCACAACAGGAGATTGTTTTGGCTTTAAACGATGGAATATCTGCATACGATGGGGTGGTCCTTGCTTCTAGGAGATAGGTGCGATGAATAAACAGAGACTAAAATTGAATCGAAGAATACTTGTGATGGCGCTTCTTATTTATGGAGCGCTTTTTGCCGTAGTTGCTAAACTCGGCCAAGTACAATTGATAGACAGTGGTGATATGACGGAAAAGGCATATGGCCAATGGACAAAGGATTATTGGACGCAAGGGGAGCGAGGAGAAATATACGATCGAGATGGCAAGGTCTTGGCTGAAAATATTGTTTCCCAAACTGTGATAGCAACACCAGAAATGATTGAGGATAAGACGACTTTTGCAACTGTATTCAGTGAACTTTTGAAACTGGATCCCCTTGAAGTATTGAATAAGCTAGATACGGAGCGTTCTGAGGTAATTTTGCGGGAGGATTTAACCCTGGATGAAATGCAGGTTTTAATGTCTAGTGATTTGTCGGGAATTGAGATTCGCAAAAAAAACAAACGTTTTTATCCCTATCATGAATTTGCTGCCCATATTCTTGGCTTTACTAATTATGACGGGGTGGGCCAGTATGGATTGGAACGGTATTACAATGCTTACTTGACCGGGACACCTGGCCGGGTGATGAAAATGACTGATGCAGGGAACAATAATGTTTTGTTTAACCTGGACCGATCGATACAAGCGGAAGATGGGCGAAACTTAATCACGTCTTTGGACATGGAATTGCAGGAGTTGGCTGAAGATGAGGCAATAACAATTGCGCAACGAACGCAAGCGAAACAAGTTCAGATTCTTGTGATGGATGTGAACCGCGGTGAGATTTTGTCGGCTGCTGCATTTCCTAACTATGATGTAAATGCGCCTACGACATTCTTATGGAACCCGGAAGCGCCATCAGATTTAAACGCGGAAAAAATTGAAGAATGGAATGAAAAACCGTGGTCTGAAATCAGCGAAGAAGTCTATCAATTGTGGCGAACACCCTATATTATGGACAGCTATGAACCGGGCTCCACTTTTAAAACCCTAGTTGCTGCAGCAGCCCTTGAGGAAGCGCGCGTGAATCAAAAAGAGGGTTTCTATTGTGATGGTTTTGTCAGACAGATTCGAGGTGCTGATATTCGTTGCTGGAGCTGGGAACATCCCCATGGAGCGGAGAGCTTTTCGGATGGATTGGCAAATTCATGCAATGAAGTCTTTGTAGAGGTTGGTCAAAGACTCGGGGTTGACACCTTCTATCGCTATCTTGATCAGTTTGGTTTGAATCGTTTGACTGGGGTTGACTTACGCGGTGAACAGGCAGGGATTTATGCAAAGTCAGAGGATATTAATGCTGTAGAGTTGGCCACCATGTCTTTTGGGCAGGGATTTCAGTTGACACCCCTGCAATTATTGACGGGTTTTAACGCTATTTTGAATGGTGGGTATTTGATTGAGCCCCATTTGGTGACTAAAATCGCGAATAATGAGGGCAAGGTGGTTGAATCCTTCGACCCGAATATTCTCCGACAAGCAGTGTCGAGAGAAACCTCCGATGAATTGCGATGGATGCTTCGAAAAGTTGTTGAAGAGGGTACAGGGAAACGTGCAGACCTTAAGGGCTATCAAATTGGTGGGAAAACGGGCACGGCACAAAAATTGATTAATGGCAGCTATGAAGACGGCGCTGTCATTGCATCTTTTATTGCTGCGGCACCCATGGATGCTCCTAAATATAGTGTTTTGATCATTGTTGATGAACCGCAAGGGGAATTGACGGGTGGTGGAAGCACATCTGGTTATGCTTCATCGCGTTTGCTGGCTTTTTTATTGGATAAGAATGGGTATCAGCAGACGGAAGAGTGGGAAGCCGTATCAGCTCCCAACCTAATTGGATTAACAAAGGAAGAGGCGATTGAGACCTGTAAAAAAGAAGGTCTTCCTTATCGCTTTATTGGAGATCGGGAATTAGGCAGTTTTGTAACGGCTCAGTATCCACAGCCGGGAACAGAGTTGGATGAGCGTTTTTATATAGAAATTCATATCGAAAAACCGGAAAAGGAAAGTTGATTTTTTTGAGGGGTAGAAGTATGATAGTAACAACAGATTAGCGCGTGGGAGGAATCAATTTGAGACTAAAAGATCTACTACATAGAGTGACGATTCTAAATTCTATAGGGAGTTTAGACAAAGAAATTGGCGGGCTGACATACGATTCGCGCTCAATCACTTCAGATGGGCTATTTATAGCTGTTTCGGGTTTTAAGGTAGACGGACATGCCTATATCGGAGAAGCGATAGCGCGGGGTGCTGCGGCGGTTGTGACAGAGAAAGAATGTATGCTGGCTTATCAAGAGGGAACGACAGCCATCATGGTGGAGGACTCACGAATTGCCATGGCTACAATTGCAGCAAATTTTTATCAAAATCCCTCTCGTGAATTGGGTGTTGTGGGAATTACAGGCACCAATGGAAAAACATCTACCAGCTATTTTGCCCAACAAATTCTTGCAAAACTGGATTCGAAAATCGGAGTAATTGGCACCTTGGGCATTCATTTGGGAGATAAGAAATTACCAATTTCCATAACAACAGTAACGACACCTGAGGCAATTGAGTTGCAACATACATTTCGAGAAATGGCTGATGCCGGAGCCAAACGTTGTGTGATGGAGGTTTCTTCCCATTCTCTTGCCTTGGAACGAGTCGGTGACATCCGGTTTCGTCATGCGGTCTTTACAAACTTGACACAGGATCATTTGGATTTTCATCATACGATGGAAGAGTATTTTTCAGAAAAGAAAAAATTATTTGAACGAACAGATGGGAAGTGTATTATTAATTGCGATGATCCATATGGTCTTCAACTGTTTGAAGAGTATAAAATGGAGGCTTGTTCTTTTGGTTTACATGGCAAGTGGAATCTGCGTGCCGAAAATCTAGAACTTGGCATTCGGGGTTCATCTTTTGATTTGATTGTTTATGGACAACGTGCTCGTGTTGAAACCAAGCTATTGGGAGAGTTTGCCATTTACAATTTACTTGCTGCAGCGGCAATCGCCTATCATGAGGGTATGGATTTTGATGCAATCTGTAGGGCAATTCCACAAGTGAAAGGGATATGCGGACGATTTGAATTGGTTGAAACACCAGCAGACTATTCCGTGGTTATTGACTACGCCCATTCCCCTGATGGTGTGGACAAGGTCATACAAGCAGCACGTGCAATCACAAAAGGGAGAGTAATTACAGTCTTTGGATGCGGTGGCGATAGGGATCAGACCAAGCGTCCGATTATGGGGCGAATTGCTTCGGAAGGCAGTGATTTGCTTGTGATTACATCGGATAATATGCGTACTGAGGATCCACTTTTTATTATCTCGCAAATTGAAGAGGGAATTTCAG
This sequence comes from Gottschalkiaceae bacterium SANA, assembly GCA_036323355.1. GTDB lineage: Bacteria > Bacillota > Clostridia > Tissierellales > GPF-1 > GPF-1. The sequence continues at coordinate 1,975,130 of AP028876.1, read as the reverse complement.
CGGAAAAACAGAATTATATCTGCCAACCTGATCGAACAAAAGCGGTGGAAGAAGCATTGCGGTTGGCTGAAAAAAACGATTTGATTTTGCTCCTTGGAAAGGGACATGAACGATATCAAATTATTGGAAGTAAAAAAATTCCAATGGATGAGCGAAAGATCGTACAAGCGTATTTTGAGAAGGAGTAAAATTGGAAATGAGTGAATGGATCATAGGGAGTTTTGCGCTAATCGGAGCGCTTGCAACGGGTAAGCTTTTGTTACCATGGCTGATTCGATTGAAAGTTGGCCAACATATTAGAGAAGATGGACCACAATCTCATTTGAAGAAGACAGGTACCCCAACCATGGGAGGCCTTTTCTTTTTGATTCCCATGGGAATCGTTATGCTTATAGAGGCTGCACTTCATCAACGAGTAGAAGGGATCTTAATGTTTCTTGGGGTCTTTGGATTTTCTGCTATTGGATTTTTTGATGATTATCAAAAGGTGATCAAAAAGCAAAATCTTGGTTTGACTGCAAAACAGAAAATAATACTACAATTCGCAGTTGGATTGATCATTGTACTACTTTATGCGAAAACGATTGGTGATTTTTCCGTAAGAATACCATTTATAACCGGAATCTGGGACATGGGCTTTTTATCCTTTGTACTATTTTCCGTATTTGTATGTCTTGCTACAGTGAATAGCGTGAATTTAACAGATGGCTTGGACGGGCTTTCAACTAGCGTTACTATCCTTGTTTTCTTGTCCTTCTATGTATTGGGCCTTAAATTGAACCTTGGTTCAGAGTTGGGGATTATGACCATCGCCTCCGTGGGCAGCCTTCTTGGATTTTTGGCCTTTAATCGTTATCCGGCCCGGGTGTTTATGGGGGATCTTGGTTCCTTGGGACTGGGAGGTGCGGTTTTTGTATTGGCGCTTTTATCGGGATTGCAGTGGTGGATTCCCATTGTCGGCTGCATTTATTTTGCAGAAGCATTATCTGTGATTATTCAAGTCATTTCATTCAAGACACGGGGCAAGCGTGTCTTTCGGATGAGTCCAATTCATCATCATTTCGAATTGGGAGGTATGACGGAAAATCAAATTGTTGTTCGATTTTCAATGATTACAGTTTTAGCAGGTCTTATTGGATACTGGGCTCTGTAGGGGGTTGACATGGAAAAGATAGCAGTAATTGGATATGGGAAAAATGGGCAAGGCAATGTAGAAGCCCTGGTTCATATGGGTTATCGTGTTGTCGTTTACGATGATCATGACATTCAGATGTCTAGTTTTGGCAAGGAAGCTTCTGTCGCTGTTTGGACAGGCGACCAGATTCCGGAGGGGTTGACACTTGCAATCAAGAGTCCGGGTATCCGAATGGATCATCCTTTGATTCAAGGCTTGATTGGGGCTAAAATTCCGGTTATGACGGATGTGGAATTTTTTCAGCGTCACTTTGATTTTCCGGTTATCGGAATTACGGGGACAAATGGAAAGACCACCACAACAACTTTGGTCGGAGAAATCTTACGGCAGGGGGGAAAAGAAACCTGTGTAGCCGGGAATATCGGTATTGGAATTTTACCCTGTGCAGTTCATGCAGAGAAGGATACCTGGTTTGTTTTGGAATTGAGTAGTTTTCAATTGGAGTCCTGTGTGCGTTTTCAACCTAAAGTATCTACGATTATTAATCTGCGGCCCGATCATTTGGAGTGGCATGGTGGATATGAAGCCTATAAGGCGGCAAAGAAGCGGCTCTGGATGAATGCAGCTGAGGACGACATCATTGTCGTGAACCAAGATGACCCTGAACTTGTGGCTGAGGGGAAACAATCAAAGGCCAAAGTCATTGGTTTTTCCATAGAAAAAGAGTTAGAGGAAGGCTGTTTTCTTTTGGATGATGCTGTGGTGTATCGTGAAAAAGGAGAAACGTTATTCATTGCGAGTCTGGATGAAATTCCGCTAAAGGGACGCCACAATTATCAAAATATTGCAGTTGCTGTTGCCTTGAGTATTCAGGCAGGAGTGGGGATTGAGGCTATTCAAAAGACAATTCTTTCCTTTCAAGGAATATCTCATCGTTTTGAGTGGTTGGGAAAACACGGAAAACGTGGATTTTTTAATGACTCAAAGGGAACCAACACAGAAGCCAGTGTAGCAGCGGTTCAGGCGGTAGAAGGACCAAAGGTTTTGATTGGCGGTGGATATGACAAGGGTGAGGTTTTTGGCGATTTTTTTGAAGCTTGCCGCATCAATCAGGTTCATACGGTCATACTTATGGGTCAAACGGCTAGCAAGATGAAAGCGGCTGCAGAAAGTGCAGGAATTTCGAAAATCTTATATGCATCGGATTTGAATGAGGCGGTAGCGCTATCTTTAAAAAATTCTCAAGAAGATGATTGGATTCTTTTATCACCGGCTTGTGCAAGTTGGGATCAATATAAAAGTTATGAAGAACGAGGAGAAATATTCCGTCAGGTTGTGATGAAAATTGAAGAAACTGATTAATAGAAAAAAAATGGATTGGATGATTTTCATCCTAGTGGCAATTCTTTCGATACTTGGGGTTGTTATGGTTTATAGCGCTAGCGTGCCGACCGCTTTGATTCAAAAAAATGGAGATGTATATTTCTTTATTTCTCGCCATTTGAAGTTTTTGTTTCTTGGATTTATCATGTTTTTTATAGCAAGCCGCATTCATTATCGGGTATATGAACGGGTTTCTATTCTCTTATACGCAGCTTCGATTGCCCTTGTTCTTTTAACCCTTTTCTCCCCGATGGGAAAAGAAGTGAATGGATCAAGGCGATTTTTAGAACTCTTTGGTTATCGCATGATGCCGGTAGAGTTCGTTAAGGTTGGTGCTATTCTTTACTATGCAAAATTTTTATCGACCTGTGAGTTTAAGTCATTTTTAAAAGAGGCTGTACCAGCACTTTTGTTAATCGCCGTAACCGCTGGACTGATCTTGGTCCAGGATGACTTGAGTAGTACTTTGACGGTAGCGGCCACCATGTTTGTTATGTTGATCTGTGCTGGATTGAGAGTGCCAGAGATCTTGCTTTCCGTCATCGTTGGGGGCGGGGCTGTTGGAGCTGTATTTTATCGGGCATTTCTTACAAATTCCTATCAATGGAAACGAGTGGATGCTTGGCTGCATCAGGATGAGTATTTGGGCACCTTGAATTTTCAATTACGGCAGTCCTTATATGCCTATGCTCATGGTAGTTTAACGGGCGTTGGTCTTGGGCAAGGGATACAGAAATATTATTATTTGCCATATCCTTATAATGATTTCATTTTTTCTGTTCTAGCCGAGGAGCTTGGGTTTATTGGTGCAATATCCACGATCTTTGTTTATGGTCTCTTTATTTGGGCGGGGTTAAAAATAGCTATGCGTACACAAAATCGATATGGAGCTCTTTTAGCGATTGGAATTACTGCGCTCTATGCTTTTCAGACTATTATCCACATCGGTGTAGGAACAGGTTTGTTGCCCAATACGGGGGTCGTATTACCATTAATTAGTTATGGAGGAACGGCATTGATTACTTTCTTGTCCATGGCAGGGATTTTAATCAGCATTTCCATCAGTGAATAAGGGGGAACCATGCGTTATATCATTAGTGGCGGAGGGACGGGCGGACATATTTATCCGGCTCTTTCGCTTGTAGAAGAGATTCAGAAGCAAGATTTGGAAGCTGAGATCCTTTATGTGGGTACGCCTAAGGGGCTGGAAAAAAAGCTGGCTGAAGAAAAGGGAATCGCCTATTATGGAATTTCTGTTCAGGGATTCAGAAGAAAATTTTCGATTGAGACATTGAAGACCGTTTTTGTGTTGATCAAGGGGATTTTTGGTGCTTTTTCAGTCATGCGGTCCTTTAAACCAGACGTTGTGATAGGAACCGGGGGGTATGTCAGTGGTCCGATCGTGATGATGGGGACATTTTTTCCGGGTGTCTTTACAGCAATCCAAGAACAAAATGCGTATCCTGGAGTTACCAACCGCATTCTATCCAGGCGGGTAAACCTCGTGTTTACAGCGTTTGAGGAGAGTCATAAATGGCTGAAGCGAGCAAGGGAGATTCGATTGGTTGGGAATCCTGTTAGAAAGGCGTTTTATGATGTGAGTGAAAAAAAATCTAAAGAATTCCATGTTCTTTCCTTTGGGGGATCCGGGGGGCAAACCTCTTTAAATAAGGCTGTTCTTGAACTTTTACAAGAAACGAAAATTAATTTTATATGGACGCATGCGACCGGAGTTAGGCATTATGAAGCCTTTATCAGTGAAATAGATAATCTTCCAGACCAGGTTCAAGTGCGGGCCTATTTACCGGAAATTTTTGATGATATGGTGGATGCAGATTTGGTAGTTACGGGTGCTGGAGCTATTACCATCGCAGAATTGCAGGCTTTGGGTAAAGCATCAATCTTGATACCAAAGGCATACACAACAGAATACCATCAATTCTTTAACGCCAAAGCCATGGTGGATGCAGGGGCCAGTTTGATGTGTGAAGAGAAGGATTTGACGGGCCAATGGCTGATGGATGCTGTAGAGAAATTGCGATCTGATTCAGATTTGCGAAAGAAAATGGCGAGCCAGTCCCGTGAAATGTCGAATCCATTGGTGACACAAGAAATATTTCAATTAATTTGGGAGCGTGTGAAACATGGTGAATAGAATCAAAGAAGTGTCGAGTTGGCTTGTGATGGGGATGGTGTTTTGCTGCCTTTTAGGTATGCTCAGCTACCAATACCTTGTTTTTGGCGTTGACACGATTGTGGTTCATGGAGAAGACCAATTATCGGAAGAGGAAATAATAGCTGCAGCCCATGTGGAATCGCAACAGATGCTATGGAATATTAATTTGAAACAAGTTGAACGTAATCTTGAGAATTTGCCCTGGATTCAATCGAGTTCAATTAAACGTAGTTTGCCTAATCAATTGGAAATTGTAATCGATGAACGAAGCCCTCGATATCAGCTTCAACTGATGGATAAACGCATCGTAGTCATGGATGAAAAAGGAATCTTTTTGGATTATGTAAATTCAAGTGATTCTTGGGATGGCGATACCGAATTGATTGAAGTACCATTGGAAGTTGAACTTGGAATGAAGCCTAGCAATGTTTCAGAAGAACGTTGGGATTGCTTGCTGGAAATTTTGAATTGGAAAGACACGCTTGTTGGCGAACGTGCATTTCGTATGACAAAGCTTAATGATCAAGAAATGGAGTTTTGGCTGACAAAACGTTTGAAGGTAGAAGTGTCGGATATGATAGATGGCCCCTATATTGTGGATATGCTTGCGAGAATTGTCAGTGATTTGTCTCGTAAGGGGATTTCAGAAGGGACCATTCAATTAGAAGCAGGTTATGATGCTAGATTTTTGCAAGAAGAGTAGGTGAGGCTATGAAAAAACGATGGATTGAAGGCTTAATAATTGGTGTAATTTGTGTTGTTGGGGTTCGGGTTGCTTCCCAAATGGAAATCGAACAGCGCTATCCCTATGGCAATGAGGCTTTGTTGCAGCAGATTCAAACCCTTAAAAAGGAGTTGAACCACCAGTCGGAAACCATTGCGGTGTTGGAGACGGAGAACGATTTTTTGCGGGATCAAACCAAGTCTAGTGATGAAATCGTAAATCGATATATTGACACTATCGATGAACTTGAAATGAAATTAGGTTATACCCAGGCCCAAGGACCCGGGGTTGAAGTTCGAATTCAAGAGGACAATCTATATCCAAACATGAGCGTTTTGGCAGATAATACGGAGATTTTACATGATGTGATCAGTTATTTGAATGTTGCTGACGCAGAAGCTATTGAGATCAATGGGGAACGCTATACTGCGCGGACTGAGATTCTTAAGGTTGGTTCACATATTAATGTCAATGGAATTTCCATTGGAAGCCCCATTGTGATTCGTGCTATCGGAGATCCTGATAAATTAGCCGCTGCTTTAGACCTGAAGGGCGGTATTGTTTTTGCTATCGAGAATTATTTGGGTTTGGAAGTAGAGGTTGTCAAACAAGAAAAAATGATCTTAAAAAGCCAAGTTCCTCGTAAATCCAGTCGGTTTATAAGGGGTGTTGACAATGAATGATAAGAGAAAACTCACCTTGTTTATCGCTTCACTGGTTCTTGGATTTTGTTTATTGTGGCTTGCTCGTGTTCAATCGAGTCGACTTCAGGAAGCAGATAAATCAGAATTGATTCGTTTGGAAAATCAAATTGAAATTTTATCAGAACAGATTCAAACGCGAGAGGATTCCTTGATAGAGAGGGCTCAGATCCTCGAGACCTATCAGAGTCTAACCGATGAAATAGAAACCCTTGCGTATTTACGCGAAGACTTGAAGGAAAAAAGGATTCTTTCTGGTTCTCAAGCTGTGAAGGGGCCTGGGATCCTGATTAAAGTGAATGATCGGTCCAATGATGGAGAACAGGTAGAAATGTTTGACTTGGTTCATAATACGGATATTTTAAATATTGTCAACGATCTTCGAGCTGCAGGTGCAGAAGCGATAAGCATTGAAGGGGAACGGGTGACTTGGGGATCGAAAATCCAATGCGGAGGTCCGATTATCTGGGTGAATGATGAGAGCACAACTGCTCCATTTGTTATGAAAGTGATTGGAGATCCTTCAGTTTTGTTTGCAGCGGTTACGGCACCCAATACGTATACGGATCTACTTCGTTCTGTATACAACCTGGAGGTTCGTGTATTAGTCAGTGAAAATTTAGAAATTTTAGGTTATGAGAGGAGAAGATAAATGAAGTATTTGATGCTAGGAATACTCGCGGGAGGCGTCATTGGCTATCTGATTCCTCTGGGTTGGCCCTTGAATTTTTCTGCCTATTTGTTGGCCTATATTTTGCTTTCTATTGATGGAATTCTAGCTAGTGTTTTACAAGCAAAAGACTCAAAAAAAAGTCATAGCCTGCTAGCTCTGGGAATGGAGATCATTCTTTGTACCGGTATTGTATTTTTGGCGGATCAGTTCAATAATTTGTTGTATTTGGGTGCCTATCTACCAATTTGCATACGGATGTTTGGGCGAATCCAGTCCTGGGCTGAAAACTTGTCGGAATAGAAAGATTGTACTTTTCTTTGTAATACGATAAACTGTATATAGATTTTAATATTCATATTACTGCTAATAAACTACTAGATCTCGTGATTTCGGAGGTGCGGAATGTTTCAGATAGATTTTGAAAAAGATTCAAATGCAAAAATTAAAGTGGTGGGCGTCGGTGGAGGCGGAAACAATGCGGTAAATCGAATGATCACCAAGGATTTACAAGGTGTTGATTTTGTTGCCATTAATACCGATATGCAAGCTTTAAAGGCTTCAGAAGCCGAATTTACCATTCAAATTGGTGAAAAGCTGACCCGTGGTTTGGGTGCTGGAGCAAATCCAGACATTGGACGACAAGCGGCTGAAGAAAGCCGACAGACGATTATGGAATCGATCGAAGGCGCTGACATGGTCTTTATTACAGCTGGAATGGGCGGTGGAACCGGTACGGGTGCTGCTCCAGTTGTGGCAGGAATAGCAAGAGAAATGGGTATTTTGACAGTGGCGGTTGTAACGAAGCCTTTTACATTTGAAGGTTCTCGAAGAATGCGTTTTGCCACATCTGGGATCGATACCTTGAAAGAGGCGGTTGATACCTTGGTGACGATTCCAAATGATCGATTGTTGGATATTGTAGAGGCGAATACCACAATGATGGAAGCCTTTGGGATTGCTGATGAAGTTTTGCATTCCGGTATTAAAGGAATTTCAGATTTGATTGTGGTTCCAGGTATGATTAACTTGGATTTTGCCGATGTTAAAACCATTATGGAAAATCAAGGGGTTGCACATATGGGAATCGGTTCTGCCAGTGGAGAAAATCGGGCTATTGAAGCGGTTCGTAAAGCGATCGAGAGTCCACTGCTTGAAACGACTATCAATGGAGTTTCTGGTGTATTGTTGAATATCACTGGAGATCAATTGAGTTTGATGGAAGTGACACAGGCTGCCGATTTGGTTCAGCAGGCTGCATCTGCCGATGCAAATATTATCTTTGGAGCTGCGGAAGATCCTAGCTTGAACGGAGAGATCAAGGTAACCATTATTGCCACCGGTTATCATGACAAGGTAGAGATAGCTCCGGTCAAGACCGTGGTAGTTGAAAGCAAGCCAGAAGGAGTTGTTGAAAAGCTTGCAAGCAAAGTGGAAGCGGTTGAAGTTGTTAAGGAAGAAGTAGATCAAGAGATTGAATCGAAGCCAGCGGAAGCACCAGTTGAGCCAGAAGAAAAAATAGAGAAAACGACAGAAGAAGGTCAGGAAGAAGATACCCTGGATATTCCGACGTTTATACGCCAAAACTTTTAGGTGGGAGGGAGACGAAAATGAAATGTCCTTTTTGTGATTATTATGAAACAAAAGTGGTAGATTCGAGGCCGACAGAGGAAGGTCATTCGATTCGTCGCCGCCGGGAGTGTGTGAAGTGCAACCAGCGCTTTACAACCTATGAAAAAATCGAACATATTCCGATCGTTGTGATCAAGAAAGATGGTACTCGACAGGAATATAATCGAGATAAAATCATTAATGGCCTGATTCGCGCTTGTGAAAAGCGACCCGTGTCCATGAAACAGATGGAGTTGATTGCAGATGAAGTGGAAAAGAATTTGCAAAATTCTTTGAAACGTGAAATCTCTTCTACCATGATTGGGGAATTGGTTATGAATCAACTCAAAGATTTGGATGAAATTGCATATGTTCGATTTGCATCTGTTTATCGTCAGTTTAAGGATTTAAACACCTTTCTTGATGAGTTGAAAAAGATGCTACACGAGAAGTAGGAGAAAAATGGATTTATTTGGATTTGCTGAACAAAAAAAAGTTTATCAACCTTTAGCGGAGCGAATGCGCCCGAATCGATTGCTTGATTTTCAGGGGCAGGAACGTTTGGTTGGTGATAACTCAGTATTAAAGAAAGCGATTGATCATGATCAATTGCTTTCTTTACTTTTATTTGGACCTCCGGGAACAGGGAAGACAACCCTGGCAAGAATTCTGGCCAAAGAAACAAAAAAAGCGTTCTTTCGATTGAATGCCGTGACTTCAGGGGTGAAAGATATTCGTGAAGTAGTTGAGAAAGCAAAGGCCTCTCAACGGTTTGAAGGGATTGGCACGATTTTGTTTATCGATGAAATTCATCGGTTTAACAAATCGCAGCAAGATGCTCTTCTTCCCTACGTAGAAAATGGAACCGTAATTTTGATTGGGGCAACGACGGAAAATCCCTACTATGAAGTAAATAAAGCCTTGATTTCACGATCCATTGTATTAGAATGCGCACCATTGGATGATGAGTCCATTGAAAAAATCGTACAGCGTGCGATTTGTGATCAAGAAAATGGATTTGGTAAGTTGCCAGTGTATCTTGAGGACGAGGCCATGGACTATATGGTTCAAGTCGCTAATGGTGATGCGCGGGTTGCTTTAAATCTTTTAGAAATGGGTGTCATGCTTGCAGAATCGAAAGAAGGAAAAATGAATATTTCTCTTTCTTTGCTTGCTGACGCGTCTAGGAAAAAACCCATTCGTTATGAAAAAAATGGAGACTTTCATTACGATGTAATTTCTGCATTTATCAAAAGTATTCGTGGCTCAGATCCGAATGCAGCCCTATATTGGCTAGCTTTGATGATCGAAGCCGGAGAAGATCCGAAATTTATATGTAGGCGTCTGATGATCAGTGCAGCGGAAGATGTTGGCAATGCGGATCCCCAAGCTATACAATTGGCGGTTGCGGTTGCGCAAGGTGTTGAACGGATCGGTATGCCTGAGGGAAGAATCTTATTGGCACAAGCGACGACCTATTTGGCTTCGGCCCCAAAGAGTAATGCCTCTTATGTGGGGATCAATCGTGCTCTTGAAAAGGTGAAAACCGAGAAAATTGCGACGGTTCCTGAACATCTAAAAGATGCAACAGCTCGTGGCATGAAGGCGCGCCATCAAGGGGATGAAGGACTGAAATATCTGTATCCTCACGCTTATTCCAATCATTATGTGGATCAAAACTATTTACCGAAGGCTTTGGATGAGAGTGAGTTTTATACCCCTACGGATCAGGGCTATGAGAAGAAGATGAAAATGTATCTGAATAGTTTGCGAGAAGACGACTAAGGTCGTCTTTTTGATTGCAAGAGAGGGATAAGACGACAAGAAGGTCTAGAAGCTATTTTTGCTTGAAAAAGATATAAATTGTGGTATGATAATGAATATAATACCGTACAGGGGTACCGAAGGGATGAGAATATGGATCAAATAGGATATGTCATTGAAAAGAAAGAAAATCTGGCAATGGTTCAAGTCAGACGGATCTCCGCATGTGGCGGGAATTGCAAATCTTGTGGGGGATCATGTGATGCTCCTTCTATTGTGGTTGAATTGAGTAATGAACTTGATGCAAGTCAAGGGGATTATGTAGAAATTGTTTCTGATACGCGATTTATTTTGCTATCGAGTTTGATTGTTTATGGAATCCCTGCTGCCGGTATGATTGCGGGAATTTTCTTGGGATCGACTTGGTTTGGATCCGAGGTAAAAGCATTTGGCCTTGGGCTTTTGTTTATGAGTGCGACATTTGTTTTTTTATGGATTTTGGACCGAAAGGTCTTTAGCCGACAAAAAAAGAAATTGGCCATGGGACGTGTTTTGGGAGGAGATCAATATGACGACAAAATCTTGTAGCCGAAAAGACAAGGCGAGTTTAATTCTTCGATTGAGGCGAATTGAAGGCCAGGTAAAAGGGATTCAAAAGATGGTGGACGAAGAGAAGGTTTGCCAGGATATTTTGGTTCAAATTTCAGCCGCTAAGGCGGCGCTTCACAAAGTTGGCGGATTGATTATGGAAGAATATATTGAAGATTGTCTGATGGGCCAGCTAAAAGCAGGCAATCAAGAGGATCAAGAAGAGTTATTGAAAGACTTGTTGGAATTGGTTGTGAAATATTCGAAATAATGCGTAATCTTTGCAGAAAGCTATGATATAATAACGGTATATTTTGAGAGGGAGGTCGCGCATGAATTTTGAACAAGTAATGAAAACTGATCCAGAGGTGTATGAGGCGATACAATTAGAAAAAAATCGTCAATCCGATAAAATTGAATTGATCGCATCAGAGAATTTTGTCTCTGAGTCGGTGATGGAGGCAATGGGAAGCTATTTGACAAACAAATACGCTGAAGGCTATCCTGGGAAACGATACTATGGCGGCTGTGAGTTTGTTGATGTTGTAGAAGACCTCGCGCGAGATCGCATGAAGGAATTATTTGGCGCAGACCATGCCAACGTGCAACCTCATTGTGGAGCTAATGCAAATCTAGGTGTTTATTTTGCTATTTTAAAGCCTGGCGATACGGTTCTTGGCATGAACTTGTCCCATGGTGGACATTTGACCCATGGCAGTCCCGTTAATATTTCCGGCACATATTTTAATTTTGTAAGTTACGGCGTGGATAAAGAAACGCAAGTTATTGATTATGACGCAGTGATGGAGTTGGCAAAAGAAGTGAAGCCGAAACTGATCGTTGCTGGGGCGAGTGCCTATCCACGAGAAATTTATTTTGATAAATTTAAAGAGATTGCCGATGCTGTTGGCGCTTACTTGATGGTTGACATGGCGCATATTGCTGGACTTGTTGCAGCGGGCTTGCATCAAAACCCGGTAGCCTATGCTGATTTTGTTACAACAACTACCCATAAGACTTTACGCGGCCCAAGAGGCGGAGCCATTCTTTGCAAGCAAGAATACGCGAAGAAGATTGATAAAGCCATGTTCCCAGGCACCCAGGGCGGTCCTTTGATGCATGTGATTGCGGCAAAAGCGGTCAGCTTCAAGGAAGCTTTGACACCAGAGTTCAAAGTGTATCAGCAAAAGATCATTGACAATGCATCTGCTCTAAGTCAAGCTTTGTTAAAGCGTGGATTTACTCTTGTTTCAGGGGGAACGGATAATCACTTGGTCTTGGTTGATGTTCGAAACCGGAATATGACTGGAAAGGTAGCCGAGCATCTTTTGGATGAAATCGGAATAACTGCCAACAAGAATACCATTCCATTTGATCCAGAAAGTCCATTTGTGACTAGCGGACTTCGATTGGGTACACCGGCGATTACAACTCGAGGGTTTACAGAAGCGGATATGGATGTTATTGCTGAAATATTTGAATTGACATTGAAAGAAAATGCGGATCCTGAGCAGGCAAAGAAATTGGTTGACTCGCTTTGCTCCAAGTATCCATTATATCGATAGTTGAAAACACGCCCTTTTGGGCGTTTTTTCTTGATTTAAAGTAGGAAAGCATGTATCCTTAGAAGGATAAAGAATTGAGAGGATTGTTATGGAAGTAAACAGTGAACGTTCGTTGCAAAATTGCGTCGAATTTGTAGAACCAAATAGCATTGCAGATGAAGTTGGCATTCAGTCCGGAGATCGATTGATTTCCATTAATGGTGTTGCAGTCAATGACATTATTGAATATCGATTTTTAATCGCCGGTGAGTCGATCCTTGTATTGATAGAAAAAGTCAACGGTGAACAATGGGAAATCGAAGTGGAAAAAGAATACGATGACGATTTAGGAATCCTTTTTCATAATCAACTTCTAGGGTGCGCGCATCATTGCAAGAATAAATGTCTTTTTTGTTTTGTGGATCAAAATCCAAAAGGAATGCGTAAAACTTTGTACTTCAAAGATGACGACAGTCGTTTGTCATTTTTACAAGGAAACTTTGTTACCCTCACTAATATTGAGGAAGAAGAGATTGAGCGAATCATTCGATATCGGATCTCACCCATCAATGTGTCTGTGCATACGACTGATCCAGAATTGCGTGTAAAAATGCTTAAGAACCCAAAAGCTGGAAACTTGCTTCCATTAATGAAGCGATTTGCAGATGCAGGGATCGAGATGAGTTGTCAGATTGTATTGATCCCTGGCTTGAATGATGGAGCTCATTTGGATCGCACCGTTCGAGAATTAGCTGAATTGCACCCTGCTGTGCATTCTATTGCCATTGTTCCCATCGGATTAACCAAACACCGGGATGGACTAGCGGAACTTCATGGGTTTAAAGAATCGGAGGCAGCCGCATTCTTGGATCAATTGATAGAGCGTCAGAAAGAGTGTCTGGATAGACTTGGAACCCGCTTTGTTTTTGCTGGAGATGAATTTTATCTGGTTGCCAGGCGAGATTTTCCAAGGGCAGACCACTATGAAGATTTTGATATGTTGGAAGACGGAGTTGGAATGGTTTCAAAATTTGTTCATGAATTTATGGAGGCCAGCGAAGAGTTTCAACCATCATCAGCCGGAGATCGACAGGAATATGTGCTGGTGACGGGTACCATTATGGAAGAAATTATGGGCAAGCTAGCTTTAATTTTGATGGAAAAGAAGCTGAATATATCCATCGAAGTGGTTGCCGTGGAGAATCAGTTCTATGGTTCCAGTATTACCGTCAGCGGTTTATTAACCGCACAGGATATATTTGCTCAGGTTTCACAGAAGGTTAAAGGGAAGACCTTGCTCTTGCCTGCGAATGTACTCAAATCAGACGAAGCTGTATTTTTGGACGATATGTCACTAGAGGACTTGAAAGCTCGTCTAAATACAGATATTATTATTATGGAGAATGATGGAAATCAATTCTTTCGCTATTTTTAAGGAGGAACACCATGGCAAAACCAATAGTCGCCATCGTGGGCAGACCGAATGTCGGGAAGTCTACATTATTTAATAAATTAGCAGGAAAAAGAATAGCAATTGTAGAAGATACACCAGGTGTTACACGGGATCGTATCTTTGCAGAAGCGGAATGGCTGAACAAGTATTTTACCATGATTGACACGGGAGGAATTGAACCCGCAAGCAAGGACAAAATTTTGAAGCAAATGCGCCGTCAGGCGGAAATGGCTATTGAAATGGCTGATGTAATCATGCTATTGGTAGACGGGATTCAAGGATTGACCGCTACGGATAGAGAGGTTGCTCAGATGCTCTTTAAGGCCAACAAACGGGTGCTTTTGGTTGTCAACAAAATTGACACCAATAATATGCCTGATACTTTTTATGAGTTCTACGAACTTGGATTAGGAGAACCCAATGTCATTTCAGCGACCCAAGGGCTGGGTCTTGGCGATTTACTGGATCAAGTCGTAGCGCTTTTCCCGGAAGGAAAATCAACTGAAGCTGATGAAGATGTTATTAAGGTCGCTTTTGTCGGCAAGCCCAATGTTGGCAAGTCGTCTTTGGTCAATCGTCTTTTGGGTGAAGACCGGGTTATTGTAAGCGATATTCCTGGCACAACAAGAGATGCCATTGATACAGCATTTGAAGTTGGTGAAAATAAATATGTCTTTATCGATACAGCAGGATTGCGAAAAAAAGGAAAGATTGAAGACGAAAGCATTGAGCGATATAGTGTTATTCGTACGCTTGCTGCAGTAGAACGAGCAGATCTCTGTTTGATTATGATTGATGCTACCGTGGGTTTGACCGAGCAGGACAAGAAAATTGCTGGCTTTGCTCATGATAATGGTAAAGGTGCAATTATAGTGGTCAACAAATGGGACTTGATTGAGAAAGACAGCAAAACCTATCTAAACTTTGAAAAGGATGTGCGAAATGGCTTGGCTTTTATGGCCTACGCACCGATTGTCTACATTTCAGCATTGACAGGACAGCGAGCCCATACCATGTTAGATGCGATTAACAAGGTTTATGAAACACGCCGCATTCGCGTAAAAACAGGTGTTTTAAATGATATAATCGGGGATGCGATTCTAATGAATCAACCTCCATCAGATAAGGGTAAGCGATTGAAGATATTTTATGCGACTCAAGGGAGTACGGAACCACCGCATTTTGTTATCTTTGTCAACTCCAAGGAACTTATGCACTTTTCATATCAACGATATTTGGAAAATCAAATTCGCTCTCAATTTGGATTTAAAGGAACACCAATTTGGTTTACCATTCGAGAAAGGAGTACTAAGAAATGAAAATAGGCTTGGTAATTGTTCTTTCCTATTTACTTGGGAATATTTCTACCGGTTTTTTATTGGGGAAATGGTTACGCAAAACAGATATTCGTGAATTCGGCAGTAAAAATGCCGGTGCCACGAATGCATTGAGAGTATTTGGCGTCAAAATCGGTTTGATGACTTTGGCCGGTGATATGCTAAAAGGATTTTTAGCAACGCGAATCGGATTCGCCCTAGGCGGTGAACTCGTGATGGCTATTGCAGCACTTTCGGTCGTAATTGGACACAATTATCCAGTCTTTTTGAAATTCAAGGGTGGCAAAGGCATCGCCACGACGGCGGGTGTTTTGTTGGCCCTGTCTCCAATCCTCTTATTGGTTCAAGTTGGAATCATGGCTTTGATTGTTTGGGTCACCAAATATGTTTCCTTGGGTTCGGTTGTGAATGCTATTTTGTTGCCGATTTTAATTGCGATATTTTATCGACCTTTCTCGGGAACCTTAGTTGCTGCGACTGTTTTAATGGGCTTGATGGCCGTATTTCGTCATCGCGCAAATATTGTTCGATTGATTAATGGAACTGAACGAAAATTGGGAGAGAAGGTGTAAACATGAAAATTGGCATCATTGGTGCAGGTTCTTGGGGTACAGCTTTGGCGATTACACTTGCCGAAAAGAATTTTGATGTAACGCTTTATGTACGAAATCCAGAAAAACGAGATGTGCTGCAGGAGACAAGGGAAAATCATCATTATTTGCCGGGATGTTTTTTGCCTGATAATATTATTTTGTCATCGAACTTGCAGGATGCAATCGAAGGTGTTTCCTTTACCTTGTTGGCGGTTCCAACGCAACAAATTCGTAAGGTATTAAAGCAATTGAAACCAATAACAAATCATGGACATCATTTTGTGAATGTAGCAAAAGGCCTGGAAAATGGCAGCTTGTTACGGATCTCGGAGATTTTTACAGAAGAGTTGCCGGAAGTTGTTTATGGCATCTTGTCGGGTCCGAGTCATGCGGAAGAAGTGGCCAAAAAAATGCCGACAACAATTACAGTAGCCTCTGTAGATTCAGGGTTTGCAAAATTGCTTCAGGAAACATTCACAACAGAATTTTTGAGAATTTATAGAAATGATGATTTGACGGGTGTAGAATTGGGTGGTGCGCTGAAAAATGTGATTGCCATTGGCGCTGGAATTTCTGATGGACTGGGTTACGGTGACAATACAAAAGCAGCCTTGATGAATCGCGGCATTGTTGAGATCACTCGACTCGGAGAAGCCATGGGTGCTCTTAGGAATACCTTTTTAGGTCTTTCTGGAATGGGTGATTTGATTGTGACTTGCATGAGCAAGCACAGCCGAAATCGACGTGCGGGCATTTTGTTAGCAAAGGGAATGAGTCTTGAAGAAACGATTCACAAGATCGGCATGGCAGTCGAAGGTGCTGAAACAGTGAAAGCAGCTGTTGAATTGGCACGACAATACCAAATTGAAATGCCAATTACAGAAGAGATTTATGAAGTCTTGTACGGGACGGAAGATGTCTCTCGGTCGGTCTATAAATTAATGATGAGAGATTCAAAACCGGAGTGGGATTAACCCTCCGGTTTTCTTCTTTCATGAGGGTTCACTTATGATATAATAGAAGAAAATTCATCAATGAGGGTAACAATGAAGGCGAATCGAATACTTACATTAATATTGATGATCTGCATCGTGATGAGCATCTTTTTTCTTTCCAAAATATTGCCGCAGCAATCACATTTGACAACGAGTGCGGCACCTGTGGATCAAGCGTTGACAATTCAGGCAGAAGGGATTGTTGTTCGTAAGGAATTTGTATATTACGCACCAGTTTCTGGACGATTTACTACTGGTCAAGAAGAGGGGCAGAAGGTACGCCGAGGTGCTGAAATGGGTCTCTATGTATGGGATGAGCAAGAGTCACTTAAAGAGGTGGAGAGCCGATATGAATTGACAATGTCGGAGCTTTCTTCTTACGATAATATTCGGGTGGATCTTCAAAAAATTCGGGGACAAATTGATGGAGCTAACCAGGTTTTCCTTGAGGCCTACCGCCGTTCCATCCAGAGAAATGATTTTCAAACCGTATCTGAGTCGGTCCAAGCTTATCAAACAACTTATGATGGTTTATTTTCTGAGCAAAATGTCTTAGGGATTCAATTGGCGAAAGTGCAGCGGACAAAACGGGAATTGGACAAGATGAAAGACGGAAAGATACAATATCAAGCACCAATAGCTGGAATTGTATCCTATGTTTTCGATTCTTATGAAGAGGATTTTTTATTCGAAAATGTGCGTAATGATTTGGAACGTGCCTATCGATATATTCACGATCCTTTTGAGGGTTTGTCCATTGAACCGGAGCGGGAGTGGATGCAGCCGATTTATCGTCTTTCCGATAATAGTGCCTGGTATGTGCTTTTTCGGGTTCCAGACGATGCCAGCCCCTTTTTTAGAGAAAGTGGACAATTTGTTTTAACATGCGAAGAGTGTCTGGTTCCAGTACGTGCGACCAAGTCCTTTGTCAGCAAGACGGACGATGGCGAGTATTGGCTTTTACAAGTAGAAGAACGGTTCTATGAGATTAATGACATACGACATCTGAATATGTCGCTTAGGCCGTCGAGGATTCCTAAAGGTGTTTTAGTGGATCGGAAAGCGGTGCGATTTCAAGAGGGTTCTTGGGGTGTTGATCGCATTCGATTGAACAAAGATGTGGTATGGACACCCGTTACCATTGTGGATCAAAATCGAGAAAAAATGATTGTGCAGTCGATTGGTGAAAATCAATTGCGTGCATATGATGAAGTACAATTGCAGGAGGAAGAAAGTGGACAGTCAAATCAAACAGCGGATTCTTGAGATTCAAGAGAATATTAGGAATTCAAAGGAGCTAGGCCAGCAGGAAACGGTTACGATGGTTGCCGTGTCAAAAACCGTTGATTCAGATAAAATTCGTGAGACATATAATCTTGGGATTCGGAATTTCGGTGAAAATCGGGTTCCTGTGCTAGAAAAGAAAATCGAAGAACTTGGTGATTTGGATATTTCTTGGCATTTTATCGGTCATTTGCAACGAAACAAAGCGAAAAAAATTGTAGGGAAGGTCGCAATGATCCATGCTATTGATTCCATTCGTTTGCTTGAAACGATCGATGGAATCTGTGAGAAGCAAGGGTGTCAACAGGCGGGACTCCTTCAAGTCAATATTGGAGAAGATCCCAATAAGTTCGGGTTTACCGAGAAAGAATTATTAGATTCCTTGGATCAAATTGGAAAATTTCAACATATAAAAATATGTGGATTGATGACGATTCTGCCCTATGGATGTGCAGCGGAAGAAAATAGTTATTGGTTTCAGAGGCTTTCAGACTTGCTTAATCAAGCCAAGGCGCATCCTCTTGCAAAGGATTGGATAGAATTATCCATGGGGATGTCCAATGATTATCAAGAAGCCATACAAGCCGGTGCGACCATGGTTCGCATAGGTAGTGCAATTTATCAAGCATAAGGAGGAAATCATGGAAGAAAAGGAAACCTTCGCATCAAAGTTTAAGAACTTAATCGGAATGAATCAAGAGCAAGGAATTGAAGTTGAAGAAGATCTGTTCCAGGACGATGGTTTTGAGGAAGGAAGCGAAAAAATGACAGATACATTGGATATTAATAAAGAAATTTTATTTAGCGAATCGGAATCAAACCATTTTGCCTCTAGCTTTGGAGAGGATGGTAGCATTATTATTCAAGAGCCTGTCAATTATGATGAAATCACAAGATCCATCGATCGCTTAAAAAACGAAAAAACTGTGATCATCAATTTTAAACAATTGAAGGGTGATTGGAAGAAAAACGCCTACCACTTTATGCTGGGAGCGGTGTATGCTTTGGAAGGAAATGTTGAGAAGGTTGATTCAAATATCTTTATCATTACACCAAAGTCTGTGAAAATTTCAACGGCAGGTACTGTAGCTGAGCCTATTGAGTCGTCGGATGATCTAAAACTTACATGGTAAAAGAAATGAATTTGCAATTTATTCGTGATGATAATTGCAGGCAGATTATTCGTCGATTGATGGATCAAATGCGGCGTGCAAGTTATCACGGAGGGATCGAGACGACTGATTTTCTTGATCCTTATACAGTTGAGGTAGCAGAATCGATTATGCGGCAAGAGCCCAATCTTTCGTATGTATTGGCGGGGGGCTACAAGGAAGCGGAACGGAAAAAAATCCTTTTTACCTATGGTGAAAAGGAATGGCTCCAGGATCAAGAAATTTCTTTATATCGAGGCCTTGGTCAAGAATCGTGGCAGCCGGAGCATCGAGAGATTTTGGGGAGTTTGATGGGACTTGGGATCGATCGAAGTAAATTTGGTGATATTGTGGTACGCGATAATCAGTTTTTCGTATTTCTAGAGGGAGATATTGCGAATTACGTGAGGAGTCAATTGATAGAAGTTGGGCGGGAATCTATTTCAGGCGAATTGATTCCACTCGACGGATTTGATTATCAGCGTGAAGCTGGAACGATCAAACGAATTTCTGTTGCTTCCCTTCGTCTGGATGCTGTAGTTTCAGCCCTTGTGCCAACAAGTCGGGGGAAGGCGCAGGATTTAATTCGGCAGGAGCGGGTGAAGGTGAATCATCATATGGAAAAGAAAATCGTCTATGAACTTTCACCAGGCGATCTAATTTCTATTCGAAAATCGGGAAGATTCCAACTGGGAATGGATATGAAAACATCAAAAAAAGGAAGAATTCAGTGTGAAATCGAAAAATTTTAGGGGGGACAAATATGCTGGCACCGATGGATCTTGAACAAAAGACATTTTCAAAGGCTTTGAATGGGTATAAAGTAGCGGAAGTGGAAGATTTTTTGGAAGAGGTAATTGCCGGATACGAACGGCTTTATCAAGAAAATATCGAGTTGCGTGAAAGAACCATGATTTTACAGGAGCAGATCGCCAAGTATGATGATCTTGAATTAACCCTAAAAAACACGCTAGTTCTTGCGCAGCAGACATCTGAGCGGCTGAATGTACAGGCGACAGACAAAGCGGATATGGTGATTAATGAAGCACAACGCGATGCGGAGAAGATTATCAATGAGGCGCGGATGAAAGCTGTTGAGCTGACACAAAAGTCAGATCTATTAAAAAAAGAGGTCTTCGTATTTGAAGCAAAATTCACACAATTGTTGCAGAATCAAAGTGATTTTTTGAAATCGAACCTTCGGGCTTTGCAAGAGGAACCGGGACTCTTTGATTAAAGAATAGAAAGTGACGAAAGTGCCAAAAGGTTTGTATGCCAATTGGGTTAGGGATACAAGCCTTTTTTGTGTCAATACAGCAGATCTTGACGACGAGATCAAATAAAGGAATAATGAAGATGATGAAAACGCGAAGAGTGATTTTATATTTTCATTGAATTGTGGAATGGAGGAATCCATTCATTTACAAATAAGGAGGAAGCTATGGGCTGGTTATTGGCAATCACATTGATTGCAATCGATCAATTAAGTAAGATATGGGCGAGTACTTCACTTGCTGGACAACCGGCAATTCCAGTGATTCCCGGATTTTTTCAATTGAGTTATGTGAGAAATTTCGGTGCGGCCTTCGGAATTTTGCAAAATCAACGGGTGATTTTTTTAATTTTAACCCTAACTTTTGTTGCTGGGGTTGTTTATGTCATGAAACGGTATCGCTTCCGCACACCATTTATGATTTTTGTAATGGGATTAACAGGTGGTGCAGTAGGCAACCTAATCGACCGTATGTTTCGCGGGTATGTTGTCGATTTTTTCGATGTTCGATTTGGACAAATTTATGATTTTCCCGTTTTTAATATAGCGGATATTTGCATTGTAGTCTCTACAATTCTGATTGCAATTTGGGTGATATTCCGTGAAGAGGAGATCTTTGTTAATGAAGAATGAGACCTATGTAGTAGCGGAGAATGATGTTGGGAAACGATTGGATCTTTTTGTTGCTGAAAAGAGTGGTGAGTCACGCGCAAGCGTGCAGCGATTGATTCGAGAAGGGCATATTTTGGTTAAGGGCAGAAGTCGGAAGGCAAATTATAAAGTGAAATTTGAAGAGATGGTCATATGTACCATTCCAGATCCGATTCCCTTGGCTCTCTTACCAGAAGATATTCCCATTGAGATCATTTATGAGGATGAAGATCTGGCTGTCGTGAATAAACCGGAAGGAATGGTCGTACACCCTGCACCTGGGCATAGCACCGGTACGCTGGTGCATGCACTTCTGTTTCATTTGGAGCATTTGTCATCCATTAATGGGGTGATTAGACCCGGCATTGTGCATCGGATCGACAAGGATACATCGGGACTCTTGGTGATTGCGAAAAATGATCATGCCCATCATTTTTTTTCTGACCGATTGAAACGCCATGAAGTTAAAAGGATCTATTGGGCCTTGGCTGAAGGCCGGATCAAGGATGGAGGCACAATTGACAAGCCTGTAGCACGGGATCCTAGGGATCGGAAACGGATGGCGATTGTAGCGGATGGACGACATGCCATTACGCATTATAGCGTACTTAAATTGTTCTCTCAGCAAACCTTATTGCAGTGCGAGCTAGAAACGGGACGCACTCATCAGATTCGTGTTCATTTGGCTTCGGTTAAACATCCATTGGTGGGCGATTTGACTTATGGCCATAAGAAACAGCGATTTCAAACCAATGGACAGTGTTTGCATGCCAAAGAGATTGAATTTGAACATCCGAGAACAGGAGAATGGATGCATTTTGAAACAGAATTGCCGGAATCTTTTCAACGGATTTTGCGGATCTTAAATCAGGAGGGGAATCAATGAAAACCAAAGCACGTTTAATGGATGATAAAGCAATGGGACGGGCTGTGATACGTATTGCCCATGAAATTTTGGAAAAAAACCATGGTATGGAGCATTTGGTGCTCGTCGGTGTTAAAACACGTGGCGTACCTTTTGCAAAACGGATAGCAAAGAAAATTGAGGAAATTGAGGGTGTTGAGGTTTCTGTCGAAATGTTAGATATCACACTTTATCGTGATGACTTGACGGAGGTCAATGAACAACCGACAATCAATCAAGCCATTAACTTCGATGTAAAGGGTAAGGATGTTGTTCTTTTTGATGATGTTATTTTTACGGGACGGACTGTTCGGGCTGCACTGGATGCCTTGGTGGATCATGGACGTCCACGAAGCATACAATTAGCGGTTATGATCGATCGTGGTCACCGGGAATTGCCAATTCGCCCAGATTATGTGGGAAAAAATGCACCAACTTCAAGAAATGAAATAATCAGTGTGAAGTTCATAGAATCGGATCAAGAAGATTCTGTCACCATTTTAGAAAAAGAGAAATAGGCTAAGCCTATTTCTCTTTTTCTCGTAGTGATTGAATTTTTTCCAAATCTGGAGTGATATGCATGGAATAGTACTCATGATAGATCACCATGCCGGGCTTACTGTGGGCCGGCTTTTTAATATGTTTTCTACGTGTATAATCAATAGAAACGAGACTGGATTCCCTGGCTTTACTGTGGTAAGCGGCAATCATAGCGGCCTCTTCCATGCTCCGATCCGGGATTTCATCACCGTTGGTGATCAAGATTACATGGGAACCCGGATATGCCGTGATATGGAACCACCAGTCCATGCGATCCGCTTTTTTAAAGGTGACTTCTTCATTTTGATAATTGTTTTTTCCTACTAAGACAACATATCCATCACTGGTTTTGTAGCGAAGGGGGATATGTCGAATTTTCTTTTGTTTTTTCGTATGTCGCTTTCGAAGTATTCCATTTTCTTGAAGTTCAAAGCGGATCCCTTCGATATCGTCCTCAGTTTCAACGGACTCTAAAGCTGTCAGGACCGTCTCGAGATAGTCTTTTTCTCGTGTAGCAATCTCCATTTGTTCCTCTGTGTGGATCATTGCAGCTTTTAACTTCTGATAGCGTTTAAAGTAATGTTGCGCATTGCGTTGGAGGTTCCATTGATCATTCAGTGGGATTTCTAGGGTGGATTGGTCTTCCGTGTAGTAATCCACGACAACAATGGAGTCACGCGATGTTTGTTTGGTATATAGATTTGCCATTAAGAGTTCGCCGTATTTTTGGTAGATATCTCTTTTCTGGGCATTGTCTTGTTCCGCATGTAGTTTTTCAATCTTTTTTTCTAGCCCATGTACTTTTTGGGACAGCAATTTTGTTAGATCGCTGGTTTTTTGATGGGTGCGCTGCGCCTTGTCCTGAGAGTAAAAGAAATCGTCGATCAAAAGACTAAAGCTAGAAAAAGAAAGGGGTTCATCTTTTCGATGGGTGAGGGTCAGAGCGCTGACCGTTCGTTTTAGCTTTTGTTCCGGATTTGAATTGTATAGAAGCGGCTTTGCCGACTCAGTCAGTTCCTTAAGCATGGATAAGTGAACCGCTAGATAATCATCGGAAGTTTGTGCGTGATTGTTTATCGCGCGCCATTCAAATTCATCTGCAATATCGTAACTTGTTCCGGATACCAATTGAAAATAAGAACGCGATAGAGAATCGGGTCGAATTTCTTGAAAGGCTTCGGCTGTCACCAGATCGAAGGGAGAGGCTTTTTTATTCGGTGGCAGGGTATAGAGCAAATTTGGCATAACTTGCCGAATGGAACTCATATCGTTAGATACCCGCTTAAGAACTTCTAAGATTCGATTTTCATGGTCAACTAACATGCAATTGCTGTGCTTGCCCATCATTTCAATGATCAAGGAAAGTTTTTCATGATCGTATAGTTCCGTTTTTCGGATGCAATTAATTCGTATGATGCGATCAAATCCAACCTGTTCAATGGATTCGATTTGTGCGCCACCTAAGAGCTTACGCATCAGCATGCAAAACATGGGCGGCTTTGCTGGGTTGGGCTTGCTGTATGTTGTCATATGGATGCGCGGGAAAGTGCCATTGATCGTGATCAAAAGTCTCTCTTTTTTGATGCCTCGAATACTGAGTTGGATCTCGTCGTGTTCGGGTTGAAAGACCTTGTCGATTCGTCTGCCTTTAAGCAGATCATGTAATTCTCTTGCTAAACGATTCACGAGGAATCCGTCATAAGCCATAGTGATCACTCCTTATCATTTAATTGTACTGGAGAGCAGAAAGAAAATATGTTAAGAAAACGTCATATTCCATAGAGTTCTGAGTGATGACATGATAGTATAGTAGAGGTATGGAGGTGCGAAAAATGAAGAGTATGACTGGTTTTGGACGAGGAGAATCAGAAAAGAACGGAATTCGAATTGTTGTGGAAATGAAAAGCGTGAATAATCGTTATTTGGATCCCAACATTAAGATGCCGCGAATGTTGAAATTTGCGGAAGAATCGGTGAAGCGAACGATAAAAAAGCATTTGCAACGAGGACGTATAGAGACCTATATCAATATGGATATGGACACAGAAGCATTTACAAAGGTCTCTGTCGACAATACTTTGGCAGATGCTTATTATTATGCCCTGGAGGCTTTAAAGGAACGATTTAATATGGAAGAAGCAACACGCTTGGATCATCTGTTGCGATTTAATGATATTATTCAGGTGGAGCAATCGCAAGCAGAGGAAGAGTTGTTGCAGGAAGTCTTGCTAGAAGCCTCTGAGGCGGCGGTAAAAAACCTGTCGGAAATGCGTGGAATTGAAGGGAATCACCTTCAAGCGGATATCCAAGGATATTTGGATGAAGTGGCGCTCTTAACGAAAACAATTGCAGACCGAGCACCATTGGTTGTCAAGGAATACAAAATGAAACTGGAAACACGTTTGATTGAACTTTTGGATCAAAAAATCGAGTTGGATCCAGCTAAAATTGCCAATGAGGTCGCTTTTTTTGCAGACCGCGCGGATATCAACGAGGAAATTACACGATTGAATAGTCACATGAAGCAGTTTACCGATGTGATTCAGAAAAACGAGGCGATTGGACGAAAGCTTGACTTCATCCTTCAAGAAATGAATCGGGAAACCAATACGATTGGATCAAAATCCAACGATGTTGGGATTACAGAGACGGTCATTGAAATAAAAAGCTATTTGGAGAAGGTTAGGGAACAGGTTCAAAACATCGAATAGGAGGGGCGAATGCAATCGAAGTTTGTTAATATTGGATTTGGAAACATCGTGCCAGTAAAACGAATCATTGCAATTGTCAACCCGGAATCTGCGCCGATCAAGAGGTTGATTCAAGAAGCAAGAGAAGCGAATCGGTTAATCGACGCAACTTATGGTCGACGAACGAGAGCTGTGATCGTGGCAGACAGCAATCATATTATCCTTTCAGCTGTGCAGCCCGAAACGGTCGCACATCGACTGGAAGATCACAAGTCGGCGGATGCCTAGGAGGATTGCGATGTCAAAGGGATTATTAATTGTGGTTTCAGGACCCTCTGGAGCCGGGAAAGGCACGGTATGTTCGGCTCTTTTAGCCAAGCAACCAAATATCAGATTATCTGTTTCTGCAACGACACGGGCGCCGAGAAAACTGGAAACGCCGGGGGTGAGTTATCACTACTTTGCAAAGGAAAAATTTATTGAGCAGATTAACGAAAACGGATTTTTAGAATATGCTGAAGTATATGGAAATTACTATGGTACACCGAAGAATTTTGTTCTTGATTCCCTAGAAGCTGGAAAAGATGTCTTGCTTGAGATCGATATTCAGGGCGCCTTGAAGGTAAAGGAAGCATACCCGGATGGTGTCTTTGTCTTTATTTTACCTCCAACCTTGGAGGAACTGCAAAAGAGAATCACATCACGGGGAACCGAAACGGAAGCGTCTTTAAAAAAACGACTCGGAGCCGCCTTGCAAGAAATCGAGCAAGCATTTGAGTACGAATATTGCATTGTAAACGATCAAGTTGAACTGGCAGTTGAAGAACTGGAAGCTGTTTTAAAGGCAGAGCGTTGCTTGATTAAGAGAAACCATAAGAGAATTCATAATTTCAGGGAGGAAGAGTTTTATGTTGAAGCCTAATATTGACGAATTAATGGAGAAAGTAGATAGTCGCTATACCTTGGTGATGGTGGTTGCAAAACGTGCACGCCAATTGATTGAAAAAAATGAATGTTTGGTAGAAACTGAATCAAAGAAACCAATTTCTATGGCTGTTGAAGAGTTCTATGAAGGAAAGGTGAATTATACCGCGTATGATCCTAATGCAATCGAGGAACCTGAAGAGGTTGTTGAGGAAATTACATCAACAGTCGAAGAAGGACAAGCGACCGAATAAGATCGGAGGTCAATGATGAAGGGAAAGAATATTGTTCTTGGGGTAAGTGGAGGGATTGCGGCCTATAAGGCGGCTGATTTATGCAGCCGATTGATTAAAGCTGGCGCAAATGTCGACGTTGTAATGACTGAACATGCTACTTCTTTTATCAATCCCTTAACCTTTCAAACCCTATCGGGCAATCCTGTTGTCGTCAAGCAGTTTGAAACGCCAAAGGGTTGGGAATTGGCGCATATATCCTTATCTCAGAAAGCGGACCTTTTTGCAATTGTTCCCGCTACGGCGAATATAATTGCAAAAATGGCCCATGGAATTGCTGATGATTTTTTGAGTACGGCACTTTTAGCAACGACAGCAACTGTGATGATTGCGCCAGCAATGAATACAAAGATGTTTGAACATCCTGCGGTTCAAGAAAATATAGAAACTTTGCGCAAGCGAGGCGTGCTTGTCTTGGAAACAGCAGAAGGCAGACTTGCTTGTGGCGATGTTGGAAAAGGGAAACTTTTGGATGTGGAAGAGATCGTATTCGCCATGGAAAAGAGTCTGTCAAAAGCGGATTTTTCGGGCTTGTCTTTGACGATCACGGCGGGACCAACAGAGGCCGCAATTGATCCGGTCCGTTTGATCACCAATCGATCAACAGGAAAAATGGGATTTGAGTTGGCAAGACAAGCCAGCCGACGAGGAGCGAAAGTGGACCTGATTGCAAAAACATGTCCGGAAAAGTTGCAAAGAGTTGTAAATTGGATCCCTATACTAACAACTGGTGATATGGCAACTGCTGTTGCTGAATCATTTAAAAATTCTAATGGATTGATTATGGCGGCAGCGCCCTTGGACTATCAACCTAAACAGATAGAAAGAGAAAAAATTAAGAAAAGTGATGGCAATCTTCAACTTACCCTTGTCAGAACGGTTGATATTTTACGCACAACACCAAGACAAATGGAACAAGTTGTTATCGGTTTTGCTGCCGAGAGCCAGAATTTGATTGAAAATGCAAAGAAAAAATGTAAGGAAAAATCTTTAGATTTGGTAGTTGCCAATGATATTTCCCGACAGGATATTGGTTTTGGGTCCGAAGAAAATCAGGTTTCCTTGGTTGATTTGGTCGGTGTAGAAGCCTTGCCTAAAATGACAAAAGCATCAGTCGCTGATCGTATCCTCGATCGGTTTTTGCGTATTCGGGAGTCAAAATAGTGTTTGCCGAGGTGCTGGTTTTTCAATTGGGGATGCATCAGGCTTTCACCTATTCCGTACCGGCAGGGGAGAAACTTTTCCCTGGAGAATTGGTTGCACTCCCTTTTGGGAAGGGCAATCGGTTAAAAAAGGGATTGGTGATTGAAACAAAAGAAGTGCATCAAGGCAAATATGCCATAAAACCGATTCTTGGTCGATTTCCATCGAGCCTGACCTTATCGAGCGAACGATTGTCCCTTTTGCTATGGATTCGGAAAGAGTATTTTTCACCTTTTTATGAGGCGGCAAGGCTTTTTTTTCCGGAATATGCCTTTGCGTCTTATGACTTGATTCATTGTCACTCTGGCGATATATTTAAGGAGAATGAACCATTTAAACAATTGATTGAATCCGAAAAATTTCTTTTTCGCATTCAAGAGAAAGTGAAAAAGAAACAGTTTTCGATTCGGGATCAGGAGATCAGATTAATACAACCCTTGCTTGCACCATCCCGTCAAGCCAAAAAGCAAAATCAAGTTTTTCAGTATTTGATGGAGCAGGGGGATTGGATTGGCGTTTCAGTTTTGATGAAGTTTCTGAAATTAGATAACACAAGCGTGTTAAAAGCGATGCGAGAAAAAGAAATGATCGAATTTCGTTGCATGAAGAGCCAACAAACATCGGATTTTTCAATTCGAATTCTTGCGCTCACTCATGCACAAGAGGCTGTTTTTGAAGAAATTCAGGAATTTGGAAGTGAAAAACCGATTCTCCTTCACGGGGTGACAGGAAGCGGTAAAACTGAAATTTATTTTCATTTGATTGATCAGGTTTTAGCAAAAGGAAAAACCATTTGCTATCTGATCCCGGAGATCGCTCTAACGCCACAAATGATCGATAGAATTCAACAGAGATTTCAAGTTTCTGTCGCAGTCTTGCATAGCCGTCTCTCTGTAAAGGAAAGAAAGCTTGCTTGGGAACGAATTTCAAAAGGTCAGGTTTCATTAGTCTTGGGAACACGTTCGGCCTTGTTTTCGCCCATGCAGAATTTAGGGTTAATTATTGTTGACGAGTGTCATGACCGGTCTTATCATTCACAGTCAGCGCCGCGATTTCGGGCTGACCAAGTAGCTGTCAAGCTTGGAATGAAATTGGGTGCTCCCGTGATTTTGGGTTCAGCAACACCGACTTTTGAGCAATATCAGGCAGCACAGTCAGCGATCTATCATTACACCCCCTTAAGGGAGCGAGCAAAGGATGCGGTTTTACCAAGCGTTGAAGTTATTGATCTTCGCGAAGAATTGAAACAGGGAAATCGAAGTATGATCAGTCGTCGTCTGTATGCGGAAATGAAAGAAACCCTTGCACGAAAGGAACAGGTGATCTTGTTCTTGAACCGAAGGGGATTTTCAGGGTTTATCTCTTGCAGAGCCTGTGGCGAAGCATTAAAATGCAGTCATTGTGATGTGTCGTTGACCTATCATCATGAGGATGGATCACTGCGGTGTCATTTGTGCGGACGAAGATTTCCAAAAGTACGTACCTGTCCAGACTGTGGAAGTACATGGTTAAAGCCCTTTTCAGCGGGAACGCAAAAATTGGAGCGAATTGTTCAAAAGACATTTCCCCAATCGAAAATTGTACGAATGGACTATGACACAACCCGCTCTAAGGAAAGTTTTCAGGACATGTATGAAACGATTAAATCTGGCAATTGTGATATCGTGATTGGCACCCAGATGATTGCCAAGGGATGGGATTTCCCGCAGGTTACATTGATTGGTGTTTTGGCGGCAGATTTATCCTTGTATGGCAGTAACTATGACGCGGCGGAGCAAACCTATCAATTGTTGGATCAGGTATCTGGTCGAGCGGGCCGGGGTCAACAGGCCGGTCACGTGGTGCTGCAGACCTATTCTCCTCACCATTATGCGATTGAGGCGGTGGCAAACCACTCGTCAGATTGGTTTTATCAGAATGAACAAGGCATCAGACAAATTTTGAAATTTCCGCCATTTGGTCATTTGTTGACGGTATTCGGTTCCTCGCGGAGGGAAGATCGATTGGAACAAGGGATTCAAAGTGCGAGACAATTGTTTTTAAAGGTAGGTGCGAAACATGCTGACAATATTCAAATTGGAGAACCGATTCCCTCTAGAATATCAAAAGCGGACGGATATTTTCGCAAAGAATTTATTATTCAAATCCCTGTAGGTAGAATTGAAGAATTCAGGGATCAATATTTTCAAAAAATAGAAACACCCCTAATCGGATTGCGGTCTGAGGGGTGTCAAATCTCAGTTTTATGGAATGAAGAAGCATAGAAAGGAAGGTCGAAATGGCAATTAGACAAATGCGATACGATGGAGATGCAGTGCTTAGAAAGGTGAGCCGTCCAGTGGACACCGTGACGGAACGAATTCGAACCTTGGTAAAGGATATGATTGAAACCATGAGAGCGGAACAGGGCGTAGGCTTAGCGGCGCCACAAATTGGCATTCTTCGAAGAATATTCGTAGTAGAAATTGAAGAGAATGGCCTGCATGTCATGATCAATCCTGAAATTTTCGACCAGAGTGGTCAACAAATTGACTACGAAGGTTGTTTGTCGGTACCTGGAAAAACGGGAAAGGTGAAACGTCCGGATCATTTAAAAGTAAAATATATGGATTTAGAGGGAAATGAACAGATTCTAGAAGCGGAAGGCTATTTTGCCCGTGCAATTTGCCATGAGAATGACCATTTAAACGGGATTCTTTATATTGATCGTGTTGAAGAAGAACTTTTGGAGGTTCAAGAATGAAAGTAGTCTTTATGGGGACTCCGGATTTTTCGGTTTCGGCATTGAATGCAATCCATCAGTTTCATGAAATTGTGATGGTTGTTACACAACCCGACCGAGCGCGGGGACGGGGTAAAAAAGTGACCCCTTCACCGGTAAAAAAAAGAGCTGTGGAGTTAGGACTTCCTGTGTATCAGCCCAATCGATTGCGTGATCCAGAAGCCATTGAACATGTGACGAATGCAGGGGCAGACGTGATGGTTATTGTCGCATACGGACAAATACTACCAAAAGAGATTTTGGATGCGCCAACCTTTGGCTGTATCAATATCCATGCATCGCTATTGCCTAAGTATCGGGGTGCCGCACCGATTCATCGAGCGATTCTTTCTGGAGATTCAGCGACGGGTATTACCATTATGAAAATGGATGTAGGTCTAGATACTGGAGATATGTATCGATCGGAATCCATTGCAATTTCTGAATCTATGACGATGGAATGTTTGCATGATGAGCTATCTGAATTGGGCTCGCGTATGATTGTAGATGTCTTGGATGGTTTATTGCGCGGAGAAACACAAGCGGTGAAGCAAGATGAAGAAAAAGCGACTTATGCTGCAAAAATTTCGAAAGCGGAAGCGGAGATTGATTGGAAAAAATCTGCGAAAATGATTCATAATCAGATCCGAGCTTTTGATCCCTTCCCGGGAGCTTGGACAAGGGCAGCTACAACCAAGCTGAAGGTTTTTGCTTCGGTCTGTCAGGTGGAAGATACGGCGGGCATGCCCGGCGAGATCTTGGCTGTTTCAAGAGCTGGCATCCAGATTCAAACGGGAGAGGGTTCTTTGCTGATTCAAGAAATTCAAGCCCCGGGTAAGCGCCGAATGACCGTTGAAGATTTCTTGCGGGGAAATACATTGGAGAAAGGTGTTGTTTTGCTATCGAAGGAAGAGACGCAAGAGGCATAGCCTTTGAATTGTTGAAAACTGCGATCCGTGAGGACCGCTATTTAAATATTGAATTGAATGCGCGCTTAACGGGAAAGGTGACTCCTGATGATCAGCGCATGGTTCGAGAACTGGTATTGGGTATTACAGAACGCCGGTTATATTTAGAATATGTTTTAGAAAAGAACCTGCATCAACCTTTCAAAAAGAGTCGGTTGGCTGTTCGCGTGCTTCTATTGATGGGGGCATATCAAATTCTTTTTATGCCTTGGGTTCCAGAATATGCCGCTATATTTGAAACGGTTTCTCTGGCAAAAAAACATGCAAAAACCAGTCGTGCTTCCTCAATGATCAACGCGGTTTTAAGAAGGGTTCTTGAAAGTCGGGATGAATTATTGGATCTTTCTCAAGCAAATTTTCAGGAGAAAGCGTTGTTTTGGGGATTCCCTGAGTGGATTGCAAATTTATGGAGAAAGCAATACGATGAGCAAACGGCTCTTTCACTTATGGAAGTCATGGGACAGCAAAGGGGTGTGTCGATCCGCTCCAATCAACTGGCGGGCTCAATTTCATCCTTGCACAAGGACCTTGTTACAGCGGGGTATGAAGTTGCGCCTCTTTCCTATTCCTCTTCGGGCATGCGGATTGAACGTGCCAGCGAACTGTCGGAGAGTGAAGCTTATCGAAAGGGACGCTTCTCTATTCAAGATGAGAGTGCTATGTTAGTCGGTGATTTGATTGATCTGCCCGACCGTGGCTGCATTCTGGATCTCTGCGCGGCACCAGGCGGGAAGAGCTTTCATTTGGCTGAAAAATATCCGAATTGTGAAATTGTATCCAATGATATTTTTGAAAAAAAAATTGAAAGGATGGAAGAGGAAGCCAAGCGCTTGGGTATTAACAATTGTTCTTTTACCGTTCGAGATGCAGGAAAATTGCAGGAAGATTGGATAGAAAATTTTGATGTTTGTTTGGTGGACGCTCCATGTTCAGCTCTTGGTTTGATCGGGAGAAAGCCTGAAATAAAAAGGCTTCGAAAGCCTGAGGATTTGGATGAAATTATTGAGATCCAAAGAGGTATTCTGAAACAAGCGGTTCGCTATTTGAAACGCGGGGGAATCTTGGTTTACGCAACCTGTACCTTGAATCGCAAAGAAAACGAAAATCAGGTGGCGTGGTTACTTGAGGAAAGCGACTTGATTTTGCAAGAAATTGGCAAACCGATTCCCGTTTCTAGAATTTCTTTAGAACAGAACTCGGGTATGATTACCTTGATGCCACATTTGGATGGCACAAATGGATTTTTTATTGCTGTTTTGAGAAAGGAACCCATATGAATTACCGAGACTTGTCCTATGAGGAATTAGAGAATCAAATAAGAGAATTTGGATATCCAAAATTTCGAGCCAAGCAATTTTTTCAATGGATTCATAAACAACCAATTGAAAATATGGAGGAAATTACTGTTTTTTCAAAAAAAATGCGAGAGGATTTACATGCCAAGGGAAGCTTGCGTTTACCGAAATGCGTGGATGAAATGCAGTCGCTTATAGATCCGACACGCAAATTCCTCTTTCAATTATCCGATGGACATATTGTTGAATCGGTTGCCATGTTTTATCAACATGGGATCAGTCTGTGTCTATCGACTCAAGTTGGTTGTAAGATGGGGTGTGTATTTTGTGCTACGGGTAAAGAAGGGTTTATTCGCAATTTGACTCCATCTGAAATTCTGGGACAGGTTGTCATGATCGAAAAAATTCTTGGAGAAAAATCAACGAATCTTGTGATGATGGGATCCGGAGAACCCTTGGACAATTGGGATGCAGTTAAGACATTTTTTACAATTATCCATCATCCGGAAGGGCGGGGCATGGGTTATCGCCATATTACTTTGTCAACAGCCGGTGTAGTTCCGAATATCTATGCCATGGCGGAGTCTGGGATTCCGGTAAACTTGTCGGTGTCATTGCATCAGCCTTTTCAGGAGAAACGAGAGGAATTAATGCCCATCGCTAAGCGGTATCATTTGCCGGAGTTGATGAAGGCAACAAAAAATCATCAGAAAAAAACAGGTCGACGGACGACCTTTGAATATACGTTAATTGAGGGTGTGAACGATCGAATTGAAGATGCGAGACAGTTAAAAGATCTCCTTCGCGATCAGAATTATCACTTGAACCTGATCCCCATCAATCCGGTGGATCCAAGCTTCAAGCGGCCCAAACAAGTTTTTGTACGAAAGTTTCAAAAACATTTACAAGATGCAGGGGTTATGAATGTTACAATAAGAAGAGAACTTGGGACTGACATCTCTGCTGCTTGCGGCCAATTGAAACAACGGTTCGTTGCAGCACAGGAGGAAGATAATCAATGAAAATCTATTCGTGTACTGATCGAGGGAAAATCAGAGAAATCAATGAGGATTCGGTTTATGCCAGTGAATCCGATCAATTGTATATTGTTGCGGACGGTATGGGTGGATATTTTGGGGGTGAAATTGCGAGTCAATTGGCCGTTGAGACTTTGTCCACCTGCATCAAAAATTGTGAAGAGGTGGATCGTGCCATCTTGCTAGAGGGATTTACGCTTGCTAATCGAACAATTTTTGAAACTGCACAGAACAAAGAGCAAAAGCTGATGGGGACGACTACCTCTCTTTTGTATATCGAATCGAGTTGCAAGAGTGGTTGGATCGGTCATATTGGAGACAGCCGGATTTATCGCGTGCGGGAAAGCAGCCTGGAACAGCTGACAAAGGATCATTCCTATGTAGAAGAGCTGATCGATGCTGGAAAGATTACCAGGGAAGAAGCTTTTTCTCATCCAAACAGAAATATCATTACGCGCGCTTTGGGAACCCATGCCCAAGCAGAGGCTGACTTGATACAATTTCCTGTTCAAATAAAGGATTTGTTTTTGCTTTGTTCCGATGGATTAAGCAATAAATTGCCCTTTAAGGATTTGGAATCCATCCTGATATCCGAGAATTCTTTGGAAAAGAAAGGGAAGGAATTGCTTAAAGAGGCATTGCTACGGGGGGGAGAAGATAATATCTCTCTGGTATTGGTTGAGATTGGGGAAACAGGGGTGAAGGCATGAAGGGGAAACTATTAGGGAATCGTTATGAACTGCTTGAATGTATTGGTTCAGGCGGCATGGCGGAAGTCTATCAAGCAAAATGTCATTTGCTGAACCGACAAGTTGCTGTGAAAATTTTGAAAAGTGACTTGATGAAAGATGATGAATTTGTTCAAAAATTCAAGATTGAAGCGCAAGCTTCTGCCGGATTGAACCATCCCAATATTGTGAATGTTTTTGATGTTGGCGCTGATCAGGGCATGTACTATATCGTCATGGAATTAATAGAAGGGAAAACACTGCAAGATGTGATCCGCGACCAGAAACGATTAAGTCCTGAAAAGGCAATTCGATTTTTTGCACAGATTGCTAGCGCGGTAGAATTTGCCCATGAACGCCATATTATTCATCGTGATTTAAAGCCGCAGAATATTATGGTGAATCATCTTGGAAATATCAAGGTCATGGATTTTGGGATAGCGAGAGCGACAACCTCAGAAACTCTTCAGGTTTCAGATAAGGTGTTGGGTTCAGTTGCCTACTTGTCACCGGAGCAAGCCAAGGGTGTTTACAGTGATGAGCGATCCGATTTGTATTCATTAGGAATCGTTTTTTTTGAAATGTTGACAGGGCGAGCGCCATTTAAGGGTGAAACTCCGATTTCTGTGGTGATGAAGCATTTAGAGGAGGAATTGAGTTTTCATGAAAATGACGATGTGCCCAGTGGCTATCAAAGTATCATACGAAAACTGACTCAGAAATTGCCAGAAAATCGATATCAATCCGCTCGTGAATTGATTATTGATTTGAAGAAAGCGAAGATTGATCCTGAAAATGGAGCTATTGCCGTACAAACATTTTCAGATTCACCTACAGCGGAAGTGGATGTTGTGGGGGTCAAAGAACGGGTAAGAAAAATGACGGAGGATGGAAATAGCATGCAGCAGAAACGACAGCAGCCGAAAAAAAAGACAAAAAAGAAGAAAGTTTCAAGTCTTAAAAAATGGGCAATTTCAGGTGCGGCAGTAATTCTGGCTTTTTTATTGGTCTTGTTTGGCGCCTATCAATTGTCCATGAATAATATCGTCAATATTAGTGAGGTGGAAGTGCCGAATATGCAAGGATTGACCTTGACTCAAGCGCAAACACTAATTGAAGACATTGGTATTGAATTGTATGTGGAAAAAGAAATTTACAGCAATTCTTATGACAAGGGCGTAATTGTGGAGCAAGGGATTCCTGCAGGTAGAAAGATTAAACGATCTCCCGTTGGGGTCACCTTAAGCAAGGGCGCAAAACTGGTGGAAGTGCCAGATATTGTTAACAATTACGCATATTCAATAGATGTCTTGTTAAGTGGAAGTGGATTGATCAAAGGCAGTTTGGTGTATGAGTTTTCTGAAGAGCCGGATGGGATTATCATTCGTCAGGAGCCTGTAGCGGGTGAGCAGGTAGCTGAAGGGACTCCAATTAATTATATTGTGAGTTCTGGTGTGGAAAAAGAGTATCGTGCTATGCCGTCAATCATTGGTCTTCAGTTGGAAGAAGCAACAAAACAACTTGAAGACTTGGGTTTCACAATCGGCCAGACCATTTACGAGAATAGTGACCAACCTGTTGGTGAAATTTTATATCAAAGTTATCCAGAAGGGGCGGATGTTGTTATTGGAAGTGCAATCAGTGTGAAGGTAAGCAAAGAAAGTGCTGATGCAGGTCCAAAAGAGGTTTCAAAGACGATCACGTTACGTCTGCCGCAAGCTAATCCGACGGTAAAGGTCAAGCTTACCTTGGTCAGCCCAAGCGGAGAGATTACCGTATATGAGGAAGTACTAAGCACTGAACAAGGGAATGCAGCGATCGCCCTGAAAGGGACGGGACAGCAAACCTATAAAATTTATTATGATGATCAATATCTAATTGATTATAATGTGACTTTTGGTGGGAGCAATGAATGAGTAAAGCGAGAATTGTAAAGGGCGTTGGAGGCAATTATATTATTTTGGCCGATGGGGAACTTGTGAAAGGCAGACTACGGGGTAAACTTCGTAAGTCAAAAGTCCGTCCTGCTGTGGGAGATTTTGTTGATTTGTCCATCGATCCAGAAGGAAATACCATGATTGAAAAGATTTTGCCTCGAAGGAATGCTTTGTTACGACCTGTAATTGCCAATGTGGATTGTGCGATCATTGTTTTTGCACTCAAATCCCCCGATCCACATTTGAACCTTTTGGATCGATTTTTAGTGATGAGTGCAGTGCGAGGCATTGATGCAATTATTTGTTTGAACAAGGGTGATTTGGTATCGGACGCGGCGACGGAAGAGATGGCTGCGCTTTATCGAAAGGCTGGCTATCAGGTGCTTGTAACTTCAGCAAAATCAAAGACGGGGATTGATGAGCTGAGAGATGTTCTACGCGATCGAATTTCAGTTTTTGCCGGTCCATCCGGTGTCGGAAAATCGTCCTTGCTAAATGCGGTGCAAGAGGGATTGGCACTTCGAACGGGGGAAGTTAGCGAAAAGACACAGAGGGGCAAGCATACGACTCGCCATACAGAGCTTTTGCTCTTGAGGAACGGAGGAGCGGTCGCCGATACTCCTGGTTTTAGCGCCCTAGATCTGGCTTCCTTGGACGCCCAGGATATTCAGCTGGGGTATCCAGAAATGATAGACCTGGCAGGGTCGTGTCGATTCAACGATTGTTTGCATCGAACCGAGCCGGGTTGTGCCGTGCGTGGCGTGATTGATCCGATTCGATATGAGAATTATTTGTTGCTATTAGATGAAACTATGAATAAACGGAGGTATTAATATGGCGAAAATTGCACCCTCGATTTTATCGGCTGACTTTGCACATTTGGCTGAGGATATTGAAAAAGTAGAACGTGGTGGAGCTGAGTATTTGCATATTGATGTGATGGATGGGCAATTTGTTCCCAATATCACAATGGGACCACCTGTCATTAAATCCATTCGAGCCTGTACGGAGATGTTTTTGGATGTTCATTTGATGATAGATAAACCAGAACGTTATATCGAAGAGTTTGCTGCGGCTGGCGCAGATCTAATCACCTTTCATGTAGAAGCCACCCCTCATGCCCATCGAGTATTGCAGGCTATTCATGCTCAGGGATGTAAGGCTGGAATTGTTTTAAATCCTGGCACCTCTTTGGATACCATTGAATATTTATTGCCGGATCTTGACTTGGTCTTGTTGATGAGTGTGAACCCAGGTTTTGGGGGTCAGAGTTTTATCCCTCAAATCAAAACAAAGATCCAAGTCTTGCGGGACTTGGTGACACGTATGGGCTTGCAGGTTGAAATTCAAGTCGATGGCGGTGTGAATCGTGAGAATATTCTTGAATTAGTGGCAGCTGGAGCCGATGTTTTCGTTATGGGTTCTGCCATATTCAATAGTGAAAATCCAGAACAAACGACAAAAGATGTACGGGAAATGTTGGCTTTACAGGGCTAAAAGAACCTGTTATACTGAACACGAAATTAATCATATGCACTAGGGGAGCCTCACGGCTGAGAAGAAAGGCGACTTTCGACCCTTATAACCTGATCTGGGTGATTCCAGCGTAGGGAAGTGACTCTGAATATAGAGCCATTTTCCTTGAAAATGGCTTTTTTTTCGAGGAGGAAAACATGAAGAGTAAATCGACACAAATGATCACAGAAGCAGGAATTTTAATCGCATTGGCAACAGTTTTAAGTTTAATTAAAATTTCATTACCCATCAATCTACAAGGTGGTTCCATTACCGCAGGTAGTATGATTCCAATTTTGATTTTTTCATTGAGATGGGGATTAAAGCCCGGTATTTTTATGGGTGCTGTCTATGGAATCATACAAATGATTCTTGAACCTTATGCAATGACACCGATTCAGATCTTTTTGGATTATGCTTTGGCATTTGGTGCACTGGGTCTAGCGGGTATCGCCAAAACAAGCTTTGATGCCATGCGAAATGGAGGAAAAGCGAAGATCAGCCTTTATCTGGCTATCCTTCTTGGTATGCTTGGTCGTTTTGCGGCACATTTTATTGCCGGTGGAACGGTATGGGCAATCTATGCACC
Source organism: Gottschalkiaceae bacterium SANA (assembly GCA_036323355.1). Classification (GTDB taxonomy): domain Bacteria; phylum Bacillota; class Clostridia; order Tissierellales; family GPF-1; genus GPF-1. The sequence continues at coordinate 1,936,713 of AP028876.1, read as the reverse complement.
AGAGGGACAAAATCCTTGGCTCTATTCATTTATCTATAACGGTTCATATATGTTGCCTGAGATCTTGGTCACCTTCTTGTTGTTGAGCGTTTTATTGCGACCACTCGCTAAGATCAAATGAAACGGGGTATTGTAGTCGCTGGGGGAACCGTGGATTCAGGCATGAAAGATATTTTAGAGAATCGGGAAGGCGGGACCATTGTCATTGGCGTAGATCGAGGGATCTCTGTATTTATACGGATCGGGTTGCAAGCCGACTACTATCTGGGTGATCTTGATTCTATTGATTCTGCTGACATTCCTTTGATTCCGAAAGATCGTCTGCACAAATTCCCTGCAGAAAAAAATGCTTCCGATTTAGAACTGGCTTTAGCGCTTTGTGTGGAACTGGACTTGGACGAGGTGTTCGTATATGGTGCTACCGGAACAAGATGGGATCATAGCTTTTCGAATTTATTGATGTTGAAGCGCTTTTATGATTTGGGCTTGCAGGTTATACTTGCCAACGAGAAGAATCAAGCCCGGGTATTGTCTTCACATCAGACGATTCGAAAAGAAGAAGTGGAAAGTTATCGATACCTGTCTATTTTGCCTCTTTCCATGGGGGGGGTTCTAGTCTCTGAGACCGGAGTGAAGTATCCTTTGGATCAAGAACGTTTGTTGTTCGGCCAGACACGCGGGGTTAGCAATGAGAGTATTGGAGAGGATATTAAAATTGAAGTGATGGAGGGCGTGGCACTCTTGATCTTGTCAAATGATTAACCGGCGAAAGCCGGTTTTTTTGTACAATTGACAAACCGTCGCGATTTCAGTAGAATTGTTTAATGAAGAAAATAGTACCAAACATCAAAACTAAGATGGAGGCTTCCTATGAATTTACACGAACTACGAGAGAAATATTTGCAATTTTTTCAGGAAAAAGAACATCAGATTATAAATAGTTATCCATTGGTGCCAATCAATGATAAGAGTTTGCTATTGATTAATGCGGGAATGGCACCCTTAAAATCATATTTTGTTGGAACGCAAACACCGCCAAGTGTAAGAATGGCATCTTGCCAAAAATGCATTCGGACTGGTGATATTGAAAATGTCGGAAAAACAGATCGCCATGGCACTTTTTTTGAGATGCTGGGGAATTTCTCTTTTGGTGATTATTTTAAGGTAGAAGCGATTCAATGGGCGTGGGAATTTATGACGGATGTGTTGAAAGTCGATCCAGAAACCCTATGGGCGTCTGTCTATTTGGAAGACGATGAAGCCTATGAAATCTGGCGAGATGTAGTAGGTGTGCCTGAATCTCGTCTTGTACGATTGGGTAAAGAGGATAATTATTGGGAGCATGGAACCGGTCCTTGCGGACCTTGCTCTGAAATCTATATTGACAGGGGAGAAAAATATGGTTGTGGTGACCCAGATTGCAAACCAGGATGCGAATGTGACCGCTATGTCGAGGTTTGGAATCTTGTATTCACACAATTTGACAAACAGGAAACGGGTGAGTACCTGCCTCTGGCCAAGCGAAATATCGATACGGGTATGGGCTTGGAACGTTTAACGATCATTTTGAACGAGTGCGCGAATATCTTTGAGATTGATCCCATTGTAAAAATTATTGAAGCCGTGGAAAAAACAGCAAATCTGACTTATAAGAAGGATCAGAAGACTGATGTGTCCATTCGAGTGATCACAGATCATCTTCGTGCGGCGACCTTTATGATTTCTGATGGCGTCCTTCCCAGCAATGAAGGGCGAGGATATGTCCTGCGTCGATTGATTCGACGCGCGTATCGCCACGGAAAACTGATTGGTATTGAGAAACCGTTCTTAGCCAATCTTTCCCAAGTGGTTATTGACAATTGGAAAGAATTTTACAAGAACCTTGAGTCGGAGCAGGCTCAGATTCACAAGGTATTGGAATATGAAGAGAAGAAATTTTTAGAGACTTTAGAGCAGGGGTTACAGAAACTAGAGACCTTCTTAGAAGAAGTGAAGGATAGTGGGAAAATGGAATTACCAGGCCAAGCGGCATTCCGTCTGTATGATACCTTTGGGTTTCCGCTTGATTTGACCATTGAGATCCTGGAAGAAAAAGGATTTACTGTGGATCAAACGGGTTTTCAAAAAGCCATGGAGCAACAGCAAGAACGAGCGCGAGCGGCAAGAAGTGCTCAGGATCAAGAAAGTTGGCTAGCGGGATCGGCTGAAACCTTTAATGACTATCAAACGGAATTCCTTGGATATGAATTGGATCAGACTGAAGCGACGATTTTAGCGATTTTCCAAGAGGGTGTTAAGGTTGATACTTTGGCTGAAAATGAAAAAGGAATCGTGATTGTTGACCGCACCACGCTATACGGAGAAAGTGGAGGACAGCTTGGTGATCACGGCCAAATACAATTGGCTACTGGTCAGGGTCAGATTACGGATACCAAAAAGAACGGCAGTGCATTCCTTCATCAGGTAAAGATGAAGCAAGGTCTTCTATCTGTTGGAGATAAGGTTGAGGTGGTTTACGAAGGATCGCGAAGACGATCAACAGCCAGGAATCATACCGCAACCCATCTTCTTCACAAGGCGCTTCAAGAGGTGCTAGGTGATCATGTCCGTCAATCTGGATCCCTGGTATCACAGGATCGGTTGCGCTTTGATTTCACCCACCTTGAGGCGATCTCTCACGAGGAGTTAAAAGCGGTGGAGTTGCGTGTTAATGAAATTATCTATGAAGATCATCAGGTTGTCACAGACTTAATGACCATGGAGGAAGCCGTTCAATCTGGAGCAACCGCTTTATTCTCGGATAAGTATGGCGAAAAGGTACGAGTTGTATCGGTGGAAGGGTACAGCCAGGAACTCTGCGGTGGAACCCATGTTTCACATTCTAGTGATATTGGAATTTTCAAGATTCTTCATGAAAGTGGTATTGCGGCGGGCGTACGAAGAATTGAAGCGGTTACAGGTAAGTCAGCCTATGCCTATACGAATGAATTGGAAGAGGAACAAGCGGAATTGGCAACCATTCTGCGTACGAAGAAAGAAAATGTAAAAGGTCGTGTTTCTGATCTTCTTGCGGAACAAAAACAGTTGAAAAAGGAGTTGGAACAAGCAACGGCGCAATTGCGGAATCAGATGTTTGAATCGATCTTTGATGCGGTTGAGCTTGTTGGCGATACTCAGGTTTTGATTGCTGCATTTGAAGGACAAGATGTGGATGGACTACGGAGTCTGATGGATCGCATGAAAAATCAATCTTCATCGTATCTATTTGCCGGGGTCACGGAATCAAAAGGTAAATTATTGTTGCTAGTTTCAGGTAGTGAGGATCTTGTGAAAAAAGGCTTCCATGCTGGAAATATGATTCGCGCCATGGCGAAATTAGCCGGCGGCGGCGGCGGCGGACGTCCCAACATGGCACAAGCAGGTGCGCCTAACACGAAAAAAGTAGATGAAATTTTAACCTTTGCTAAAGAAGAGGCGAAGAAGTTTTTATAAATCTTTGATGGATCTTCTTTCTGTGGTATAATTTGAGAGAAAGGAGTGATACCATTATGACAGAAGAAAAAACCGTTGATTCAAATCATACCATTCATTTACAGGTTGCGGTTGACGATAAAAATGATGCAAAAGAGATTTTGCGTGACGTCTATTTAGCGCTTGAAGAGAAAGGGTATCATTCAATCAATCAACTGATCGGCTATTTCTTATCAGGAGATCCAACGTATATCACAAGCTACAACAACGCCAGGAGCCTGATTCGCAGAATCGAGAGAGATGAATTATTGGAAGAAATTCTGCGAGAGTATATTCAAAACAATGTAACCAAGTAAGGGGAGAAAGTACAGCCGTATTTGCTGTACTTTTCTTTAAGTGAAAGAGGAATTTATGAAATTTACCAATTTAGGAAGGACAGGAATTCGCGTTTCGAAAATTTGTTTTGGATCGTTGACTACGAGTGCGCTTCAAAAAAACTTTACTGCAGAAAAAGCGGCAGACTTGTTTGCCTATGCGATCCAAGAGCACCAGATCAATTTTTTCGACACGGCGGAATTATATGGGAACTATGCACATTTTCGCGCTCTCCTCAAGCGAGTGAAACGCCAGGAGTTTGTGTTGGCTACAAAGTGTTATGCTTATGACCGAAAAACAGCACAGCAAAGCTTGGAGAAAGCTTTGATGGAGGTTGGTACGGATTATATCGATCTGATGATGCTTCATGAACAGGAAAGCGAACATACTTTAAGGGGACATCGTCAAGCGATTGAATATTTTTTGGAACAGAAGGAAAAAGGGGTAATACGTAGTGTTGGCTATTCGACTCATTTTATTAAAGGAGTTAAGGCGGCCGAGACAGTTCCGCTAATGGATGTGGTATTCCCTCTAATTAATCGACGAGGCATTGGTATTGCAGACGGTGAGAGAATGGAGATGGAACAAGCTATTCACGAGCAAATTGATCGTGGGATGGGTTGCTATTTAATGAAACCTTTGGGTGGCGGTCACCTGCTAGAGGAATACCCTCGGGCAATTTCGTATCTTCAAAAGGAATTTCCAGAAACAGTGATTGCAATCGGTATGCAAAGTAAGACAGAAGTTGATCTGAACGTTCGGAGCATTGTGGATCGAGTTTGGGATCGGGATGAAGAAGAACGTTTTCATTTTCAGGAAAAAAAATTAAAAATAGCAGATTGGTGTGTGGGTTGTGGTGCTTGTGTTGAAGCATGCCAGCAAAACGCATTGGGACTAAAAGGCGGTAAAGCCGTTGTTTTGGATCAATCCAAATGTGTTCGGTGTGGATATTGTGCCAAAGCTTGCAAAGAATTCTGTATTAAGGTTGTGTAAAATGGGTAGATATTTAGGGTTGGATGTTGGAGATAAAACAATTGGCGTTGCGATCAGTGATGAAATGAAATGGATGGCGCAGCCAGTTAAAACAATTATTCGAATTGGGAAAAAGAAAGATTATGCGGCTATCGCAGAATTACTCAACGCCCAAGAAATCGAAAAAATTGTGGTAGGATTGCCAAAGAACATGGATAATTCTATTGGCTTGCAGGCTGAAAAAGCCATCGCTTTTGGAGAAGGATTGAAAAAAAGATTCGATGTTCTTGTTGAGTTTGCCGATGAGCGACTGACAACGAGTCGCTCAACACAGATCTTGATTGAAAACGGTATTCGCCGAGAAAACAGAAAACAATTTGTTGATCAAGTGGCAGCCGTTCAAATATTGCAAACGGTATTGGATTTGGAAAGGAGCAGGGCATGATTGGAAGTTTTTTAAACGATCAGGGAGTCAAACAAGATTTGGAAATCCTTGAGATGTATGAGTACTCGGATAAAAAGTATGCTTTGGTTCAGTTCGAAGATGAAGGAGAAGCCTTTATTTTTTTGGTACAAGAGCATGATGAAGAATTGATTTTAGAGCAAATCGACACAGAGAGCGAGTACCAAGAGGTGCGCGATATCATTTTAATGGACCTAGATTCTTAAGAAGTTGAGGATGAAATGGACAATAAAGAACGCTATCTAGAAATATTTAGAAAAAACGGGTATAAACTGACAACACAGAGACGGGTGATCTTTGAGGTTCTTTATGAGGACTCCTGCGAGCACCCCAGTCCTGAAGAAATTTACGATCGGGTGAAGGATAAATATCCTGAAATTGGGCTTGCGACGATTTATCGCACCCTACAGCTAATGGAAGATTTAGGCATTGTCTATAAGATGAATTTTAATGATGGGTTGAGCCGCTATGAATTGTGTTCAAGCAATGCGCATCAGCATCATCATCTTATCTGTATACAGTGCGGTCGGGTTGAGGAAGTAGAAATTGATTTGTTGGAAGGATTGGAATTATCAATCGAAAAAAACAATGGGTTTCAGATTACAGATCACAGCGTAAAGTTTTTTGGGATTTGCAAGTCTTGTCAGAAAAGCCGTTCAAATAAAAAGGAGAACTGAACGTGAGAAAAAATTTGACAAAAGTAAAGATTATTCCCTTGGGGGGAATGAATGAAATTGGAAAAAACCTAACGGTTTTTGAGTGTAAAAATGAGATTGTCATTATCGATGTTGGTATGACTTTTCCAGAAGATGAAATGCTGGGTATTGATGTTGTTATTCCAGATTTCACCTATTTGGAACAAAATAAACATCGTGTAAAGGGGATTTTATTGACCCACGGTCATGAGGATCATATTGGTGCTTTGCCGTATTTTTTAAAGAAGATTAACGTACCGATTTTTGGATCTAGAATGACTCTTGGATTGGTAGAAAACAAATTAAAAGAACATGGATTATCTGATGTCGAATTGAATCGAGTTCATGCAGGCGATACCATCGCAATTGGTCCATTTAAAGCAGAATTCATCAATGTTAATCATAGTATTCCTGATGCTTTTGCCATTGCTTTGCATACACCGGCAGGGGTGATCGTGCATACTGGAGATTTTAAGATCGATTATACGCCTATTATTGGCGAGCCCATGGATTTCGCTCGATTGGCTGAGCTAGGAAAAAAAGGGGTTACTCTTTTGATGGCTGATAGCACGAATGCGATTCGTGAGGGATTTACTCAATCTGAAACAACGGTTGGGAAGGCATTAGAAGCGCAGTTCATGCAAGCTGAAGGTCGAATTATTGTTGCGAGTTTTGCATCAAATGTGCATCGGGTTCAACAAATTATTAACGCCGCAGTTCGTTTTAATCGAAAGGTGGCATTTTCTGGAAGAAGCATGCTAAATGTTTCGGGGGTTGCTATAGACTTGGGTTATTTGAAAATTCCTAAGGGCACACTGATCGAATTACGTGATATCGGTAAATACCCGAATGAAGAAGTTTGCGTCATATCAACGGGTAGTCAAGGAGAACCGATGTCGGCACTTTCTCGCCTTGCAGCTAATATGCATCGCAATATGTCGCTGATTCCTGGTGATACCGTAATGCTAAGTGCAAGCCCAATTCCAGGAAATGAAAAACCAATTTCAAAAATTATTAATTTGTTGGTGGAAAAAGGGGTTACCGTTATTCATGACCGCAATGCAGATATTCATGTTTCCGGCCATGCATGCCGCGAGGAATGCAAGCTGATCCAAGCACTCTTGCAACCGAAGTTTTTTATGCCAGTTCATGGAGAACAAGTGCATTTGAAAGCGCATGCTGATTTGGCGATATCTATGGGTATGCCAGAAGAAAACATTTTAACTGGTGTGAACGGAAGCGTTATGGAATTGACAAAGAAAAGCGCGAAAACGACGGGGACTGTAACGGCAGGGAAAATCCTTGTTGACGGTCTTGGTGTTGGTGATGTTGGAAATATTGTATTGCGGGATCGAAAACATTTGTCAGAAGATGGATTGATCGTTGTTGTGGTAACGATAGACAAGAAGACGGCAAAAACTGTCTCGGGTCCAGATATTGTATCAAGGGGCTTTGTCTACGTGCGTGAATCGGAAGATTTAATGGTTGGTGCGCGAAAAGCTGTTTCAAAGGTATTGAAGGAATGTGAAGCGAAGAAAATTACAGATTGGTCAACGATTAAAGCCAAGATCAAAGAGAGCCTTCGCAACTATATTTATGAGAAGATCAAGAGAAATCCAATGATTTTACCAGTAATCATGGATGTTTAAGAAATGGTAGTAGAGAAAAATAGAAGAAATAACCAGATGTAGCTATCTGGTTATTTCTATGTGGAGGAGAAGGAGATGAAGAAGGGTTTCGCTTTTTTATTGCTCATCGTTCTTGGCGTTGGCGGATATGTTTATCTACAATTTCAACCTGTTGTTTCATCTGGAATCGGAAGTGAAACCGCCTTTACGATTTCTGAGGGATCGGGTGGTGTGAAAATTGCACAGGATTTGGAAAGTGCAGGTATCATTCGCAGCCAATACGCCTTTCGTTATATTGCCAAGCAAACGGGTCTAGAGAGTCAGTTTCGCCCTGGCACCTATCGGGTGCGAAATGATCAACCCTTAGAAGCTCTGATGCTAGGATTGACAAAAGGACCTGGTCTTTTACGGGAAACGATTCGCGTGACAATTCCTGAAGGCTACACATTGGATGAGATCATTGAGGTCTTAGTGGATCATAATCTGGGCAATCAAGAAGGGTATGAAGCAATTATTGGAGATGAATCATGGTTGATGAGTCAAGACTTTCCAGAGGAAGTGCAGGCATTCAACTCTTTGGAAGGAATTTTGTTTCCAGAAACTTATGAGTTTTTCGCAGATGATTCGGAGGCAAAAATATTCACAAAGATGATTGGTCAGTTTATTCAGGTTTATGGTGCTTTAGCGGATGATGATTTTACGAAGGCTAATCAGGTGACAACACTGGCTTCTATGATCCAAGGAGAAGGCAAAGTGGCTGAGGAATTTCCTCTGATTGCTTCGGTTTTTCTTAATCGCACCGATATCAAGATGCCGCTTCAATCTTGCGCGACGATTCAATTTGTATTGGGCCAACGAAAAGAGCGGTTATTGAATGCTGATCTGGAAATTGATTCACCTTATAATACCTATATGTATGCGGGATTTCCACCGGGGCCTGTTGGATCACCGGGTAAAACAGCCCTTCTGGCTGCCTTATTTCCAGCTGAAACCACGTATCTGTTTTTCACCTCTAATCTGGATGGAACAGGGAGTCACACATTTACAGAGACTTACGAAGATCATTTGGCTGCAACCCACGCGGCGAGAAAGAAAGCAGGAGAGGAATAGTGGAAAATTTTCATTGGATTAAGGACGATAACAAGCGGCTCATGATGCAAGAGTTGTATAACAAGGCCAAGGCAGATCGCGTACCAATTATATTGGATGATGCGGCAAGAATGATCGATTCCTGGTTGCTTTTACTAAAACCCACTCGAATTTTGGAAGTTGGGGCTGCGGTTGGGTATTCAGCAATCCGTATGGCTTTGGTCAGCCCAATTTCAAAAATTGATACGATCGAAAAGGATCTAGATCGGGCGAAAGAGGCGCGGGAAAATATTCAGCATTTCGACTTGTGTGAGCAGATTTTTTTGCACCAAGGAGACGCCTTGGAGTTGATTCCTGAAATGACACAGGAATATGATCTTGTATTTATTGATGCCGCCAAGGGGCAATACGGCAGATTTTTTGAAGATGCCATGAAATTGCTTGGTCCGGGCGGGGTCATAATTTGTGATAATATGCTGTTTCATGGATTTGTTGAAGCAGAAGAGGTTCCGAAACGGTATCGAGCGATGATCAAGAAACTGAGGGCTTTTCATGAAACCTTGATGAAACATCCAGAGTTAGAAACAAGAATCTTGTCCATTGATGATGGTATTTCGATATCTGTAAAAAGGGGATAACTATGAAGAATTTAGAATTGTTGGCACCAGCAGGAAACTTGGAAAAATTAAAAACAGCCGTCCTTTATGGCGCGGATGCTGTATATATGGGCGGTCAACGCTTTGGACTACGTGCCCAATCGAAGAATTTCTCTATTGAAGAGATGCGTGAAGGGGTTGTCTTTGCCCATGAGCATCAGGCGAAGGTCTATGTCACCTTGAATATCTATGCGCATCAAGATGATTTTGAAGGACTGGAAGATTATCTTCTGGATCTTGCTCGAATTGAAGTCGATGCAGTAATTGTATCCGATCCTGGGATCTTGATGATGGTTCGCCAGAGTGTTCCTGAAATGGAAGTGCATTTATCGACACAGGCAAACACAACGAATGCCTATGCGGCAAAATTTTGGCATCAACAGGGTGTCAAACGAATTGTTACTGCAAGAGAAGTGACGCTTGAAGAAATGAAAAGCATCAACAAACAACTTCCAGAGGATATGGAAGTTGAAAGTTTTGTTCATGGCGCCATGTGTATGGCATATTCTGGTCGTTGTCTCTTGAGCAACTTTATGACAGGCCGAGATGCAAATCGAGGAAACTGCGCACAAGCTTGTCGCTGGAGTTATCATTTGGTTGAAGAACAGCGACCCAATGAATACTTTCCAGTCGAAGAAGACGAGCGGGGCACCTATATTTTAAACTCGAAAGACCTTTGTCTCTTGCCCTACTTAAAGGAGTATATTGAGGCAGGTGTGACAAGTTTGAAAATTGAGGGCAGAATGAAGAGTCAATATTATGTGGCAACCATTGTTCGCGCCTATCGTCTGGCAATTGATGCGTATCTTTCAGATCCAATTGGGTATAAATGTAAAGATGAATGGATGGATGAGTTGCGTAAAGTCAGTCATCGTGATTTCACAAGTGGATTTTTGTTTGGGAAAGATGGCGAGGAGATGCAATTATACCAAGACAATCATTATATTCGAACCCATGATTTTATTGGTATTGTCCTTGAAAGACTTGATGGTCACACTGTTTTGGTGGAACAGCGCAATAAGTTTTCCCAAGGGGATACGGTAGAGTATTTTGGCCCTGGAAATCATGCAGGCCAATTTGTGGTTACAAAAATATGGAATGAATCGGGAGAGGAAATGGCGTCAGCTCCACACCCGAAGCAGAAAATTCGTCTAGAAACTTCAGAACCGCTTCAATCGGGAGATTTTTTAAGAAAACCAAAGGAGATGACAGAATGAGAAAACCAGTTTTTATTGGGATTGCCGGGGGAACTGGCTCAGGGAAGAGCACAGTGGCACGGGCAGTATTTCAATCGATGCCAGCAAGTTCCATTGCTGTGATTGAGCAAGATTCTTATTATCGAGATCAATCAGAATTATCCTATGAGGAACGCGTAAAGACCAATTACGACCATCCTTTGGCTTTTGACAATGATTTGCTCATCCAACACTTAAAACAGCTAAGTGAGGGTCAGTCGGTGAATAAACCGATCTATGATTTTGAAATCCATAATCGTAAAAAAGAAACCATCCTTGTTGAGTCGAGGGACATTGTGATTCTAGAAGGAATTTTGTTGTATGAAGATCCGCGCATTCGAGACTTGTTGGATATTAAGGTATTTGTTGATACCGATCCAGATGTTCGTGTAATCCGACGTATTCAACGGGATATGAAATATCGGGGGCGATCCTTGGATTCAGTGATTGAACAATATATGACGACAGTGCGGCCCGCCCATTTGCAGTTTGTCGAACCGAGTAAAAGATATGCGGATTTAATTATCCCAGAAGGTGGTTATAATAAAGTCGCCATCGATTTAATGGTAACAAAAGTGCAATCAATTATAGAAGGGAAATAGGATGATGGAGAACTGGACACCCCATCTATGTATGAAATCTATTTATGAACTTCCCTTTTCGGAATTTTGGGAAAAGGGATATCGTATTCTTTTTTGTGATCTTGACAATACAGTTTCAGCCTTTGACAAGCCACTTCCAGTAGATGATTTCTTGGATTGGGTTGAAAATCGAAAGAAAGAAGGTTGGGAAATTTATATATTGTCTAATAATGGGAAAGAAAGGGTAGAAAAGTTCTGTAGAGAAGCAAAGTTAACTGGCTTTTCAAAGCTCTATAAGCCTTTGCCTTATCGAACGGGTCAAATCGTCCAAGAATTAGGTGTATTGCCAAGTCAAATTGTCTTTATTGGTGACCAGGTATTTACCGATGTTTGGCTGGCTAATCAATTGGGTTTTCTTTCAGTATTGGTGGACCCCGTTGCCAAAGGCGATTTATTAAAGACGAAAATCAATCGAAAGTTAGAAGGCTTTCTGAGAAAAGACTTCCTTTATGGAAAGAACAAATCTTGGTAAATTGACACTGTTTTCCTAAAGGAATATAATGTAACTAACAAAATAGCGGTCTTGTGGCCGTTTTTTTGAATACGGGGGTGAGAAAATGAGTGTACATAAGCTGAGATTAGGTGATTTGTTAATTGAAAATGGAATTATAACGGATGATCAATTGAAAGATGCCCTGTCGACACAAAAACGGAATGGTGGTAAATTAGGAGAAACACTTCAGGATCTTGGATTTGTGACGGAAAACGAGATCATTAATACCTTGGTTTATCAGCAAGGGATCGACTATATTAATTTAGACAAGTACAAATTTGACTTGGAAGTTGTTTATTTTGTGCCAGAGAAAATTGCCCGCAAATACACGGTATTGGCTCTGAAAAAAGATGGAAATCAATTAACGGTTACCATGGAAGATCCACTTAATGTATTTGCAATCGAAGATCTTCATATTATTTCTGGATATGAGATTAAAGTAGCAATTTCAAAAAAAGAAAAAATCATGAAGTATATCAATCAATTGTACACCAATATCACGGCACAATCCGCAATCGATGAAATTGTGGATGAGTTTTCGGTTGAAGAAGTGAAACAAGAGAGCTTGAGTACAGAAGATCTGGCAAACTCAATTGATAATGCACCAATTGTACGATTGGTCAATACGGTGATTACCCAAGCGGTTAACCTGAAAGCCAGTGACATTCATATCGAACCTAATGCCAGTGAAGTCCGGGTCCGAGTGAGGGTAGATGGAATTTTGCGTGAAATTATGCATCCTGATCTGGCTTCGCTACCTGCTATTGTTGCACGAATTAAGATTATGTCATCCATGGATATCGCAGAGCGCCGCATTCCTCAAGATGGCCGAATTGAGTTGGTTGTCAACAATAAGGGCATTGATCTACGTGTATCGACGCTGCCGACTGTATATGGAGAAAAGGTGGTTATTCGTATCCTAGACCGATCGGTCAGTCTTCGTAGTGTAGAAGAACTTGGTCTAATGGAAGAAAGTGTTAATTCTTTTCACCGCTTAATCAGCGGACAAAATGGAATTATTCTTGTTACTGGTCCCACTGGAAGTGGTAAAACAACGACCTTGTATGCGATACTCAATGAACTGAATACGGCTTCAAAAAATATTGTTACTCTTGAAGATCCGGTGGAATATAAGCTGCATGGAATCAATCAGGTACAGGTTCATGAAAAGGCTGGAATGACCTTTGCAAAAGGACTCCGATCTATTTTGCGACAGGATCCAGACACGATCATGGTGGGTGAAATTCGAGACAATGAAACTGCGGAAATAGCCATAAAAGCTGCGATCACGGGTCACTTGGTTTTGTCAACCATCCATACCAACAGTGCTTTGTCTACGGTTACTCGTTTGACTGACATGGGAATTCCATCCTATATGGTAGCTTCTTCTTTGAAGGGGATTATCGCACAACGTTTGGTTCGAAGATTGTGTCCACATTGTAAAGAGGCATATGAGAGTAGTGAATTTGAGGTACGCTCTTTGGAATTGGATGAACCAAGAACCCTGTATCGAAAAAAAGGATGCTTTGAATGCGGTGGTACAGGTTACGAAGGCCGAACGGCAGTTTATGAAATTTTCTTATTGGACGAGTATGCACGGTCATTGGTTTATACCGGCATGCAGGAAGATGAAATGCTAAATTTATTGAAGCGTAGGGGATATTTGACCCTTAAGGACAGCTGTATTGAACTGATTAAAGTAGGGATTACAAGTGTCGATGAATTAAACCGTGTCTTGGGAAGTATGTAGGAGGAGATCAAATGAACTATCTTGAGCGATTACTAGAACTTACTGAGCGATATCGTGCATCTGACCTGCATATTACTTTTGGGTCACCACCGAAAATTCGCGTCAATAAAGAACTTGTGGCTCTTTCAGAAAGTGTTGTTGACGACGATTTACTCTTTGAACTATTTAATAGTTTTGTATCCGACAAGCATAAACGTACCTTTGAAAAAAATGGCGATTGCGATTTTGCTCACACATCACGATCAGGCACGCGGTATCGTGTTAATGCTTTCAAGCAGAAGTCGAAATATGCGTTTGCTCTTCGAAGGTTGAATGCGTCTATACCGTCCTTAGACGAATTATCGCTTCCAGCTACTTTAGAGGATTTATGCATGAAAGAGCAGGGACTGATTATTGTTACGGGACCAACTGGGAGTGGTAAGTCAACCTCTCTGGCATCAATGATTGATATTATCAATCATAAAAAACGTGGGCATATTGTTACCATTGAAGATCCTATTGAGTATATTCATCAACATCATAGCTGCATTGTCAACCAAAGGGAATTGGGAGATGACACAATTAGTTTCGCAAATAGCTTGCGGGCTGCACTTCGTCAGGACCCCGATGTTATCCTTGTTGGCGAGATGCGTGACTTGGAAACCATTACGACCGCGCTTGTAGCGGCTGAAACGGGTCACTTGGTTTTTTCCACCTTGCATACCATGGGATCAGCAAAAACGATTGATCGGATTGTGGATGTATTTCCTCCCGATCAACAACAGCAAATTCGAATTCAATTGGCCAATGTATTGATCTCTGTTATTTCGCAGCGTTTGCTGCCCAATGCCCAACATAATGGATTGATTCCAGCTTTGGAAATTATGATTGCAAACAATGCAATTCGAAATCTAATCCGTGAAGGGAAAACGCATCAAATCAATAATATGATTCAAACCAATGCGGGACTAGGGATGAAAACGTTTAATCAGTATTTGACTCAGATGAATCAAAGTGGAAAAATTGATCGCGAAACTTTCGAACGGTTCTTTATGGATTAATGGGAAAAGGGTGAGCTTATGGCGAATTTTAAATATAGTGCATTACAGAATGGCAATGTAATAGAAGGCGTCCTCTCGGCTGAAAACCATGATGCAGCAGTCTTGCAATTGGAAAAACAGAAGCTTATGCCGTTGGAGATCAAACAGAGTCGGGGATCAAAAGAGATTTCCTTTTCCTTTGGTCAAAAGAAAATGAAAAAGCGGGATTTGGCTGTTTTTAGTCGGCAGGTCAGTACCATGTTTAGAGCAGGTTTGCCTATTATTGATACCCTTGAGATCTATGCACGTCAGACAAAAAATAAATCCTTTGCCCAAGCGTTGAGAAAAATTGCGGACGATGTTCAAAAGGGTTTTTATATGTCAAAAGCAATGTCAAAATTTCCAAAATACTTCGATGCCTTTTATACCAATATGATTTCAGCTGGTGAACAGAGTGGGCAATTGGATATCATTTTTGAACGCCTTGCGATACAGTATGAAAAGGAAACTGAATTGAATCGAAAGTTGGCCAATGCGACGCGATATCCGTTAATTGTCGTTGGCGTTGCGGTTTCGGTATTGGTATTCATTTTAACGTTTGTCATGCCGACCTTTGTTGAGATTTTTTCTCAAAACAACGCCGAGCTACCGGGCTTAACGGCTGCAGTTGTTGCCATGGGTGATTTTTTGAAGAATTACTGGTATATTCTATTGGGTGTGTTGATCGTCCTGTTTTTTGGTGGCCGTGCCATTCAAAAAACCAAGGGAGGGCACTTTTTCATTGATCAATTAAAGACAAGAATTCCAGGTTACAAACATGTCTATATTGGTTCAAAGACAGCTCTTTTTACTAGAACCCTATCGACATTATTAGCAAGCGGGCTGGATATCGTGGAAGCATTGGGTCAATCTGCTTCAGTTTTGAAAAATGTGGTCTTTCAAGAACAGTTGATGAAGGTGCAAGATGATATTAAACGTGGACATCGATTGTCTGCAAAATTGGGTGCTATTTCTCAATTCCCAGAAATGCTGTCGCTGATGGTGAGGATTGGTGAAGAATCTGGTGCACTGGATACTATTCTGGATGATACAGCCTTGTATTTTGAGGAAGAAGTGGATTTCGCTTTAAAGAAATTTACGCAGATGTTGGAACCGGCAATGCTTATATTGGTTGCAGGTATGGTTGGAACCATTGTTATAGCCATGCTACTTCCGATGTTTGGGATGTTTGAACAAATCATGTAGAAGGAGCGACAGATGACGATATTGACAGGAGTATTAGGCTTGATTATTGGATCTTTTTTGAACGTGGTTGCCTATCGTGTACCAAGAGAAGAAAGTTTATTGTTTCCACCTTCTCATTGTCCGAGGTGCGATCATCGATTGGGATCTCTGGATTTAATTCCCGTTTTTAGTTTTTTAATGATGAAAGGGTCATGTCGTTATTGTGAGGAAAAAATTTCCTGGCAATACCCCTTGGTTGAAGCGATAACGGGATTTGGATTTGCTTTGATTTGGATGTTTATGCAACCCACAAGCGGAATCGAGTTTGCTTTAGTTGTTTTAAATTGGATGCTGTTTTCATTCTTAATTGTAATTTTTATTGTAGACTACAAAGAGATGATTATTCCTGATGAATTTAATATTGGGATTGCAATCCTTGCTATTGTTAAGATGGGATTGACTCAGAGTTATCGAACTGAATTGTTAGGTTTTGCAGTATGTGGTTTATCCATATTACTTATCGTAGTATTAACCAATGGGATGGGCATGGGAGACACGAAAATGTTTGCTGTCTTAGGTCTTTGGTTTGGTTTAAAAAATGGATTGTTTGTTTTGCTTTTTTCGATTGTGATCGGAGCAATTTTGTCAGTCATTTTATTGGCAACGAAGGTGAAAACAAGGAAAGATAAAATCCCTTTTGGACCTTTTATCTCGATAGCAGCAATTTTTAGTATTTTTTTTGCAGATCCTATAATGAGTTGGTATTTTCAATGGTTTAATCTATAAAGAGAGGGTGAGGAAAGTGGCGAATAAGAATCAAGATTGGATTGGAATCGAACTCGGTTCAAATTATTTTCGAGTCATCGACTATCGATCAACTTTCGGTCATGTAACGATGAATGAAAGTGTGGTTGAGCACATTCAATGTGAATTCACAGTCCGTGGAGTGAGAAGCTTCGGATTTGATGAAGAGGTGATGGACAAGTCGAACATTTTAAAAGCAGAAATGCTTAAAGTGGAATTAGAAAAGGCGATCAAAGAATTGAAACCAAAGTCAAAAAAATTGGCACTTTCTTTGGAAAATAGTTTGGTATTAACGCGGGATGTTCAAATTCCCCAAGTTGAGAAGAAACTAATGGACTCTGTTGTTGCCTATGAAATCAAGGAATCGCTTTTAATTGACACGTCGGAATATCATATTCAGTATAAATTGGTTGATCAAATTGATGGTGAGGTTAAGAAACATGTCATGTCTACTGTTATCCTATCAAAAACGCTTTATCAAGATATTTGGGATCTGGTAGGCGGATTGGGGTTGAAACCGGTTCGTTTGGATATAAATTCCAATGCGCTAAACAAACAAATTATGGCGGTACAGTCTTTTAATAATATACCGATTCGTCGGGATCAAACCTTTGCTGTTTTTGATATTGACTTTAATCGAATCAATCTTTACTTTATTAGTGATGGCAATGTTGATCTGAATCGAAAAATCCTTTTGGACGCTACTGATGAGCGACCGCTGGCAGATCGAATTTATCAGCAATTCGATACGGTACAGAATACATTTCGCTTTTATTTGACACATAAGAAGAATAAAAGCATCTCCAATATTCTGCTAATGGGTCAAGCTACACAAGATGAGAATCTTGATGAATTGTTTGAAGAGAGTCTTTTGGTTCCTGCGAAGACGATTCACACCATTTCGAATGTGACCAATCAAACTAAATCCAATCTTTTTCTACCGATGATCGGAGCCGCTATTGAGGTTCAATCAGGTCGTCGAACTGGGAGGTGAGTTCATGTATGATATTAACTTTTTCTCAATCAACTTAAAAAAGCATAAGAAAAGCAATCAGAGACGTTTCTTCCTTATGGGGTTGTATGGCGTAACCGTTTTTGCGATGATTATGCTTTATATATTGGTTCGAACAAACATCAAGAATACAGAAGAAGAGATTGTTCAACTTGACCGCATGATCGAAACAGCCCAGGCCATGCAGGAAACTTTTTTGAGTGAAACGGATATTGCCAATGCAAGTGCTCTGAATACAACGATACTTGATGTATCAACACGATTGGACGGTTATTTCTTGATTAATGCCAATGTGTTAAAAAATACGCGCCAATTAATGGCTGATGGAATCCAGTTGGATGAGTTCCGGTTAAACGGCAAGAATGTATATATGCAGGCGAGAACCACAGACGAAACAGAATTGTTTATTTTTCAGAGTAATCTCGATTCAAGTGATTTTTTTGATATGATTCAAGTCGATAATATTGCGCGGACGGATCTTGGCGAGTATGTGGCAAATATCAATTGTGAACTAGAGGGCGGCGACGATGAAGATAAATAACCTTTTCAAGAAAAAAACCAATGAGAACAAGGATCAGGTAGAAACAAAAAAACGTGCCCCTCTTTCGCAGCAATCTAAAAATCTATTGCAATATCTTCCGCTTGTTTTGGTCTTGCTGCTCTTTGTTTTGTTTTATATGCCAAAGAGCACGGAATTGAAAGAATTGAGGGCTGTAAAGGAAACTTCTCAACAGACCTTGGATCAGATTAATCAGAGAATTGCTGAACAAGGAATTTTGGAAGAACAGTATTTTCAAGAGATTGATCAGATTGAATTAAATTCGGACCAATGGTATATTCAATCCAGTCAAACGCTGATTGTGCGTGATGTAAACAATGCATTTAGTTCTGTTGATCTTGAGTATGAGTACATCAATTTTACAGATCTTGTTAAAGAAGAGACCACAAATCCAAACTTATCGATTGGGAAGATTAAATTCTATACAGAGTTGACTTGCAATTACGATCAATTGGTCAATTTGATCGAATCTTTGCACTTGAATTTAAAATCTGTAAATATTAATGTTGTTGACCTAGATAAGCCTGAAGATGATTTAGATGGATCGGATTATACGGTGAATCTGGAAACAACTTTGTATGTGTTGCTGAATGAGACCGACGTTTAGGGGATGATGATATGTCAAAACGGTCAGGCTTTACACTAATTGAAGTTTTACTCGCTTTGGGTTTGTTGTCGATCGTTATCGTTTCTACCTTCTCCTATCTTTATTCAGTGAAGCGTGCGGAGCAAATCGATAGAACCGTTACTGATCTAAATATTATTGTGCAAAATCAGATGGAATTGGTCATGGCGGCTGAATCTGTCACCGAGATGTATTCGGTGATGACGGCTAACTATGTCTATACAGACGATTCTGCCTATCAAGATTGGATCGATGATAAAGACGGTAACACGACAACTTTTCGTTCTGTGGGAACAGAATATCAATATGCTATTGGGGCGTATCGACTGGGGGAAGGTGACAATAACCGTAAGGTCCTTTATCAAATTGCGGTCATTGCCAAGAGTAAAGATGAGGATCGGAAAGTGATCTTGATGACGATCAAAAGCGTGGAGGAATTGTGATGAAGAGAAATCGAAAGAATGAAGAGGGTGCAGTTCTTCTTTTGTTGATTGTCATGATGAGCGCCGTGGTTTTAATTGTTGCCTCTCTTTTGCGCTTCAATACGCAAAATATCAAATTTGCCGCAATTGAAGCGGAGCAAGAAAAAGCATTATACTTAGCTGAGGGGATTGCGGACACTATTGATTTTTGTCTTTTGGAAGATTTGTCGCAAAATTCCGAATACGACAAAGCTTTCATTAGAACTCAACTTAATCATTATAGGGATGCTTTCATATCTAAAGATATGAAAATGATTTATGATGATTCGGATGATTCGGATGATCGATACCTAATTTTTCCAAGTACTGAAAACTTCTTAGGTGAAACTAGTATTAATGATGTATTAATGATGATTTATGACCCTGTTGATTTGGGCGAAGAAGATAAAGACACCGCTTTTAACGTTGTGCTGGATGATAATAATACTTCTGATACAAGCGATGACGTATATTCAGTGATTGTAATAATTGAGGTTTCAGGGGAAAATGCGAAAAGATTGATATCGACGAGATATGAAATCCCTTTTGCAGGAGATTTTGAAGGGATTACAACCTTAATAAAATCCAAAGAATTGAATTATTCAAATTCACTATAATGGAGAATGAGGATTATGAAAAAAAATGATGGCTTTACCTTAATTGAATTGCTGGTAACCCTCGTCATTGTCGGGGTGATTATGACCTTTATCATCTCCATGATGTCTTCTCAGTATGCCATCATTCGTGATGTGGATGCTTATTTGGTGTTGAGCGCAGAAAATAAGGACGTGAATGATCGCATTATTCAGGAGTTCGTTAAAGCGGAACGGATTTTAGTGAATGATGTTGATATGACAGATACAACCTTTCCTTCGACAAATTTCAATAAGGATATCAATCTAGAAACGATAAAACTAAAATATGAGAACGATACAAGTAATGATATCGATGAAATTGCTACGATTAGTTTTGAAAAAAACGATAATGAGTTAGTCATGAAAAAAGTAGTCGGTAGTGATACAACTAACCCATCTATCGCGAAACACCTGGCCAACATTGACCCGGTGGTAACCTTCTATAAAAGATTGTCCCAGGATCGCCGTGTGGTGAGTCTGGTAAAAGTGAAGATCAATTACTTACATGATGGGATTACGAAACAATATGATCTTTTTTATCACTTGAGGAATTTACAATTCAACTAACAAGGATAAGGAAGTGAAAAAACGAAATGAAAGCGAATACCCGAATAATTGGATTTACCCTGATCGAACTGTTGGTTACGCTGGCAGTTGTCGGGGTTTTTCTTGTGGTTTTGGTTCAAATCATTGTCGTAGAGAATCAAATCACGAATGGCATAGCAGAGCGAATTTGTATTGAAGACGAAGAAAGATATGTCTCTGAATTCTTATTTGAGACAATTTTTCCGGTTGAAGCGGTTTCGATCCATTCCAAGGAAACCAAAATGCCAATCTCTGCTATTGATTTTTCATATTATGAAAATAAGTGCTCAATTCTTGGATGTACAGGATGGAAGACCATTCGATTTGTGCAAGAGGGGAGAACTTTGCAGCTTTGGGATGTGACGGATGGCTATGTACATGTGAAGAAAGCTCTTTCCAATCATGTGATAAACGCACAATGTACGTGGATTGAGAGAGAGGATCACCAGGGTACGCCTCTTCTTCATCTCTTTTTGATTTTTGAAGAGGGAGGTTTGGAAAAAGCCTATGATCTATATTTTGCCATGAGGAACTTGGGATGAGGCGCCGTGGATTTACCCTAGTGGAATTATTGATCACCCTTGCGATTTTGGGGATTATATTGTCTATGGCGACTCCTCGGATTCCCATTAATACGATGAAATATGATTCTTTTGTACAAGGGTTTTACCGTGAAATGATCAGTTTGAGAGAGTATACCTATCGTACTGAGTCCTTGTATCAAATGGTGTTTTACAACTATGATTTTGTTAATGACCTAGGAGGGTATCGAACAGTTCTTATTAAAGAAATGGATTGTCGGGAACAGTATCCGAAGTGGGAGACGATTAAGAAAGTAGAGCTTCCTGACCACTTATGGATCCAATCGAATATGGGGAGAACAATACGATTTGACCCGAATTTGACATTGGGAATGCCTGGCACCTTGACCTTTTTCGATGAAGAAAAGTTATATCAAAGAAAGATCACAGTTGACGTATGGACAAATCGCATATATCTTTATAAGAAAGAGGGATAAGGGGAGGCAAAATGAAATCAAATATCATATTAGTCGGTTTCATGGGAACGGGAAAAACCACCAATGGCAGAAGGGTAGCAAAACAAATTGGATATGAATTTGTGGATACTGATCTTCTGATCGAAGCGCGTGAAAAACGGACAATTCCTCAAATCTTTGATCAAAACGGCGAAAAGTATTTTCGAAACTTGGAGCATAACACCATTCGACGGGTACATCGTTATAAAAAAGCAGTGATTTCGACGGGTGGTGGAACCGTGTTGAACCCAAAGAATTTGGAATTGCTTAAAAAGCATGGTGTTGTTTTCCTTTTGGAAAACACATCGGAGAATTTGATATATCGGTTGGAGAATGCCTACATCAAGCGTCCATTGCTAATGAGAGAGAACTGGCAATCGGTCGTATGCGATATGCTCGACAAGCGAAGACCCTTGTATGAGGGAGCTGCTGATTACCGAATTTATGTTGGACAAAAAGCGCATTCGGACGTAGTTGAGGAAATCTTGTATTATTGGGACTTGGAACGGCGGAAATAACTTGTTTCTAGGCCTATTTGTATGGTAGAATAAGCATTGATGATTTAAGAATTTAGGAGGGAAATTATGATTTCTGCTGGTGATTTTAAAAAAGGATTAACATTTATACGAAAT
The DNA here is from genome assembly GCA_036323355.1 of Gottschalkiaceae bacterium SANA. Lineage (GTDB taxonomy): Bacteria > Bacillota > Clostridia > Tissierellales > GPF-1 > GPF-1. The sequence continues at coordinate 1,914,653 of AP028876.1, read as the reverse complement.
AATGACATTTACGTTATTGTGGATTTTCTTCATGTAAAGCCTGGGAAGGGTGCTGCTTTTGTTCGAACAACCATTAAAAACTTGAAGACAGGATCTATTAGAGAAGAAACTTTCAATCCAACTGAGAAATTTGAAAAGGCAATGATTGAAACGAAAGATATGCAATACCTTTATAATGACGGGGAGTTGTATTATTTTATGGATGTGGTTTCATTCGAGCAAATTCCATTGAATTATGAACAAGTGGAAGAAGCGATTAAATACATCAAGGAAAATGATAACGCAACAATGAAATTCCATGATGGACGAGCATTCCAAGTTGAGCCGCCGAACTTTGTAGAGCTAGAAGTAACAGAAGCGGATCCGGGAGTGAAGGGAAATACAGCGACTGGAGCAACCAAGCCGGCAACCTGTGAAACGGGTGCGATCGTTCAAGTTCCACTTTTTGTTAATGTTGGCGATAAGATTAAAGTGGACACAAGAACAGGGAGTTATTTATCCAGAGCGTAAACAAATGCCTTAGACATGAGTTAGTCTGTATTTTTCAGTAGGCATTTGATATAATAGTCCCATAGCAAAGAGTTGGAGGGCTAATCATGACAATCGATCAAGTAGATCAAAATATAGGTGAAGTAAAAATCGTGGATAATGTCATCAGCATTATTGCTGGGATCGCTGCCAATGAAGTAGAAGGCGTGGTCGGGATGTATTCCGATTGGACCAAACGAATTTTCGGAAATAAATTGGAACAAGGTGTAGAGGTGAAAATCGAAGGCGATTCTGTGTTCATCGAGACCTATGTTGTTGTGGAATCCGAAAAGAAGATTCAAGGAATCGCAATTGATTTGCAAGAGCATATCAAAGAAATCGTTGAAACGATGACGGATTTGCGTGTTGCAGAAGTCGTTGTCCATGTGTGCGATGTTGCGATTGAAACCAAAGAGTAACGTGAAACCCTCTGAGGAATCAGGGGGTTTGTTTTGTGGAGGAGAAGGTTATGAAAGCTATACATTTTCGTGAGTTATTGTTTCGTTTGGTATACAGCGGTTTTTTTGAGGTGAAGGAAGCTGATTTTTCTCAATTAATCTTGTCATGCCAGGAAGAAATGGATACAAAAGTGAAAGAGAAAGATCAGGAACGTTTGCTTCAGGCTTATCAATGGATTTTAGAACGTCGTTATGATATTCAATATAGCTATGAAGCCTATTTGGAAAATTGGACCTTCGATCGATTGACCAAGGTGGACGGCAGTTTATTGCTTGTTGCGGCTTATGAACTTTCGGAGCGTGATGACGCGCCCTATGCAGTCGTAATCAATGAGGCGATCGAATTGGCCAAGAAATATGGTGGAGAGGGATCTTCGAAATTTATCAATGGAGTATTGGCAGGCTTTGTGAAGGGGAACGGGTATGCAGAAGAGACTCTTTCTGGGGATTGATACAAGTGCATATACAACTTCACTGCTTGTGCTTGATGAGAATCAACAAATCCTTTTTGCAGAAAAAAAGATTTTGAGGGTTCCTGAAGGAAAACGAGGGCTTCGGCAACAGGAAGCCCTTTTTCAGCATATACAAAATTTACCTTGTCTGATTGAAGATGCAGCAAAAGTCCTTCAGAATGGAAAAGTAGCAGGGATCGCCGTATCGTCAAAACCGAGGGATGCAAAAGAATCCTATATGCCGGTATTCGAGGCTGGCATGGCATTTGCAAAATCGCTGGCTGCAATTTATCATGCGCCGCTTGTACAAATTTCTCATCAAATGAATCACCTATATGCGGCTGATTTTTTTGAACGCGTTGCCCCTGAGCCTTGTTTGGTGTTTCATTTATCGGGCGGAACAACAGAAATTTTGGATTTGAACCATTGGAATGAATGGGGTGCAAATTTGATTGGCGGTAGCAAGGACATTAGTTTCGGTCAATTGATTGATCGAATAGGTGTTGCTCTTCATGGTGAGTTTCCCGCTGGTCCATGGCTTGATCGATTGGCAATTCAAGGGACACCTTTGAAGACGAAAAGTCGAATTCACCGCGATGACGATTGGTGGAATTTATCTGGTATTGAGACCTGGTTTCAAAACAAGATGATAGATCAAGAAGAGTCCGAGACCATTGCTGCAACGCTTTTTAGTCATATATCTAAAAGTTTGGCAGAAATGATTCGGTACGAAGCGAAGAAAAGGAATCGACGTAGAATTATTTTGGTTGGCGGCGTTGCAGAAAGTACATATATTCGAGAGACGCTCCAAAGACTTTTGAAAGATCTTGATCTTTCCTTGCTTTTTGTGCGAGGTGACTATTCGGCGGATCATGCATTGGGATGCGCCTGGTATGCATGGAGGGAATTCAATGAATCCTTTACAGGTTAGTCAGATCAATTACTATATCGAAGAACATTTGCGAACGGACCCTGTACTTAGAAAAATTCGCGTTGTTGGAGAACTGGCCAATCTGAGGCAGACGAATCAGTGGTCTTTTTTTCATTTGAAAGATGAAAATGCAATGTTGGCCTGTGTTTCGTTTCAAGCGATTGAAGAGAAGATGGTTGAGGGGAATGAATACATTGTAACCGGGGCTGTACGGTATTACAGCAAACGGGGAACCCTGCGCCTCCATGTTGAATCGGTTGAAATGTCAAAAAAAGAAGAGCGGGCCATTCAACGAAATTTGCAATTTGAAGAAATGAAAAAAAAGGGCCTTTTTATCAATCAGCGAAGCTTGAAAAAGTATCCGACAAAAATTGGTTTGATTACATCGAAGGATGGCGCTGCCATCGACGATGTGCGCAAGAATATAGAACGGCGCTATCCTTTTGTGGAATTGGTGGTGGTTCCGGTATTGGTTCAGGGGGAACAAGCGGCTGAAGCTATCCAGATGGCGTTTCGACGTATCGCAAGGCAAAAGGTAGACTGTGTGATTCTAACGCGTGGAGGCGGAGATACGAGCGATCTGGAGGTCTTTGACAACATGGGCGTGGTTGAATCGGTATTTCAGTCAAAAGTCCCAGTGATTGCAGCAGTTGGGCATGAAAAGGATTGGACCTTTGCTGAATTTGCAGCCGATGCACGTGCTTCTACACCCACGGGAGCTGCAGAGCTAGCGGTCCCAACAATTTTACAAGTTCGTCAACGTTTGGTTGAAGAGGAATGGAAAGCAAGGGTTGAAATTACTTTTTATTTGAAAGAAATTGAATCCTTACAATCGAAAAGCCAACGGCTTATGGCACGAGAAATCGAACAGCGAATCGGGAAACTGAGTTTGGCATTTTCAAACCGACGCAATCGTATCTTTCGCGAGTGTCTCAATCAACTGGATACATGGAATCGATTCCTTGCCGATTCTCGGGAAACTGAAGTCTCCTTGTCAAAACAATGGGAGTCGTTTCGTTTTTTTATTCAAAACGAAGAAGGACAATATGCAAGGAATGATCAAGCACTCTTGCCTGGGGTTTATCAACTCCATGGTTTACATACAAGTCAAAAAATTCTTCTAGCTGAGGAGGAACAAGATGGAAAGCTATAAACGTTTCGATGAAATATTCAAGGAAATTGAGCAATTGAATCGACAACTAAAAGAAAATGAAAGCATGGATTTAAGTACCATGATGGAAAAAGCAAAGCAATTAAAAGCGTTGACTCACGAGGGGAATCAGATCTTAGATACAGCCAAAAGAGAAATCCACACGATCTTTTTGGATACGGAGGATACAGAGGGATGAACAAAGAAAAGTTTGAAGTCTTTTTATCAGAGTCAATTCTACAACGATCGTCTTATGAAGCACCTGTGATCGATGCTATGCGCTATAGTTTATTGGCGGGTGGCAAGCGTATCCGTCCCGCTTTGATGGTTGCAGCCTATCGTTTGTTCCAAGATCAAGAAGAAGTGGTATATCCCTATGCGGCGGCCCTCGAAATGATTCATACCTATTCTTTGATCCATGACGATCTGCCAGCAATGGATGATGATGACTTGAGACGTGGACGTCCTTCTTGCCATATTGCCCATGGAGAGGCGAATGCGATTTTGGCTGGAGACGGCTTGTTAAACCAGGCAATTGAGCTTGTCATTGAAGCTGGATTATCAGCTGAAGATGCGAAAATAGTTTTGAGGGCGGCGCATTCTCTTTTTACTGCTTCGGGGATCCAGGGGATGATCGGTGGTCAATCAGCAGATCTCCTCTTTGAAGGAAAAGAAGCAGATGAAAACGATTTAATTTTTATCCATCAAAAGAAAACTGCATCCCTGATTCGAACAGCCTTGGAAGTTGGCGGTATCGTGGGGGGGGCAAGCGAGGAAGAATGTGAAACCCTGAAATCTTTGGGTGAAGTGATCGGCTACGCATTTCAACTGCAGGATGATCTTTTGGATGTCTTCTCAACTGAAGAAGAGTTGGGAAAACCCATTGGCTCTGATGATAAGAATGAAAAACTAACCTTTTTGAAAGTATATGGGGTTGAACGGACTCGGGAAACCATCCAAGAACTCTTTAAACAAGCAGACAAGCTCCTATCATCCTTTGCAAATCATCAAGAATTACAAACCATTGTAAAAGAATTATTAAATCGGCGATGTTAATTTGTCCAAAAAACAAGTTCATGCTATAATAAATTGATGGAAAAGTATTCTAGTCAACTGAACGTATCCTGAAGGCGGGGCCAAAAATCCGTCAAAGGGCATATCGATGAAGTTCCTGGTTGATTCTTCTGACGCCCAGTCGGGGGGAGATTCTGGGAGTAAGGAGGATGGGGCGATCTGCAATGGCATGCGGGCGATGACCCTACCTCCGTGGAGACTTATTATGGAAGCGTAATAAGATAACACCTGCAGAGAGTGTAAACTCGCTGCAGCGTAGCCTGCCATGAGTGGGAACGGTGGATAATAGATCGGTGTTTTGGCTCGAAGGCCAAGAGACAAAACGCTTTGCTATTGAAACCCTTTCTGCAAAAGCGGATAAGGATACGCAGAGGTTGTAGAGGAAAACTCCTAGACTTCGTGGTTATTGGGATTGCAGTGTGGCCTAAGTGGTGATCCAGCTCTTCTTGTGGCGACGCGGATGAAACGAAATGAAAGGGGAACCGCTGCTATGGCGACAGGCAGTTTTCGTTTGGGAAATCCTGCTGGACCTAAGCCGCAAAATTTACCATTAACCCTCCATCTATTAGCTGGTAGCCTATGCTATCAGCTTTTTTAAAGGAGTCATATGAAACGATATAATTGGATCTATAAAACTATATTGATAACATTTATACTAGCAATCTTTACGAGCCTTGTTTCAGATCAGGTCATCAGCCGAGCGTATCTTGTTTTGGCTTTCTTGATTCTGTTTTTCATTGTATTTGTAGGGGTTGTTTTTGATACCATTGGAATAGCGGTGGCCGCGAGCTCCGAAAAACCCTTTCACGCCATGTCGGCGAAGGGAAACTATCGGGCGAAGTATGCGGTTTTATTGGTGCGCAATGCAAGCCAAGTATCGAATTTCTGCAATGATGTTATTGGGGATATTTGCGGAATTATTAGTGGTGCTGCAGGTGCTTCTATTATCTTTCGTGTTGTTTCACGCTTTCCAGAACAAGATTTATTTTGGCTTTCTGTGGTGTTCAGCGGTGTTCTTGCTGCAATGACCGTAGGTGGAAAGGCATTTGGGAAAGAGTTAGCTTTATCTCGTCACAAGGAAATTGTTTTAGAGGTTGCTCGGATCCTACAGATTTTAGATGAACGATTTCATATTCGTATAATGAAGGATCTTAAGAAGGGAAAGAAGAAATAATGCGTTTTGATATAGCAATAACTGAATTGTTTGAAGAAATCAGTCGTTCAAGGGCTGTTCAAAGAATAAAGAATGGCGATTTTACCGTGAATGGGCGTGTGATAAAAAAACCCAGCCGTTCCATTCACCAAGGGGATCGAATTGAAGAAAGCCGCAATTCCATTCCCTTTGTAAGTCGTGGAGGATTAAAACTCGAAGCTGCACTACAAGAATTTGACGTATCGATACACGATCAAGTGTGTATGGATGTCGGTGCTTCAACAGGCGGTTTTACTCAATGCCTTTTGAATCATGGCGCGAAATACGTCTATGCGATTGATGTGGGAGATTGTCAATTGAACGATTCCCTAAGGTGTAATGCGAGCGTTCAAGTGATGGAAAATCGAGATATTCGATCAATAGACCCCATTGAGTTGAGAACGAAACCGAATGTTGTTGTGGCAGATGTTTCCTTTATTTCAATTCGGAAAATTTGGGCGGATGTATTAAGATTGTCCGAACAAGATGCAGTGTTTCTGTTTTTGTTCAAGCCGCAATTTGAGACAGAGAAGAAAGCCCTTTCCAAGGGTGGCATTGTTAGAAATCCAAAGGTTGTGCTTCAAAGTCTGTGCCGATTAATTCTTGAATTGGAAGCTAAGCACTATTATCTACATGGGATGGTTCCTTCTCCCATTCAAGGGAAAAAGGGGAACGTTGAGTTCCTTTTGCATATTGAAGAAGATAAAAATGATTCATTAGCAGCTGAAGAGATAGAGAAAATCGTAATTGACGCTTATCAAAAGGGGGAAAAGAAATGAGAAAGTATGCGAGACAGAGTCATATATTAAAACTAATCAAGCTTCATGAAATTGAGACACAAGAAGAATTGTCAGCACTTTTGAAACGAGATGGATTTTCGATTACCCAGGCGACGGTGTCGAGGGATTTGAAAGAATTGGGTTTAATCAAGGCCTTGACGAGAAATGGACGCTATAAGTATGCAACGATGGAGGCTAACTTCGACGCTCTGCGGGAGAGATTGACGAATATTTTCAAGAATTCTGTTTTGGCGATCAATTCCTCTGGACGAATGATTATTATTAAAACCATTTCTGGCGCTGCTTCCATTACAGCCTCTGCGATTGATGTTTTGGACCTACAAGAAATCATTGGTACAATTGCTGGTGACGATACCGTTTTTATTGCCATATCCGATCAAGCGGATATGGAGGGAATTAAGGATGAATTTCATAAAATTATTGAAAAATAGGAGAGTGAAATGATCAAAGACATCCGCATACAAAACCTCGCTACGATTGCAGATCTGCAACTATCGTTGGGGACAGGATTAAACATTTTAACCGGTGAAACGGGAGCGGGCAAATCGATTTTTCTTGAAGCCTTTGCATGGTTGACAGGTTTGCGCGCTGATCGTAGCATGATACGCGACGGAAAAGAATATGCATCTGTGGAGATGGTTCTGGATCAAATTCCTCAGTCTATTCAGCAAGTCTTGATGGATCAAGGATGGGAAGATATTGAAAGCTTGATTGTCTTTCGTCAAATCTATCGAACGGGTTCCTCACGCATTTTACTCAATCATCGGCACATTACAGTGGGGTTTTTACGAGAATTATTTCGTCCTTTAATCCTCTTGCATGCTCAAAATCAAAGTGTAGACCTAATGAAAAAGTCTTATCATCCGTTGTATTTGGATGCCTACAACGATTATAAATTGCAGAATGCAATACGAAATTATATGAAGCAATGGGATTTCTATCAAGAAACCTTGCAAGTTTATCAAATGTTTCAATCTAATTTGATATCTGCCAAGGAAGAAAGCTTTTTGAAGTTTCAAGAAGAAGAATTGAATTCCGCTAACCTGAGTGAGGAAGAACTTCACGAGTTGGAAGAGGAATTGCGTGTTTTGGAAAATGGAAAAGAAATTGTGAAACGGGGTCAGCAAGTGCTGGATCGGATTCATGGAAGCGATCATTTGATTGAGTTGACAGAAGGGCTTCACCAAGACCTTGAGGTTTTGGCGGGTTATTATGAAAAACTGACGCCTTTTATACCGGAAATAGCGGTGATAACAGAATCCTTTTTGGAGGTGGGCGCAACAATAAACGAGCTTGTACTCGATCTTGAATTGAATCCGCAGCGATTGGAAGTTATTGAGAACCGACTACAAGTCTATTATGATTTGACTCGAAAATACGATATGAATCTATCGGATCTCTTGATCTATCTTCGTGGAATTCAAGAGCAATTGTTTGATTTTAAGGAAGCGGCAGAAAAGAAAAGTCAACTGCTCGACAATTGCCAAAAAGCCAAATCCAATACGGAAGCGGCTGCTAAACGTTTAACACAGGAACGACAGCGAGTAGCTCAGTTGATTTCCACCTTGATTACGGAGCAAATTCAAGGCTTGGAAATGCGCGATGCTTGTTTTGAGGTTCAAGTGGCGCAACGCTCTGAATTGAATGTTTCTGGATACGATGAAATTGAGTTTTTTATTCGTACGAATCTTGGTTCAAGCCTGATGCCATTGAGAAAAATTGCTTCAGGTGGAGAAGCTTCTCGAATTCTTTTGGCGCTATTAATATGCCAGGGGGAATCGGGTACAACTGATACCATGGTTTTTGATGAAATTGATTCAGGCTTGAGTGGGAAGGCTGCCTTAAGAGTTGCGGAAGTATTACATGATTTAGGCCGGAAACATCAGGTGATTTGCGTGACGCATCAGCCTCAGATTGCTGCTTTTGCCGATCATTATTATCAGCTTCAAAAGACAACGGATCTGGACCAAGTGTATACCCAAGCCGTTCAACGAAGAGGCGAAGAGCGAATTACCGCTCTTTCTCAATTGGTATCGGGTGAGGAAACGTCCCGTTCTGGCCATGAGTATGCAAAAGAAATGATTATTTATGCAGAGAAGAGAAAGGAACAAATTGACTATGAAGCAAGAAGTAACCATTAGTTCGAAAAAAATATATGACGGGAAAATCATTAAATTGCGTGTTGATACCGTTGAATTGGCGGATCAAAAGTATTCCAAGCGCGAAATTATTGAACATCCGGGTGGTGTTGGAATTTTGCTTGTTGATCAGGGGCAAATCCTTTTGGTTCAACAATATAGAAAAGCGATGGATCAAATGATTCTTGAAATTCCTGCTGGGAAATTGGATTTTCAGGAAGAAAGCTCGATTTGCGCCGCAAGAGAGTTGCGTGAAGAAACGGGCATTATTGTCGAATCCATGACGGATCTAGGAAAAATTTATCCATCTGTCGGCTATACCGATGAAAAAATTCAGCTCTATTTTGCTGATGAGATTCAATCACGTGGCGCACAGGATCTTGATGAGGATGAATGTGTAGAAGTGATCTGGATGGAATGTAGCGAATTCGAATCAAGAATCCTGCGCGGGGAACTTCATGATGCGAAAACGATCTGTGCATATTTCATTGCCAAGCAGAAAGGATTGATCAAATGACGACTGCATCGATATTTCAGTGGATATTAAATGCAATTGCCGTATTATTTACCATCAGTATTCACGAATATGCCCATGGTCAGATGGCAGATTGGCTAGGAGACGATACAGCACGAAGAAGCGGACGTCTCAGCTTGAATCCCATTCATCATATCGATCCAGTGGGCGCTCTGTGCATGCTGTTTCTTCGATTTGGTTGGGCAAAACCTGTACCCATCAACCCAAGTTTGTTTGCCCATCGAAAACGCGATACAATTTTGGTTTCTTTGGCAGGTCCCTTGGTCAATCTTGGACTAGCAACTATTTTATTGTTGGGCTTGAAAGTCTACTTCCCAACCAACGCCTTTTCTCTAGATACCATTTTATTTTTAATCTATGTCAACTTGGGCTTGGGTTTCTTTAATCTCCTGCCTTTTCCTCCCTTGGATGGTTCTAAGATCTTGATGAGTCTTTTGCCAACGAAGATGGAATTTTGGATGTACCGGAATCAGCGATACCTGTATATCTTTTTATTGATTGCCATTATGACCAATGCAATCTCTAAAGTGATGGGTCCTCTGGTAATGGGATATATGAACTTAATTTATTAAGGATGTGGCGCAATGAAGATTATATTGGAGCAGTTCGAAGGACCCTTTGAGCTGCTGTTTCACTTAATTGAAAAGAATCAAATGGATCTTTACGATATTTCGATTTCAACGATTACAGAGCAATATTTTTCTTATTTGGGTTCTATGAAGAAATTCAATCTCATCATTGCAAGTGAGTTTCTTGTCATGGCTTCTACTCTCGTGGAGATTAAGTCGAAAATGCTCTTGCCTCAGTATCAGGCATCCTTGCAGGCTGACGAGGTTGAGGATCCAAGAGACGAATTGGTTAAGCAACTCTTGGCCTACAAACAGGTTCAAGAGATTGCCAAATGGTTGGTACATAAAGAGTACGAGGCAGAGCCATTTATGGTTCGTGAAAAGGAATCAATTCCTGTCAACGAAGCACAATTGATGCTTGATGATGTTCGTAGCATGGATCTTCTGGGTGCTTTTCAACGGATTATGGATCGATTTGAGGGTTCTCAAGAATTGATAGAGAAGATTCCTCAGTTCAAAATGGAAGCAAAACAATATACGATACAAGACGGCATTCGATCGGTTCGAAGCCAATTAAAGAAATCGAAAGTGTCCTTTGAGGATTGCTTTCCGCCCGGCAAACCCGTGGCCTATTATATTTCAGTTTTTTTAGGGATTTTAGAATTATTAAAACAACAGGAAATCACTGTGGAAGCAGGAGACGATAAGGAACTATTCTTATCAAGGAATGAGGTGAGTGCATGAATCATTTACAAAACGCCATGGAATGCATTCTATTTGCCCATGGAGACCCAGTCAAAGGAGACGATTTGGCCAAGGTGCTACAAGTCGATCCAAGTCTAATTGAAAAAGAAATGGAAGAATTGATTGTGCAATATACGGATAAGGGGATCAATATCCGAAAAATTAGCGGGGGCTATCAATTCTGTACCAATAAACGATACTATGAAGCGGCAACACGATTGATTCAAGGGGAAAAACGGGCTCGCTTATCGACGGCTTGCTTGGAAACACTCTCAATCATCGCATA